>CAUVMS010000034.1:0-22019 GCA_963552815.1 uncultured Actinomyces sp. | reverse complement strand
GCAGTGACGAGGTCTGGGGGCTACTGGCCGACAGTCGGGTGTACTGCACGAGGGTCGGGTGCTACTGGCTGACAGCTGGGTGTACTCCACGAAGGTCGGGCTCTCGTGCAGTACGCACAACCCCTGGCCAGTACAACCCCACCCTCGTGGAGTAGACGCCTGGGCGGGGCGGTGGCCACGACCGGTGTTAACTACGACATTCGCGCCGGGGCAGTGACGTAATCGCGGCGCGACAACCTCGAGTTTCCCGCGTGCTGACGGCCACTCTGCCACCGCTTGGGTCGAAGGGCCCTGGGGGACGATACTTGCCCCGAACCCGCCCACCCGCGCGGGAGGTTCCCCGGAGAAGAAAGGACACTGCTGCTATGACGTACGTCATTGCCCAGCCCTGCGTTGACGTCAAGGACCGCGCCTGCGTCGATGAGTGTCCCGTCGACTGCATCTACGAGGGTGCACGCAGCCTCTACATCAACGCCGACGAGTGCGTCGACTGCGGGGCCTGCGAGCCCGTCTGCCCCACCGAGGCGATCTTCTACGAGGACGATGTCCCGGAGGAGTGGGAGGACTACACCCGCGCCAACATCGACTTCTTCGAGCTCAAGGGACTCGGCTCGCCCGGTGGTGCCCAGAGAGCCGGCGTTCAGGACTACGACGACCCCATGATCGCCGCCCTGCCTCCGCAGAACGTGGAGTGGAAAGAGGCCAACGGCTACTGAGACGACGGGCCGGGGCTGGTCGGGGGTGGAGACGCGCCCGGCGCGTGAGGAAGAATCGGTGCTGTGAGTACCAGCGCGACATCCGAGACGTATCCGAGCCCCCTCCTGCCCCGCCGCCTCGCCCTGCCCGACTTCCCCTGGGACTCGCTGCGCCCCTACCGGGAGCGCGCCGCCGAGTACCCGGACGGCGTCGTCGACCTCGCGGTAGGCACGCCCGTGGACCCCACCCCCGAGATCGCCCGGACCGCCCTGTCCGTGGCCGCTAACGCCCCCGGCTACCCGACGGCGGTCGGTGCCCCCGTGGTGCGCGCCGCCATCATCGAGTGGATGGGGCGCCGTCGAGGGGTGGCGGGCCTGAGCGACGCCGAGGTCATCCCCACGATCGGTTCCAAGGAGTCCGTGGCCCTCCTGCCGCTCCACCTGGGCGTGGGCCCGGGTGACCTCGTCCTGCACCCGCGGGCCGCCTACCCCACCTACGACGTCGGCGCTCGCCTCGTGGGCGCGACCCCGGTCCCCGTGGACACCGACGCCGACCCCGCCACCTGGGACGTCGCCGACGACGCGCGGGTGGCCATCGTCTGGCTCAACAGCCCCGGCAACCCTGACGGGCACGTCCTGGGCACCGAGCAGCTGGCCCGGGTCGTCGCCTGGGCCAGGGGGCGCGGCGCGATCGTCATCTCCGACGAGTGCTACGCCGAGCTCGCCTGGGAAGCGCCGTGGGACGCCGAACCGATCCCGAGCCTCCTGGACCCCCGGGTCGGAGGGGCAGCGGGGCGGACCGGTCTGCTCGCCCTGTACTCCCTGTCCAAGCAGTCCAACCTCGCCGGCTACCGGGCGGCCTTCCTCGCCGGGGATGCCGGCCTGGTCAGTGCGGTCACCGAGGTGCGCAAGCACACCGGGATGCTTGTGCCGACGCCGGTCCAGGCCGCCCTCGTGGCTGTCCTCGGGGACGAGGCGCACATGGAGGTGCAGAAGGAGGTCTACAGGGAGCGCCGTGAGCTACTCATCGAGGCGACCGCCGCCGCTGGGCTCGTCAACGACCCGGCCTCCGTGGCCGGCCTGTACCTGTGGCTCAAGGGGCCCGAGTCGATGAGCGCCTACGACCTCGTGGGGGCCTTCGCCGAGCTGGGGATCGTCGTGGCCCCCGGCGACTTCTACGGCGAGGCCGGGGCCGGGCGGGTACGCATGAGCCTGACCGACACCGACGAGCGGGTGGAGGCCGCCGCCGCGCGTCTGCGCTCGCCCGAGGCCGCCGCCCTCTTCGCCGGCTGAGGCCGGCCGGTCCCGGTCAGCCCACCTCGGGCCACTCGGAGGTGAGATAGGCCCCGACGGCGCGGCGTCGGAATTGGTAGGGCCTACCGCGCCGGATGATCCTGCGGGTTAGGTCGAGCCGCTGCGCGGTGGGGCCCGCGTCCGTGGCCCTCTTGTGTCCGAGCCGGTTAGCGATGTTCGTCAGAGAACGCTCCTCGGGTGCGAGCTCGGCCATTGCCTCGACGAACTCCCTCTCGCGCGGTGGGAGCCGGTCGAGGATGCGCTGCACATGCGCCTCCGCCTCGTGGACCGCCTGCCTGCTCCATCCGCTGCGGACGTGCTCTGCCGTGATGATGCTGTCGGTGCCGGCGTGCCAGGCGCACTGCCCGGCGAGCTGGAAGAGGAACGGCTCTCCGCAGGAGAGCTCGACGATAGCGCGTCGGGCGTCGGGCTCCATGAAGATCCGCTCTGTGCCGCCGTCGGCGGTGGTGATGGGCCACCCCTGACTGATGAAGGGGCGGAGTGCGGTCAAGAGCTCGTCGTCGTCGATCGTCTCCAGCGTGGTGGTCTGGAAGCGACGCGCGAAGGTGGCACCGGACAGGGCTCCGGCCATGTCCGCGAACTCGGGCAGCCCGGTCAGGTAGACGGCGATAGGAAGCGCCGAGGCGACGCTCAGGCCGCCGGGAAGGGTTGTGAGCTCCTCGTGATTGAGCGCGTCACCCAGGGCGATGAGCAGCTGAGAGCGCGCATGCTCATCAGTAATGTTCTGGACCTCGTCGATGTGGATCATCACCACGGCGTGGCACTTGGTTGCCGCACGGCCGATCTCAATGAGCAGATCAGTCAGGGCGGAATAAGGCTCGGGGCCGTCCTGGGCGCGCACGGACAGGGAGATGCCTGATGCGGCCACGGACTCAACACGGCGCAGCAGGTCACCGATGCGCTGTTCCCTGGCTGCTGGCAGACCCGCCGTGTCGGCGAGGGCCAGCAGAGCCGAGGCGACTCGCTTGATGGGATCGCTCCCCGACGGGATGCGCAGCTGCGGCGTGACCCAGTCGCCCGCCTCCGAGGCCTCACTCGCGATCCGGTGCACTAGCGAGGATTTTCCGGACCCGGCTTCTCCCAGGATGGTGCGGCCACGCTCGTGGATACCGGCGGTACGGCGAGGGCGAAGGACGTCTCGCCAGTCGCTGAGGTGCTCGATGCGCCCTGCCCACACCAGGGGCACAGTGTCCGAGCCTGGGCTGAACGGTGAGTCAAGGGGCGTCCTCATGGTGATAAGTTTATCAACGATCACTCGCTTTGATAAAGTTATCGTCATGTGACGGGTTTGATAAATTTATCAATGAGTGCTGAAGGTGGGGCGTTGGCTGAGTCGGGTAGCCTGCAGTGGGCTGTAAGCCGGACCAATGAAACGACGCTGTGACAGCGCACCCCGTACAGTGTGCGCAGGATCCACCGGATCGCCCTGCAGACCCAGGCCTCGCCGTCGCGAAGCGCGCGGCCCCGAGCCCCAGGAGACATGATGACGAGCACCCCCACCCCCGCCGCGGCCGAGCAGCCGGAGCAGAGCCAGTCCGGCCTCGTTGGCGGCCCCGGCCTGCTGAACGTCGACGGCAAGAACCTTGAGCTGCCGCGCGCCCAGGCGACCGACGGCGCTGACGGCCTGGGCGTGTCCAAGCTGCTGGGCTCCACCGGCGTAGTGACGCTTGACCCGGGCTTCACCAATACGGCGTCGTGCACCTCGCAGATCACCTACATCGACGGCGCGGCCGGGATCCTGCGCTACCGCGGCTACCCGATCGAGGAGCTGGCCAAGTCCTCGACCTTCCTGGAGGTCGCCTACCTCCTCATCAACGGCGAGCTGCCCGACCGGGAGTCCTTCAAGCGCATGGAGCGGCGCATCTCGCGTCACCGGCTCCTGCACGAGGACTTCCGCAGCTTCTTCACCTCCTTCCCCTCCTCGGGTCACCCGATGGCGATCCTCCAGGCGGGGATCGCGGGTCTGGCCACCTACTACGAGGACACCCTCAACCCGCACGACCCCTACGAGCGCGAGCTCGCCACCGTGCTGCTGCTGGCCAAGATGCCCACGATGATCAGCTACATCGCCCGGCGTGCCATCGGCCTGCCGCTGCTCTACCCGGACCCGCAGCGCTCCTACGTCGAGGACTTCATCCGCATGTCCTTCGGGATGCCCTACCAGTCCTACGAGATCGACCCGGCCGTGGTGCGGGCCCTGGACATGCTCCTCATCCTGCACGCCGACCACGAGCAGAACTGCTCGACCTCCACCGTGCGCCTCGTGGGCTCGGCCGACGCCAACATGTACGCCTCGGTGGCCGCGGGCGTGGGCGCGCTGTCCGGCCCGCTGCACGGCGGCGCGAACGAGGCCGTCCTGCGCATGCTGGACACGATCCAGAGCTCGGGGATGAGCACGGCCGAGTTCGTCCGCAAGGTCAAGAACAAGGAGGACGGCGTCCGGCTCATGGGCTTCGGCCACCGGGTCTACAAGAACTACGACCCGCGTGCCGCGATCGTCAAGGAGACCGCCCATGACGTCCTGACCCGCCTGGGCTCCGACGACGGCGACCGCAAGCTCGAGATCGCCATGGAGCTGGAGGAGACGGCGCTGCGCGACGAGTACTTCATCTCGCGCAGCCTGTACCCGAACGTCGACTTCTACACCGGTCTCATCTACCAGGCGATGGGCTTCCCCACGAAGATGTTCACGCCCCTGTTCGCCCTCGGGCGGCTGCCGGGCTGGATCGCCCAGTACCGCGAGATGATCGCCGACCCCACTAAGCGCATCGGGCGGCCCCGCCAGGTGTACGACGGCTCCACCGAGCGCCACTACGTGGCCATGCACCGGCGCAAGCAGGAGGACGGCCAGTACCCGGACACCCGCGCCGGTGTCCCCAGCCTCGACCGCGTCACGAGGGTCTGAATCATGAGGGTCTGACGGTCACGGGCCCACGCCGGTCGCCCAAGGCCGCGGCGGTCCAGGCTGGGGACGTACTTTCCCTACGAGGACTGCGTTCTCCCGCAGACGACTGAGGCCCACCCTCAGTGGTTTGTGGGAGAAGTACGTCCCCGATGCAGAGGTACGTCGTCGATCAGAGCGTCGGGCCGTCTGGCGCATCAAGGAGCGGCTGGTGACCGCTGTGAGCTTTTGTGGCCGTTTGTGGGAGGCGTCCGGGCTACCTGAGGTAGTCATCCAGGGCTGCCAGTACCGTCGGGGTGATGTGCTCGGTCCGCTCGTTGAGAATCAGGTGGTGACTGGCGGGCAACTCGATCAGCCGCTTCTGGGGAGCCACCAGTCGCTCATAGACCAGGCGGCTGTAACCGAGGGTGAACAGGGGATCACCCGTCGACACGAACGCCACCACCGGGCAGGTGATGCTGCCGTCGACGAGGACCGACATGTCGGTCGCGAACAGGCTGGACAGGAAGCTCACTGGGTAGGCAGTGCGTCCCAGGGGGTCCCGGTAGAACTCGTCGCGCCACTCCTGCTCTGAGAAGACCTTGTTGACGTCGAGGTAAAAACTCATCGGCACCTGCAGTCCGGGCAGCACTCGGCCGGCGGCGGCGATGATCCGCCGGATCGCCGGGTACGCCACGCCGAGCGCGTTGGGGAATCGGGTGACCGACAGGGATTCTCGCAAGGGTGTGAACAGGACGTTGTGCGGAAAGGCGGCCCGGATGCGGTGCTCGCCGGCGGCGGCCAGCAGGGTGAGGATGCCGCCCTGGCTCGACCCCATCAGCCCGACGGCGCCGGGGAAACGGGCGCAGGCATAGCCCACCGCGTCCCGGACGTTTCCGATCATGTCGTCGAGGGTGAACCGGCGGATGACCCGGGGGCTGCGCCCGTGGGACAGCGGGTGGACGCCGACCACGTGGTAGCCGTGCCGGCTGACCGCATCCAGGAAGGGGCTGTAGAACAGGGGGTGGGTCATGGTGCCCGGGACGAACACGACCGTCGGCGCCGCGTCCTGCTCCGCCTCCCAGATGGACAGCGTGATGGGGGCCCGGCCCGATTCGATCGAGACCTCCGAGTAACTGGCCAGGCCGATCGAGTGCTCGTTCAGCAGCGCCGCGATGTCCACGCCAGCCACGCCCTCTCAAGGTTGTCAACGCCTCCAACCGGTCAGCCTGTGGACGCTCACGCGACGACGGCTCGTACGGCTGATCGGATGACCTCGGACCGGCCGGTGCCGTCCATGTTGGCTCACTGGTCGACCCCAGCCACCAGACTATCGCCTCGACGGCATGATGAGTTCGGCGGCCTACAGGCAGGCCAGGTCGATCTTGCCCATCTGCAGGATCTTCTCGCGCGTGGCGGCGTCGGCCATGAGCTCGGCGATGTTGTGGGGGACGACCTGCCAGGACACGCCCCAGCGGTCGACGCACCAGCCGCAGCGCTCGGCCTCGGGCACGGCCGACAGCCCAGCCCAGTAATGGTCGATCTCCTCCTGGTCCCGGCAGGAGACGATCATCGAGACCCCGGGAGTGAAGGTGAGGTCGTGGGATGGGCCCGAGTCCCTGGCCGCCATCCAGGTACCGCGCAGCGTGAAGTCGGTGAACATCACCGTGCCCGCCTCCATCGGCCCGCCCTCCTCATAGCGGTACAGGGCCCCGCGGCGGGCGTCGTCGAACAGGGCGATCCAGGCCTCGGTGGCCTCCTCGGCGTTGGCGTGATTGGTACCGCCGAACATGAAGGAGGGCAGGATGAAGGGGCGCGGCTCGCCGGCCGGGTCGGTGAGCATGAGCTGCCAGGTCATGCCGAAGCGGTCGCGGACCCAGGCGTAGCGCGGCGAGAAGGGGTACTCGCCCAGCTCCATGAGCACACCGCCGGCGGAGAGCCGCTCGTAGAGCTCATCGAGGTAGGCCCGGGCCTGGTCCTCGCCGCCGAACAGGAGCGGGTCGAAGTTCAGGATGCAGCTGATCGACGGGTTCGGGGCGTCCTGGTCGCCGCCGTTGATGAGCGAGAGCCGAAATCCGTGAATGCTGACCGTGGCCGCGTACCCGGGCACCTGCTCGACGACGGAGCCCTCGCGGAAGACGTCGGCGTAGAACCGGGCCGCCTCGTCGGCGGCGGCGTCGCACCAGATGGCGGGAGTGATGAGCTGATCCATGCGGACACCGTATCGCGACTGCCTGCCACTATGAGGATTATTCATGGGTTTGATGTGGTGGTCTGCGCGAGGGGGCTGAATCCGCGGTGACAGGTGTCCATGCTGCGGACATGGAGACCGCAGGGACGTCGGAGTCCGAGTGGGAACCGCGTAATTTCAAGGATCTTCATTGGTTACATCGGCTGGGGGCGCGGCCATGTCGGCTGTGTGGACACCGGATGAATCATGCGTCACAGGAGGATGGTGGAACCGACCGATAACCCCGTGAATAATGCTCTTGCGGTGCGGCGGCTGCCGCACCGCCCGCGACATAACGGAAGGCGAACATCGTCCAGAATCCTGGGGAAGCGGCGCGGGCTGCTGTTGCCAACGCGAAGACCACCATCCCAAGTGTAAGGATGATCCGGCGGTTACCTCGGTCCGACGGCCGGGATACCAGACCGGAGAGCGCGTACCCGATCGCATAGACGCTGACCAGCCAGCCGCCCTGCGCCGACCTTCACCTCCTGGGCCCTGAGCTTTTCCGGGAGCCCTGCTCGCGTCATCGAGTCATCGACGTCGGACTCTGCCCGCGGTGGAGCCACTATGGTTAGGCTGACCTCATGAGTGAGAAGCCTGCTGACGCCGCCTCTGTCGACCTGCCGCTGCCCTACGCCGATCGCCCCATCGCCTCTGCGCCCGGCCACTGGGTCCTGGCCCGCGCCGGCAAGCGCGTCCTGCGCCCCGGCGGCGCCGCCCTGTCCGCCGCCATGCTCGGCCACGCCCACCTGCCCGGCGCCGACGTCGTCGAGCTCGCCCCGGGCCTGGGGCGCACCGCCGCCGAGATCGTCAAGGCACACCCCGCCTCCTACACGGCCATCGACCGTGATCCCGACGCCGCCCGGCGCGTGGCCGCCGTCGTCGGGGACCTCGGCACCGTCCGCCAGGGCGAGGCCGCTGACACCGGCCTGGCCGACGCCAGTGCCGACGTCGTCGTCGGTGAGGCCATGCTCACCATGCAGGGGGACAAGGGCAAGGCCGCGATCGTCGCCGAGGCCGCCCGTGTCCTGCGCCCGGGCGGGCGCTACGCCATCCACGAGCTCGGCGTCACCCCCGACGACATCGACGAGGAGTACTACACCGAGCTGCGCCGCGACCTGGCCCGCTCCATCCACGTCAACGCCCGCCCCATGACCGCGGCCGCCTGGAAGGAGCTCATGGAGGACGCCGGGCTCGTCGTCGACTGGGTCGACACCGCCCCCATGGCCCTGCTCAAGGTCGGGCGCAACATCCGCGACGAGGGGGTGGGCGGCTTCCTGCGGATCGCGCGCAACGTCGCCGCGGACAGGGCGCTGCGCCGGCGCGTTCAGGGGATGGCCCGCACCTTCAAGCGCTACGAGAAGGACATGGTCGGCATCGCCCTCGTCGCCCACAAGCCCGAGTCCTGATCCCCGTCCCCTCCCGCGAGGTCCGGGGGCCGGTCATCGGCCCCCGGTGATGAGGTCGGCGTCAGTCGTCGTGGGTCGCCCCGCGCAGACCGGCGCGCAGCACCTCCCGGTTGAGCAGCGCGATCGCCTCGATCGGGATCCCCGCCGGGCACGCGGGCACGCACTCGCCATACACCGAGCACGGCCCGAAGAGCTCATCGAGCTCCCGCGTCATCGCCCGGGCCCGGCGCCCCCGCTCGATGCGCCCGGCCGGCATGAGTGACAGGTGCGCCAGCTTCGCCCCCGCGAAGAGTGCCGCTGCCCCGTTCGGGCAGGCCGCCACACAGGCCCCGCAGCCGATGCAGGCGGCGAAGTCCAGCGCTCGCTCCGCCTGCAGGTGTCCCTGGGCGACGTCGTCGGCGTCCGGTGCGGTCCCTGCGGCCACGTCGACGGTCCCGCCCACCCGGATGAGCTCGTCGAGCGCCGTCCGGTCCACCGCCAGGTCCCGGATGACCGGGAAGGCCGCCGACCTCCACGGCTCCAGCCGGAAGCGCGTCACCCCGGGGAAGGCCCGCAGGTGCTGACGGCACGCCGGCGTCGTGTCCAGCGGCCCGTGCGGCACCCCGTTGACGAGGAAGCCACAGGCCCCGCACACCCCCTCCCGGCAGTCCGACTCGAAGACCACCGGCTCACCGCCGGCCTCAATGATCTGGTCGTTGAGGCGGTCCAGCAGCTCCAGCAGACTCATCTGCGGCTCGGCGTCCTCCACCACGTGGCTCTCGAAGAAGCCCTGCGCTCGCGGCCCGTCCTGCCGCCAGATCTCCAGCTCGACTCTCATCGGTAATCCCTCACCTGCATGGGCACCAGCGAGAAGCTCAGCGGCTCGGACCGGCGCGTGTGCCCGCCGTCGGGCCCCGTCTGCCAGGCCGACACGGAGCACCAGGCCTCGTCATTGCGCTGGGCCTCGCCGCCCTGCGTCGCGTACTCCTCGCGGAAGTGGGCGCCGGCGGACTCGCGCCGGTCCAGGGCGTCGAGGATCATGACCTCCGCCAGCTCCAGGAAGTCGGCGACCCGCAGTGCCCGCTCCAGCTCCTGGTTGAGCCGCGCCTGGCCGCCGACCACCTTGACGTCGGCCCAGAACTCCTCGCGCAGCGCGCGCACCTCCTCCAGGGCGCGCAGCAGCCCCGCCTCGGAGCGGCTGACCCCGCAGCCGGCGTAGAGGATCTCACCCAGACGACGGTGGAACCACACGGGACGGTGGGTCCCGCCCACTGCCATCAGTGAGTCGATGCGCTCACGGGTTACGGCCACGGCCTGGAGCGCCTGCGGCGCGTCGGGGCTCAGGGGCGTGCTGCCCACCAGCCCGGCCAGGTAGTTCGGCACCGCCAGCGGAAGCACGAACCAGCCGTCCACGCTGGCGCTCAGCAGTGAGTTCGCCCCCAGGCGGTTGGCGCCGTGGTAGTTGTTCGAGGCCTCCCCGCCCACGAACAGTCCCGGGATGGTGGACATCTGGTCGAAGTCCACCCATAGCCCGCCCATCGTGAAGTGGGCGCCCGGAGCGATGCGCATGGGCACCTCGTAGGGGTCCTCACCGGTGGCGTCGAGGTACATCTCGAACAGGTTGCCGTAGCGCGAGGCGATGGTCTCCTTGCCCAGCCGCTCCAACGCGTCGCGGAAGTCGAGGTAGACCGAGTTGCGCAGCGGCCCGACGCCGCGGCCGGACTCGATCTGCTCGCGGGCATTGCGCGAGGCCACGTCGCGCGGGGTGAGGTTGCCGAAGGCCGGGTACTTGCGCTCCAGGTAGTAGTCGCGCTCGTCCTCGGGGATGTCGTTCGGGGCCCGCTCATCCCCGGGGTGCACGGGCACCCAGATGCGCCCGTCGTTGCGCAGGGACTCGCTCATGAGCGTGGTCTTGGACTGCCAGTGCGAGCTCACCGGCAGCGCCGTGGGGTGGAACTGCACCATGCAGGCACTGGCGAAGGCCGCCCCGCGCCGGTGGGCGCGCCAGGTGGCGGTGGCGTTGGAGGCCATGGCCAGGGTCGAGTAGTGGTAGACGCTGCCGTAGCCGCCGGTGGCCAGCACGACGGCGTGAGCGGTGTGGGCGCTCACCTCGCCGGTGAGCAGGTCCCGGGTGACGATGCCCTGGGCGCGGGAGTCGGCCACGATGAGGTCGAGCATCTCGGTGCGGGTGTGCATGTGGACGCTCCCGGCGGCGATCTGCTCCTGGAGCGCCTGGGCGCAGGCGATCTCCAGCTGCTGTCCGGTCTGCCCACGCGTGTAGTAGGTGCGCGAGACCTGCACCCCGCCGAAGGAGCGGGTGGCGAGCTGGCCGCCGTACTCGCGGGCGAAGGGTGCCCCGATCGCCTCCATGTGGTCGATGACCCGGCCGGACTCCAGCCCCAGGCGCACGACGTCGGCCTCCCGCCCCCGGTAGTCCCCGCCCTTGACGGTGTCCTTGACGAAGCGCGCCAGGGAGTCGCCGTCGACCTTGCGGGCCCGGGCGGCGTTGATTCCGCCCTGCGCGGCCACCGAGTGGGCGCGGCGCGGGGCGTCGTGCAGGCTGAAGCACTCCACCCGGTAGCCCAGGCGCCCCAGGGTCGCGGCCGCCCCGGAACCGGCCAGCCCGGCGCCCACCACGATGACGGTCAGCTTGCGGCGGTTGGAGGGGTTGACCAGGCGGTACTCGTCGCGCCGACGCTCCCAGGCCTGCTCGGGAGGGCAGTCCGGCAGGCGCGCGTCGAGATCCTCGCCGACGTCGTACAGACCGCCGACGGCCGGTTGTGCGCTCGCACTCATCCGATCACCCCCGTGCAGATGAGCACGGGCAGCAGGCCGTTGACGACGGCGACGGCCAGGGCCACGGCCAGGGCGAGGGCGCGGCACACCTTGCGCAGCCTGGGACCGGTGCCTCCCAGGTCGATGACCACGTTCCACAGGCCCTGCGCCAGGTGGAGGGACAGCGCCAGCATGACCAGGCTGTAGAAGACCGCCATGCCAGGACGCGACAGACTCGCCACGAGGTTGTGGTAGGCGCTGACCTGCAGCTCGCCGTTCGACGTCGTCGGCGCCTGGAAGCTCTCAGGGGCGACGAGACGGCCGATGGTCAGATCGAGGATGTGGACGAGGACGAAGACCCCGACGAGGGCGCCGGTGACGAGCATGGAGCGAGCGCCGATGGTTCGGGCGGGCAGAGCCCGACGTCGGACGGGCCCGCGCGCACCCCTCGCGCGCCGCCACAGCGCGATTCCCGCAGCCACGTGCAGCGCGATGCACGCTCCCAGCGCCAGGCGCATCGCCCACAGCAGGCCCTCGTGCGGCAGGAGCGGGTAGGCGACCTCCCGTAGCCAGGCGGCGTAGCCGTTGAATGCCTCCGGGCCCGCGAGAACCTTGAGGTTTCCGATCATGTGGACCACGACGAACAGGGCCATGATCGTGCCCGTGACCGCCATGGTCACCTTGAGGACGCGCTGCGAGGCCCATACGGGGGTGCGGCGCCTGCGCCGGGGCGGCAGCGCGTCACCGACGGGCCGGGTGACGTCGGGGGCCTGGGCGGTCGTGGGCGTCATCGGTATCCGGCCTCCCCTCGCTGGCGCAGAAAAAATCATCACTATGATAACGAAAACCTCGATGCTGGCATAGAGTGTGAACGTTGTGTTTCACAGTGCCGGTTCAGGCCTGCGCCCAGACATCTCGCGCTCGCCGTGCGCCCCAGGCGCGGCTGCGCGAGGAGCGCGGCCTGCCCCGACGCGACCGGCCGCCTCCCGCGGCTGAGGCGGAAGACGGCCGGTACGGAGCGCTGTAGCAGCGGACTTGAAGAGCCTTACTGGTTCGCGTGCGGCGCTGAGTTCAGCTCGATGGCCTTGCCGCCGCGGGCCAGCGCCTCGACGGCACCGGACTGGGAGTTGCGGCGGAACAGGACGTTGGAGGCGCCGGCCAGCTCTCGCGCCGAGACCACGCGCGGCTCCTGAAACAGGCCGTGGCGGCCGGGCACCACGCCGCCCTGCGGCATGAGGGACACCTTTGTTCCGGCCGTCAGGTACAGGCCCGCCTCGACGACGCAGTCGTCACCCAGCGGGATCCCGAGCCCCGAGTTGGCGCCCAGCAGGCAGCGCTCACCCAGGGCCACGCGCTGACGTCCGCTGCCCGAGAGCATGCCCATCGTGGAGGCGCCGCCGCCGACGTCGGAGCCGTCACCGATGACGACGCCCTGGGAGATGCGGCCCTCAACCATGGAGCGGCCCAGCGTCCCGGCGTTGTAGTTGACGAAGCCGGCGTGCATGACCGTGGTGCCCTCGGACAGGTAGGCCCCCAGGCGCACGTTTGCGGCGTTGCCGATACGCACCCCCGAGGGCAGGACGTAGTCGGTCATGCGCGGGAACTTGTCCACGGAGTGGACCTGGACTGGGCGGCCCAGGGCGGCGCGCAGACGGGTGCGGGTGGTCTCGAAGTCCTCGGCGCGGCAGGGGCCGGCGGAGGTCCACACCACGTTGGGCAGGCGGGAGAAGATCCCGTCCAGGTTGATGGTGTTGGGCTTAGTCAGGCGGTGGGACAGGGCGTGCAGTCGCAGGTAGCCGCCGGCCACGGTCTGGGGGGCGTCGTCGAGGTCGGCCCAGGTGCGTACCACGGTGGTGTGTACGCCCCGGGCCTCGTCGCGGCGCTCCATGGCGCTCAGGGTCGCCAGGAGGTCGGCGTGCCCGTCCTCGGGCTCGTCGCCGAGGACCGGGCGGGGGTACCACACGTCGAGGGTGTTGCCGTCGTCGGTCACGGTCGCCAGGCCGAGACCCCATGCACTGCGAGTCGTCATGCGGACCACCCTACGGGACCCGGTGGCTGACCGTTGTCGGCGAGCGTGCGAGAATCACCGCATGGCGCGCACGACGATCCACCTCATGCGGCACGGCGAGGTGCACAACCCCGGGGGCATCCTCTACGGCCGCCTGCCCGGCTACCACCTGTCGACCCTGGGCCACCAGATGGCCCAGCAGGTCGCCGACGTCCTGTCCGCCTCCGGGCACGACATCACCCAGGTCATCACCTCGCCCCTGGAGCGCGCGCGAGAGACCGGAGCCCCTACCGCAGCCGCTTTCGGGCTGGCGCCGACGACGGAGGCCCGGCTCATCGAGGCCGGCAGCAACCTCGAGGGCATCGCCGTCAACCGCAACCGCTGGACCCTGGCCCACCCCAGCCGCTGGAGCAGCTACGTCAACCCGCTGCGCCCCTCCTGGGGCGAGCCCTACCGCGAGATTGTCGAGCGCATGCGCGGCGCCGTCGTCTCCGCGCTCGACGTCGCCGAGGGCCACGAGGCGCTCCTCGTCTCCCACCAGCTGCCCATCTGGTCGCTGCGCCTCTTCCTGGAAGGGCGCCCCCAGGCCCACGATCCGCGCCGGCGCCAGTGCGCCCTGGCCTCCCTGACCTCACTGACATTCGAGAACCGCACCCTGGTGGGGCTGGCCTACTGGGAGCCGGCCGGGGACCTGCTGCGTCAGGCCCGCGACATGGTGCCCGGCACCTCCGCCGCCCGGGTAGCCACTGGCCGAGCCGATCGCGTCGAACGTGCTGACAGTGCTGAACGGGCTGACAGTACTGACCGTGCCGGCCACAGCGAGGCGAGGCGGTGACCCAGCAGCCGCCCTCGCGCCCGGTCGGCAGTGAGGTCGTGCGCGCAGGCAGCCGGCCCGCCTCGTCCGGTGAGGTGCTGCGCCCCGGTGCCCGGAGGCCCGCCCCACGACGCCCCTGGACCGGGCAGGACTTCGTGTGGTGGCACACCGCCGCCGTCTTGACCGCCACCCGCCAGGGCCGGTGTCCCAACCCGGTCTCACCCACCATCGACCCCGTGCGCCCGGCCCTGGGCTCGGGCGAGGTCATGCTGGCCACCTGCGACGCCGAGCTGCTCATGTGGCGGCGCGGGGACGCCACCTACAACCCCTCGCGCGGCTTCTTCCTGGCCGGGGGACCCGTCGGCCTGGCCCTGACGGCCGCCTTCTTCGGCGGCCAGGCCTACCTCAACCACCGGCGCCGCCGCGCCGCCGAGGCCGACGCCGTCGAGAAGTGGCGACACCTGGCCCGCGCCCGCCTCACCGTCTCGACCCACGGCATCTACCTGGGCACCGGGGAAGGCGTCATGCCCATCTCCTACGCCGACATCCAGGAGGTCCGGCTCACCTCCACCGGGGAGATCGTCATCGCTGCCGCCAACGCCTCCGGCTCGGTGCGCCTCAAGATCCGCGCCCAGTGGGCCGAGCTCGTCCTCATCCTGTGGTCGGTGCGATACATGCCCGATCACCCCCAGATCGTGGGGCGCACCTGGATCCCGGGCGACTGGCTCATCCACGCCTCCGCCCACGGCTACGACGTCGACACCGGACCCTGGCCCACGGCGCAGGCCGCCCTGCCCTGAGACGGTCCGCGGCCGGGCGCCTCAGTCGCAGTCCTCCCTGGCTCCTCAGCGCTGGTCAGTACCGGAGCGATCGGAGTCGCCCGACTCCCCGGCGTCGGACTCCCCAGCATCCTGCTGAGGGTCGCCACCGGCCTTGTTGCCGCTGCCGGCGCTCTTGTCGTCGCTGCCGGCGGGCTTTTCCGGGTGGTGCTTACGGCGCCGGATGTCCTGCTCCAGGTCACGCAGAAACTCCGGGTCGTCGTCGGGCGCCATGGGCCGGGCCCGCTCCGGGCGACGGAAGGTCGTGCCCTCCTTGGAGGACCACACGGTGGGCTCCACGAAGCCGCCACGCTCCTCGGCGGCCTTGACCCGCGAGACGATGATCCAGGCGATCGGACCAATGGTCGGGAACAGCACGACGAGGATGATCCACAGGAACTTCGGCATCCGCGCCGGCATGCTCTCCTCCGGCGTGCGCGCGCAGTCCAGCAGGGCGTACAGCGTCAGGGCGAACACCAGGACGATGAGGGCGATACGCATGGGCCAACCCTAACCGAGCCGACCGGCCCCGCAGACCCCTGCACCTGCGCATACCCGTCCGTCTCAGGGCGTGGCACGATCATCCCGTGCCCACCCCGCCCACCTTCCGCCTCCTGACCGGAGGAACCGCCCCCGACGACGTCGCCGCTCTGCGCGCCGCCCTCGCCGAGCGCCTGGCCCGGCGCGGCCTGCTCACGGCTCACGGCGGCCGGCCGGCCGCCGGCACTGCGGATCGAGGCGGGGACGAAGAGGGAGGGAGAACCGCACCGCCGCTCCCGCTACTCGTACCCATTGGCCCGGGCGAGAACCCCAGTCACGTCCAGGAGGATCTGGCCCGCCGCGTCACCCGAGTCCCTTCGCGCACTGACCTGGTCCTGCGCACCTCGGGCTCCACCACCGGCACCGGCAGGCTCATTGCCATGAGCACCGCCGCCCTAGTGGCCTCCGCCCACGCCACCCACGATCACCTGGGCGGCCCGGGCACCTGGCTCCTGCCGCTGCCCGCTCATCACGTCGCCGGCCTGCAGATCCTCATCCGCTCGCTCCTGGCCGGAACCTCTCCGGTCGTGGTCGACACGAGCACAGGATTCAGTCCGACGGCGCTCGCGGACGCCCTGCGCTCGGCCCGGTCAGTCACCGACCCCACTGCCGGCTCCACCCCTGCCCGCCTCTACGTCTCCCTGGTCCCCACCCAGCTGGTGCGCGTCCTGCGGGACCCGGCGGTGGGCCAGGCCCTGGCAGAGGCCGACGCCGTCCTCCTGGGAGGAGCTGCCGCCGATCCCGCTCTGCTGGACCGGGCCCGGCGGGCCGGTGTCAGCGTGGTCACCACCTACGGCATGAGCGAGACCGGCGGGGGCTGCGTCTACGACGGTCGGCCCCTGGACGGCGTCGAGCTCGCCATCCAGGACCCCGACGCCGACGGCGCCGGCCGCATCCTCATATCCGGTCCGGTCCTGGCCGAGGGCTACCTGCGGGACTCCGACGACGCCGACGCGGACCCCGACGCCACGGTCCGGGACCGTGAGGGCATTCAGGACACCGGGGCCGGTCGCGTCCTGTTCACCTCCGACCGCGGCCGACTGCGGCCCGACGGGTGCCTGGAGGTCCTGGGTCGCCTGGACGACGTCATCATCACCGGCGGCGTCAAGGTCGAGCCCCGCTACGTGGAGGAGGCCCTTACCGGCCTGGAGGCGGTGGCCGAGGCCTGCGTCGTCGGCCTGCCCGATGAGCAGTGGGGCAGCGTCGTCGTTGCTGCTGTCGTGTGTGAGCTCGCCTCCGGGCAGGAGGGCTCGGGAAGCCCCGACGGCCGGAGCGGCCCCGACGGCGCCGCTCTGCGTGAGGCGGTCCGCGACCGGCTGGACGGTGCCCACGCCCCCAAACGGGTCGCCATCCTGGAGACCCTGCCGCTGCTCCCCAGCGGGAAGGTCGACCGGCGCGCCGTTGCCCGGCTCCTCGCTGCAGCCACAGCTGACGAGGCCACGGAGCCTCCTACGCCAGGGCCCTGATCTCCTCCTCACTCGGGCAGGTGGCCGGACCGAAGCGCGTCGTCGTCAGGGCGCCGGCCACATTCGCCCAGCGCAGTGCCGTCGCCAGGTCCATACCGCGGGCCAGTGCGGCGGCCAGCACCCCGGAGTGGGCGTCTCCGGCCCCGTTGGTGTCCACCGGCGTCACCGGGATGCTCGGGGTGTGGACCGCCGCGTCGCCGTCGGAGAACCAGGAGCCCAGCGCCCCGGCCCGCACCAGCACCGTCCCGAGCCTGGTCGACAGCGCCTCGCAGGCACCGCCGTGGTCACCGGCCTCAACGGCCAGCCCCAGGCGGGCGGCGAGCAGCCCGGCCTCGCGCTCATTGAGCGACCAGATCGGGGCCAGCTCACCGAGGCGCTCCAGCGAGCTCATGGGAACCGAGCCCACCATGGGGGAGACGTCGAACAGCGCCGTGCAGCCCGCCTGAGCCTGGGTCAGACGGCCGGCCAGGCGCTCAAGCGCGGCAGTGGAGGCTTCATCCGCCAGGGAGTAGCCGCTGATGTACAGGACGTCGTCGTCGCGCACCTCCAGGTGGTCGAAGGCATCGACCGGGCCCCGGGTCTCGGCTCCGCGCGTGGAGACGAAGGTGCGCTCGGCGCGGGCGTCGGTCATGGCGACGCAGTACCCCAGGTCGCCCGGTGCGAGCGGCCCGACATGGGGCACCCCGATCTCCTCCAGGGCCTTGGCGGCGGCCTCGGAGAAGGGGCCCTCGCCGAGCGGGCCGGCGTACAGGGTCTCGACGCCGAGCCTGCGGGCGGCAGCCAGCACGTTGAAGCCCCCGCCGACGGCCATCCCCGCCTCATCGGCGAACACGTCACCGCCCGGCTCCGGGATCGCCTCGATGCGCAGGGTCAGGTCAATGACGACCTGACCGGTGTGAATGACTCGTCCCGTCATGACCGCCTCCCGAGGTGTGCCTGCTCCGAGCGGATCGCGAGCAGGGCATCGCAGACGGGTGCGAGCTCCAAGCCGGAGCGCTCCAGCACCTGGTGGACCTGATCGGCGGGAAGGAGACGGGGTGCGCTCGCTCCCAGGATCGCGCCGGCCATCGCGGCGATGGTGTCGGTGTCGCCCCCGAGCTCGGCGGCGAAGCACAGACCGGCAAGGGGCCGCCGCGCGAACTCGCGCACGATGACCAGGGCGCAGGGGACTGACTCGGCCGACTCCACCGAGGTTCCGACGTACTGGCGCAGGTGGTCGGCCAGGGCGTCACCCTGCAGGCCCCGGGTCGTCTCCAGGGCCAGGCGGGTGCGGGCGGCGACGGAGGCCTTCTCCGTCCAGTGGCCCTCCTGGGGGTGGGCGACCACGAAGTCCAGCGCCGCTTCCAGGGCGGAACCGGCGTCGGCGCCGTCGATGGCCGCACTGACCGCTGCGGCGATGAGACCGGCGGCCTCGAAGCCCTGACGGGTGTCGTGGGTGACCAGGCAGGAGGCGTGAACGGCGCGGGCCAGGGCGTCTCCCGCGGTACTCAGGGAGAAGGCGATGCCCACCGGGGACACCCGCATCGCGGCGCCGTTGGTGGTGCCCTCCCGGCCGGTGCGGCGAGGGTCGGTGCCGGCGCGCACCTGCTCGAGGGCGTGCTTGGTGGAGGGCCCCAGCAGGTCGAGCGAGCCGCGGGCGCGCATGTCGCCCTCCCAGGTCAGGAGGGCATCGGCGAGGCGGTGAGGATCGACGTGGCCGCCGCCGTCAATGAGGAGGTCGGCCAGGATGAGGGCCTGCTCGGTGTCGTCCGTGACGCTGCCCGCCGGCATCGAGGGGGCGATGGGCTGCTCGGCGACGGCGTCGCGAAGGCCGGTGATGGTGCCGTAGTGCCGGCGGATCTGCTCCGGGCTCATGGACTGGGTGGGCATGCCCAGCGCGTCGCCGAGGGCCAGGCCGGTCAGCGTCCCCAGAGCGCGCTCGCGCACCGAAGGTCCAAGCGCTGGGCGTCCGGGAGCAGGCTCGCCAGAGGGGTCGCGGGGGCAGAGGGCTGGGTGTCTCACAGAGGTCTTCCTGATGATGAAGCGTCCTGGCTGCGGTGTCGTTCCCGTACCGGCTCCTGTGCCTGCACCGGCCACGGCGCTGGTAGGGTCACTGCCGCCTACCCTAGAGGATTGGAGAGAGTCGTGAGCGTCGAGAGCGCACAGGACGGCGGACCTCGCGCCACCAGCTGGGCGGAGGTGGTGCGCCTGCGCACCCTGCCGGCCGCCGTCGCCCCCGTCATCCTGGGCGCCGGGGCCGCTGCCGCGATGGGAGACTTCTCCGTGGTGCGTACGTTGCTGGCCGCGGGCGTCGCCCTGGCGCTGCAGGTTGGCTGCAACCTGGCCAACGACTACTCCGACGGCGTGCGCGGCACCGACGACGAGCGCACCGGGCCACCGAGGCTGACCGCCTCCGGGCAGGTCGCCCCCCGCACCGTCAAGCTCGCCGCCTTCGGGTGCTTCGGCCTGGGGGCCCTCTTGGGGCTGGGGCTGCTGGCACTGAGCGGCCAGTGGTGGCTGCTTGTCGTCGGCGCCGCCGCGATCGCCGCCGCCTGGTTCTACACCGGCGGGTCCCACCCCTACGGCTACGCGGGCCTGGGCGAGGTATTCGTCTTCGTCTTCTTCGGTCTGGTGGCCACCGTGGGGACCGCCTACGTGCAGGTCGGCACGGTCCCGGGCTGGCTGTGGCCCTCGGCCTGCGGGATCGGCCTACTCGCCTGCTCCCTGCTCATGGTCAACAACCTGCGCGACATCGACACCGACCCCGCACACGGCAAGATGACCCTGGCGGTTCGTCTGGGGGAGCGAGGGGCTCGCCGCGCCTTCTCAGGCATGGTCTACCTGCCGTTGCTGCTGGGGGCGGTTGGGCTTCTATGGGCGCGTGAGACCGGGTCCGCCAGCCCCGCCGACGGCGGAGGCAGTATCAGCCCGTTGCTGAGCCTGCTGATCGCAGTGGGTGTTCCGCTCCTGCTGCTCCCGCTGGTCCGGCGAGCCACTGCTCCGGTGCGATCCGGGGCCAGGGGACGCGCCCTCATCAGCTCTCTGCGCGACGCCGGTCTCCTGGAGCTCGCCTACGGCATCATCTTCGCAGCCGCCACCGTCATCATCACCCTGTGAGGACTTCTCCGACTGCGCCACCCTGTCGCGACCTCGGGTGAGACCGGCGTGTCGGATCGAAGCACACGTTATGCTACTGTGACGTGAGCCACGTGAATATGATTGATGATCGGCGTCCGCGATCGGAGGGGAATCATAATGTCTCTTGATAGTGCGCAAGGCGATGAACCGCAGGCTCGCATTCCTCGTAGCTGGTACTCTCGGGATCATCTGGTTCTGACGATTTTGCGCTCTCCGGGAATGATGGGGAGCGCATTGTTCCTCATTTTGATGTTTGGCGGAGTGGGGTACACCTCCTTTTCTAGTGTGTTGGCGAAAGGGCTTCCCTTATTTGATTTGTCGACATCTGACGGATGGTTTCAGGTCCTGCTTGCAGTGGTTATCCTGCTTATCTTCTTCATGTCTTTCTTCCTGCTATTCAGTTATTCGGTAGTGGACTCTGAAGGGCTGCACTTGCACAGGTTCATAGGCTTCTGGTGGTGGTCTCGAGACGTCTCGTGGGCTGACTTCAGGTGGGGGAGCTTTTTGAAGCGTGTTGAATCTAATGGTGCAGTCACAGCGACTCTGTGCGTATCTTCCGACTGGAGATCATGGGAGCCGGAGGAAGGTGAGGAGGAAGAATTTTTGAATACCTACTACCCTCCGATCATGATTGCCAGGGGTCGTCAGATTCCAGGTTTGCGAGGTGTTGGCGTGTCTGGGCTCGCAGGCGCAAGGCGCGTGGCGCTGGCGTGGCGCGAGATTGTGGACTGGGCGGAGTACAAGGGATATCTCCGGCGAGGCGATACCCGTCCTGGAGCTTCTTAACGACGCTATCGAACAGTGTGGGCTGCGCCGTAATAACGGCGCAGCCCACACTGTTGGAGGTCGCGGGGAGCCGTGGTGGCTCAGCGGGCCGGCTCGGCGTCGAGCCGAACCCAGGGGTCGGGCTGGTGGGTGATGCGGTTGCGCAGGTCGCGGCGCACCAGCTCGATGGACCACAGCCAGATGACGTGCCCCAGTGCCTCAGAGAAGTGTTCCGCCCAGGTCTGTCCGCCGGCGACCCATGGGAAGGGCGAGGGAACCGTGCCCGTCAGCGGCATGAGCACCAGGTGCGCCCCTACCCACACGAGCAGACCGAAGGCGGCCCCCTGCCACAGGGTGATGGACTTGTAGTACTCCGCCATGACGCAGTAGAAGACGGCGAAGACGATCGCGAAGCTGAAATGGATGATGAAGGAGTAGATCGGTAGGCCCTCGTTGCCGTTGAAGGTGACGCTGGTGTGCGACTGCTCCGCAGTCATGCCCAGCTGCTCCAGGAGCCTCTGGGGCGGGTTCGTCGCGTTGCGCTCCGGGGTGCGGGGCGGGAAAGGGACCTCCCAGCCGAACTTGACGATGGCGGAGAAGAACCCTCCGATGATCCCAACGACGATCGCGGTCCCGATCCGTCGTCGTGAGGGATCGGTCTTCTCCAGCAGGGTGGACAGCATGGGTGCCTCCAGGTGTCGGGGAGCGAACAGTGCGGGGGCCGGGCCGGCGGACGGCTTGCAGTTCGAACGGTGTCCTAGTCGTCCGGTGTCCACCAACCCGGCCCCTGGAAGCCTGGCATGAGAGGTGCTTCGGTCGCAACGCTTTCGTTATCCGGTGCGTCGCGCTCCTCGCGCCGGGTGGGAGAACCGGGGGAGAGTCGGTGAAGGCAGCACGACGAGGGCCTCGACACGTCTGGCACTGTGTCGAGGTCCTCGCCAGATGGGTAAACGGGGCTACCGGTTCAGTTGCCGCCGCCCTGCTGGCTGCCGCTGTTGGGCGTCGCGGAGCCGCCCTGCTGGCTGCCGCCACCCCCGTCGCCCTGGTGGCTGTCACCCTGAACGGAGCCGCCCTGCTGGTCGCCGCCACCCCCGTCGCCCTGGTGGCTGTCGCCCTGAACGGAGCCGCCCTGCTGATCGCCGCCATCGGAGCCGCCCTGCTGGTCGCCGCCATCGGGCTTCGCGGAACCTTCGACGCCGCCCGTGCTG
>CAUVMS010000033.1:0-22175 GCA_963552815.1 uncultured Actinomyces sp. | reverse complement strand
ACCCTGAACCCGCTGATTAAGAGTCAGCTGCTCTGCCAATTGAGCTAGCGGTGCTCGGCCTCGGTAGCCGGTGGTTCCCGGCCCGTTGGGCTGGGAATCCGTACACCGCCAGGGACTTGAACCCTGAACCCGCTGATTAAGAGTCAGCTGCTCTGCCAATTGAGCTAGCGGTGCTTCACCACAACGATGTCATTTGACGTGCTTCGCCGGGCGACGGAGGAATACTCTACGGATGGAGGGCGGGTCCGTCCAGCCAGAATCCACGAAACCGCCTCATTGTGTGGCAAGTCTCAGGGATGTGTGGTGGTCCGACCTGTTGGATGCCGTCACTCCACGGCAGTCACGGGTCAGTGCGGCGGCCGGTTCTCGGGGTCCTCGATGCGGCCGGTGCGCGACCACTGGCGGTACTGCTTCAACGTGGCTGCCTGCTTCTCATCGAGACGTCGCCACAGGGGGAGGTCCAGCTTCTTGCGATCACGGACACGAGCCGCGAGGGACCAGCCCGCCAGCATGACCAGAGCCATCGCCACGCCTCCCCACAGGCTGCTGCGACCCGAACGAGTGCCGGTGAGCAGTGTGATCGTTCCACCCAGCAGGCCCGCGACGAGGATCGTCGCGACGGCGATGGCGGTCATTGACACCCAGTAGCGCTGATTGGCGGTTCCGAGAGGCTTGCAGGGCTTGGTGGTCATCTCAGCATTGTGCCACCGGCGCGTGCGCAATGAGGTGGGCGTGTCCGGCTTGGAGGACCGGTGCGAGGTGGCGGTGGCGGGCTGAGCGTCAGCCCGCCACCGTTCCTCCCGGGTGAGAGGCTCTTCTTGTGTTGGTACCGGTACGGTTCAGCGTCACACGTCTGCGGCTCTCCTTGTAGCGCTTTGCGCGGTAGCGTGGGCCGCATGAGCGACCCGATCGTGACGCTGGCGACCTGTGCAGACTTCCCGGACCTTGACGACGATGACCAGGGCTTGCCCGACGCTCTGCGTGCGCGTGGCATCGAGCCGAGGGTCGCCGTGTGGAACGATCCCGACGTCGACTGGGACCAGTCCGGCACCGTCGTCCTGCGCAGCGTCCGCGACTACGCCATCAAGGGCAACTACTCCGTCTTCCTTCAGTGGGCCCGTTCGGTTCCCAGACTGGCCAACCATCCCGACGTCGTCGCCTGGAACTCGGACAAGCACTACCTCACCCGACTGAGCGAGTGGGGGGTGCCCATGATCCCGACGACCTGGCTGGAGCCGGAGGCCGGCTACTCCAAGCACCAGGTCCACACGCGTTTCCCGGCGCACGGCGACTTCGTGGTCAAGCCGGCCGTCTCCTCGGGCGGGCGCGGTACGGGGCGCTACACGGCCACGGACGCCTCCTCCCGATCGGAGGCGATCAACGACGCCATGCACCACCTGCGCCGCGGACGCACCGTCATGGTCCAGCGCTACCTCGAGGAGGTGGACCGCAAGGGCGAGGTCTCACTGGTCTATTTCAACGGTGTGCTCTCCCACGCGGTGGAGAAGGCCCCGATGCTTCACCCGTCCTTCAGGTCGACCGACCAGGTCCACGAGGAGATCGTCACCGCGCGGGAACCCAGCGAGCAGGAGTGGCTGTGGGGCGAGCGGGTGCGTAAGGCCATCCACGCGCTCATCAAGGAGGTCTCCGGTCGTGACATCCAGCTCCTGTTCAACCGTGTCGACGTCGTCGGAGACGGACAGGGCGGCTTCTACCTCATGGAGGTCTCGCTGATCGATGCGGGTCTCTACCTGGGGGCCGCCCCGCAGGCGCTGGACAACTTCGCCGACGCCATCGCCCAGCGCGTCATCTGGTGACCGGAGAGAGACACAGGGACCTTGCCCCGCGTGTGGTAGATAGGTGTCATGCGCACGCTGCTCAACATCATCTGGGTCGTCTTCGGCGGGTTCTGGCTCTTCCTCGGCTACATCTTCTTCGGTCTGCTCGCCTGCCTGCTCATCATCACGATCCCCGCCGGCGTTGCATCCTTCCGCATCGCCGCCTACGTGTTGTGGCCTTTCGGGCGTGAGGTGGTTCCCGCGCCCGGAGCCGGCGCCATGAGTGGGATCAGCAACATCGTCTGGTTCCTCGTCGCCGGGCTCTGGCTGGCGATCGGCCACGTGACCACCGCCGCCGCGCAGGCCATCACCATCATTGGGATCCCGTTGGCGGTGGCCAACATCAAGCTCATCCCCGTCACCTGCTTTCCCTTCGGTAAGCAGATCGTCGAGACCCGTTAAGGCCACCTGCGCGCTTCTATGCGGTGATCCTCGTTTCTGCTCCGCGCTCCTAAAGACTGATCCGGCGGTTGGCTCCCCAGTAACCGAGGTAACAGGCCACCAGAAAGGCGGCGGTGATCCCCAGGGCCGGCCGCTGCCCAGAGTCGAAGACGATGAGGAGGCAGGAGGCGGCCGACAGCATGAGCGCCGCAATCGACACCCACGGGTACCCGGGAGCCCGGTAGGCCAGGTCCTCAAGACCACGGCCCTCAGCGAGCCGACGTCGTCGGAAGGACAGGTGGCAGGCGGCGATGACCACCCACACCAGGACCACGGCGAGCCCCGAGACGGACACGAGGACCAGATAGACGGTGGAAGCCGCGTAGGTCGAGGTCAGTAGGGCCGCCAGCCCACCGACCATGGACAGACCCATGGCCAGCGCCGGCACCCCGAACCGGTTGGTGTGGGCCAGGACCTGGGGCAGCGTGCCCTCGTTGGCCAGTGACCACAGCATGCGGGTCGAGGCGTAGAGCCCCGAGTTCGCCGCGGACAGGATGGCGGCGAGAATGACGATGTTCATGAGATCCCCGGCGTAGGGCACGCCGATCCTCGACAGGACCGTCACAAAAGGACTCTCCTCGACTCCGGCGTCCTTCCAGGGGATCAGCGCCGCGATGATGATGATCGAGCCGATGAAGAAGATGACCAGGCGGGCCAGCGTGGCCCGGATCGCGCGAGGGATGGTGGTACCCGGGTCCTCCACCTCTCCCGCCGTGATGCCGATGAGCTCGGTACCGGAGAAGGCGAAGTTGACCGCCAGGATCGTGGTGAACACGGCGCCGAAACCGTTGGGAAAAAGACCGTCCTTGTACAGATTCGTCAGCCCCGGGGCCGAGCTGTAGCCCTCATAGGACGCCAGCCCGATCGTTGCCGTCACCCCCAGGATGATGAACAGGATGATCGCGGCCACCTTGATCCCTGACAGCAGGGTCTCAGCCTCGGCGAAAACCTTGACTGAGGCCAGGTTGAGTACCAGAACCAGGGCGATGAAGACGGCGGCCCACACCCACACGGGAACGCCCGGGAACCAGCCGTACATGATCATGGCGGCGCCGGTGAACTCGCTTCCCAGGGCCACCGTCCACGTGAGCCAGTACAGGACGGCCGTCACGAAGCCGGTGGCGGGTCCCAGGTACTGGTGGGCGTAGACGTGGAAGGCCCCGGTGAAGGGCATCGCGACGCTCAGCTCGCCCAGGCACATCATGACCAGGTAGACGATGAGGGCGCCGATCGAGTAGGCCAGCACGGTCCCCAAGGGGCCCGCCTGGTTGATCGTGTAGCCGGTGGATAGGAACAGCCCCGTCCCGATGACCCCGCCGAAGCTGATCATCATGAGGTGGCGCCGGTTCAAACGGCGCTCCAGCGCTGTGACATGGCCAGGGCTGTCGGGAGCGTCGCGCTCAGACAACAGAGGGGGAGGAGTGGACGAGACCGCCGACGCGTCGGCGGCCCCATGAGGATCCGCAACGGGTGCCATGAGCGAGACGCTACCGGCACTTCTCGGAGCCATCCGATACCGTGTCGCAATGCGAACGTCCCCGGTGCCTGCATCGCCCTGCTTGCAGCAGACGGCGAGGTTATCCGATCTTCTGTCGTTGGGGCCGGTCGTCCTGGACGGGGCGATGGGCACCGAGCTGGACTCTCGTGGTGTCGACACCTGTCACGCGCTGTGGTCGGCGCTCGCACTCACCACGGCTCCTGAGACCGTGCGTGCGGTCCATTCCGACTACCTGGATGCCGGAGCCCGTGTCGTCACGACCAACACCTACCAGGCAACCCTCCCGGCGCTGCTGCGGGCCGGCCATGACGCGGCTGCCGCCCGGGAGGTCATCGCGGCCGGGGTCCGCCTCGCAGATGAGGCCGTCCGTCGCTTCGAGGCCAAGCATCCTGAGGCGCAGGTTCTCATTGCCGGAGGGCTGGGACCCTATGGCGCCTACCTGGCTGACGGCAGTGAGTACACCGGTGCTTACGACGTCGACATTCCAAAGGACTCCGGTTTCCAGGAGGTTCACCGGCCTCGCATCGAGGTGCTGGCGGGGCAGGGGGTGAGTCTCTTCGCTCTGGAGACCCTGCCGCGCCTGGATGAGGCGCAGGCGCTCGCCGGCATGGTCCGGGACCTCGTCCCCGGCGCCGAGTGCTGGGTCTCCTTCCAGGTCCGCCCCGACGGCGGACACCTGGCCGACGGCACCCCGCTCGCCGAGGCAGCCGGCTGGGCCGAGGGGGAGGAGTCCGTCGTCGCCGTCGGCATCAACTGTGTGGCTCCCGACGTCGTCGACCGGGCACTACCGGTGCTGCGCGCGGCCACCGCCAAGCCACTGGTGGCCTACCCCAACTCCGGAGACCTCTACGACCCGATGACCAAGACCTGGCGGGTCGGAGAGGAGAGGGGCGGACTCGCGGCGCTGGCGCCCTCCTGGATCGCCTCCGGTGTCCGACTCATCGGCGGCTGCTGCCGCACCCGCCCAGCCCAGATCCACGAGCTCGCCCGCGCGGTTGAGGCGTAGACCTGCCACCTTCCGCGTCGATCACCTGAAGCGGCAGTCAGGTACTGACTTGCCCATCATTACTCTAGTGCTAGAGTAATGACATGTCCTCCGACGCCGACATCGTTGTCCTCTCCCTCATTGCCGAGCACCCGCGGCACGGCTACGACCTCGACCGGGTCATCGAGCAGCGCGGCTACCGGCAGTGGACCTCCCTGGCCTTCTCATCCGTCTACTACGTCCTCAAACGCCTGGCGGAACGGGGGCTCCTCGAGCCCGACGACGGCCCCACGGGGCGCCGCACCGTCTTCCGTATCACCGACGCCGGGCGCCGTGAGCTGAGCAAGGCCGCCGATGAGCGCGTCCTCACCCCGGCCCCGCCCACCGCGGGCGTGCTCCCGGCGCTCAATGCATACGCCCGGCTTGACGAACCCGGGCTCGTGGCCGCGCTGGCACGGCGCGCCAAGGCGCTCCAGGAGAGGCTCGACCAACTGCGCCGGCTGCGCGCCCAGGTCGATGAGGAGCACGCCCTGGCCATCTTCGACTACGAGATCCTGCGCCAGGAAGCAGATCTCACCTGGACCCGCACCCTTCTAGAGAAAGCAGGCAGTGATGAGGACTGACATCAAGAAGGACCGCAAGGACCTGTACCAGCCGGGAAAGGTCGACTTCACGGAGGTGGACGTACCGGCCATGACCTACCTGGCCATTGACGGCCACGGCGACCCCAACACCTCACCCGCCTACGCCACCGCGATCCAGGCCCTGTACGCAGGCGCCTACGCGATCCGCTCCGCCTTCAAGAAGCGCACCGGTGACGACTTCGTCGTCGGTCCCCTCGAGGGACTGTGGACGAGTGCCGACAACTCCGCCTTCGTCACCCGCGACAAGGGAGAGTGGGACTGGACCATGATGATCCTTCTGCCTGACGCGGTCTCGTCGCAGGACGTCGCCGAGGGGCTGGGACAGGCGGCGCGCAAGAAGCCCGAGCTTCCGATCGGAGAGCTCAGGGAGCTCCGGCTCGCTGAGGGCAGGTCGCTGCAGATTCTCCACGTGGGCACCTACGACGAGGAGGCCCCCACCCTGGCCCGCCTCCACGACGAGATCATGCCGCGCCTTGGGCTCACCTGGAACGGTCCCCACCACGAGATCTACCTCAGTGACCCCCGGCGCGTGGCACCGGAGAAGATGAAGACCGTTCTGCGCCAGCCTGTCAGGCCCGCCGTGGACTCCAGCGAGGCGGGCTAACCCTGCTGCGGCCCCACGGACAGCAGGTGGATGACGGCGCGCTTGTCCCTGTCGCACTCGGCCAGGTCCACCAGGGCCGTCAAGCGCCAGTCATGGTCGCCGTCGGGGTCCTCCAGGACCTGGGTGGCCAGCCACACCTGCCTCCCGGAGGTCTCCAGGGCATCGCGCAGGCGCTCGCTGACGCCGGCGGCGGCCAGGGCCGTCTCATCGGGGGACTCGTCGAGCGGCGCCAGCGAGACCGCCCGTGCCGAGGTGTCCGTGCCGATCCAGTCGTACTCGTCCCAGTAGCGCCCCAGCACCTCGTCCCAGCGGTCCTCGCCCCAGCCGGAGGAGGCGTCCAGACGTCCCAGGGCCTCGACGTCGTCGCGCGCCATGAGCTCGACGCGGCGGAACATCTCCCGGCGCACCGCCACCCGGAAGGCGTGACGGTTGCGAGTGAAGGCGACCGTCCCGTCCTCGCCCGCGCCGAAGGCCCGCTCCACCCCGGATGAGTCGTCCGCACCGGGACGGTCCCCCTCCAGCAGGCCGGCGACCTCGCCCGCCCTGCCCGCCTGCGCCTGACCGAGTGCCTCCCACTCATCGAGCAGGGAGGAGTCGACGGCGCGCACGAGCGCCCCCAGCCAGTCGATGAGCTCGGCGACCTCGGGCGTGCGGTGCTCATCGGGCACGACCTGGCGCAGCGCCCGGTAAGCATCGGTGAGGTAGCGCAGCACCACGCCCTCACTGCGCCCCAGCTCGTAGCGGGAGATGAGGTCGGAGAAGGTCATCGCGTTCTCCACCATCTCGCGCACCACCGACTTCGGCGCCAGCTCGTGCTCGGCGATCCACGGGTTGGCCTGCTTATACATCTCCAGGGCGGGGGTGAGCAGCTCGGCCAGAGGCTGGGGCCAGGTGATCTCCTCCAGGGCGGCCATGCGCTCCTCGTAGTCCATCCCCTCGGCCTTCATCGCGGCGATCGCCTCGCCGCGGGCGGCGCGCTGCTGGGCGTAGAGCAGCGGACGCGGGTCGTCCAGGGTGGCCTCGACGACGCTGACGACGTCGACCGTGTGCTCCGGGGCCTCCACGTTCAGCAGGTCCATGGCCGCCAGGGCGAAGGGCGCCAGGGGCTGGTTGAGGGCGAAGTCGGCCGGCAGGTCCACGGCCAGGCGGAGCCGGGGGCGCCCGTCGGCGGCGGCCTGGGCGCTGGAGACATGCGTGAGGACTCCCGCCGTGCGCAGGGACAGGTAGATCTCCAGGGCGCGGCGCACGTGGCGGCGCCGCTGGGCCTCGGGCTCGTGGGCGCGCTCCAGCAGGCCCGCCATCGCCGCCACCGGGTCTCCGGCGCGCTCCATGAGGTTGAGCACCATGGTGGTGGTGACCTGGAACTGGCTGGTCAGTGTCTCCGGGGCCGCATCGCGCAGCCGCTCGAAGGTCTTGTCCGTCCAGTTGACGCGCCCCTCGGGGGCCTTCTTGCGCACGATCTTGCGGCGCTTGCGCTCGTCGTCGCCGGCCTTGGCCAGCGCCTTGGCGTTCTCGATGACGTGCTCGGGTGCCTGGACGACGACGTAGCCGCGGGTGTCGAAGCCGGCGCGCCCGGCCCGACCGGCGATCTGGTGGAACTCGCGGGCGGTGAGGTGACGCTCCTTGGAGCCGTCGAACTTCACCAGTGAGGTCATGACCACCGAGCGGATCGGCACGTTGATCCCCACCCCGAGCGTGTCCGTGCCGCAGATGACGGACAGCAGCCCTTCGCGGGCCAGGCGCTCCACCAGCCGCCGGTATCGCGGCAGCATGCCCGCGTGGTGCACGCCGATACCGGCGCGCAGCAGCCGTGAGAGCGTGGCCCCGAAACCTCCGCCGAAGCGGAAGTCGCCGAGCGCCTTCGCTACCTCCGCCTTGCGGGACTTGGGCACCAGGTCCACGCTCAGCAGGGAGGTCGCCCGCTCCACCGCCTCCTTCTGGGAGAAGTGGACGACGTAGACCGGAGCCTTGTCCTGCCCCACCAGGCGCTGAAGCAGCTCACCGATCGGCTCGACGACGTACTCCATCTCCAGGGGAACCGGCCTCACAGCGTCGTCGACGACGGCGACCTCGCGGCCCGTGCGCTCGCGCAGGTCCCGCACGAAGAAGGAGACATCGCCCAACGTGGCCGACAGCAGCACCATCTGCGCCTGGGGCAGCTCCAGGAGGGGCACCTGCCAGGCCCAGCCGCGCTGCGGGTCCGCGTAGTAGTGGAACTCGTCCATGATGACGCAGTCCACGTCCATGTCCGCGCCCTCGCGCAGGGACTGGTTGGCCAGGATCTCCGCGGTGCAGCAGATGATCGGGGCGGCGGCGTTGATGGAGGTGTCCCCGGTGACCATGCCGACGTTATCCGCCCCGAACAGGCGCACCAGCTCGAAGAACTTCTCACTGACCAGGGCCTTGAGGGGGGCCGTGTAGTAGGAGCGGCCCCCGCGGGCCAGCGAGACGGTGTGGGCGGCCAGCGCGATCATCGACTTGCCCGAGCCGGTCGGGGTGGCGGCGATGACGTGGCGGCCCTCCAGGATCTCCGACAGCGCCTCGTCCTGGTGCGGGTAGAGGGGGCGGCCGGTCGTCTCCGCCCAGTCCGAGAACGCCAGGTAGACCTCCTCGGGCTCGGGGACGCGCTCGGGATCATCAGCCGGGATGAGGGCGTCGAGCATCGCGTTGAGGGCCGGAGCAGTCTGGGAGGTCACGGCGTCATCGTCTCACGGGGGCCCACATCGAACGATCTGGGATGGCTCGTGGGAGAGCCGCAGAGATCGTGACGCGCCCCGAAAATCGACTGCGCTATGTCCCGAGCGCCGATTCGTGAGACCATGCGGGCCGTCCCCAACTGTTGCGACACCGTGAAAGGCCGAATCTCCCATGGAAGCCCTAGCTGCTCAGCTTGAGGTGGTCTCGGACTGGATCACGCTCCACATCACCATGTGGGTGCTCGTCGGTACCGGGATCCTGCTAACCGTCCTCACTCGAGGAGTCCAGCTGCGTCGTCTGCCGGACATGCTCCACCAGGTGGCCGGATCACGTTCCGGCGCGCAGGGAGGCATCTCCTCCTTCCAGGCCTTCACGATCTCCCTGGCCGCCCGCGTAGGCATCGGTAACGTCTTCGGAGTGGCCGCGGCCCTCATCTTGGGCGGCCCCGGCGCGATCTTCTGGATGTGGATCGTGGCCCTGGTCGGCATGGCCACCGCCTTCTTCGAGGCGACCCTGGCTCAGATGTTCAAGGTCCGCCACACCGACGGCTCCTTCCGCGGCGGCCCCGCCTACTACATGGCACGAGGACTGCGCAGCCGAGCCCTGGGCATCATCTTCGCAGGGCTGACGATCTTCACCTGCGGCTTCTCCATCATCATGGTCCAGTCCAACGCCGTCGCCGGCGTCATCGGCCCAGACTCCCCATTGAACCTTCCCTCGAGCGTCGCCGCCGCGGTCCTGGTGGGGCTCTCCGCCCTCGTCATCCTCGGCGGGGTGCGCCGGGTCGCCCGCGTCACCGAGTGGATGGCGCCGATCATGGCCCTGGTGTACGTACTCATGGCCGTTGTCATCGTCGCGCTTCACATCACTCAGCTTCCGGGCATCCTGGCCACCATCGTCTCCTCGGCCTTCGGCCCCGCTCCCTTCGCCGGAGGGGTGACTGGAGGCATCATCGCCGCCCTGACCAACGGAACCCGCCGCGGCCTGTTCTCCAACGAGGCCGGACAGGGCACCGCACCCTTCGCAGCCGCCACCGCGACCGTCGCTCACCCGGTCCAGCAGGGACTCATCCAGTCCCTTGGTGTGTTCGTCGACACCATCATCGTGTGCACCGCAACCGCCTTCATCATCCTGGTCTCCGGTGTCTACAGCCCCGCCCTCGTCGAGGCCGGCACCCTGACCCCCGAAGCCGCGGGAACCTTGACCTCCGACGCCGTCGCCGCCACCCTCGGCGGCTGGACCGCCGTGCCCATGACCATCGTCATCTTCGTCCTGGCCTTCTCCTCCATCATCGCCGCAGCCACCTACTCCGAGGTCTCCATGACCTTCATCTCCGAGCGGCCGGTATGGCGGTGGCTGCCCCGACTGGTCTCGGTGGTCTCCACCGGCCTGGGTGCGCTCGCCACCCTGACCGTCGTGTGGAACACCGTCGACATCACCATGGCCGTCATGACCCTGACCAACCTGATCGCCCTCGTCTGGCTCGCCCGCTGGGGCGTAGGCGCGCTGAGGGACTGGGACGCCCAGCGCGCCGCGGGACGAGCCGCACCCCTGTTCATCGGCGCGGGCAACCCGTACCTGCCCGGCGACCTCCCCGGCGACGTCTGGACCGCTGAGAGAGCCAGCCTGGCCGAGGCGGACAAGACCGCCGACGACGTTGTTCCCGCAGCCACCCCGGCCAGCAGCCAACCGGCCGCCTCGACAGGAGCAGACGCATGAACCCCACCAGCATCGAGAGCCTGCTCAACTCCATTGACGACTTCTTCTACACCTACCTCCTCGCCGCCCTGCTCATCCTCGCCGGCATCTACCTGACCGTGCGCACCTTCTGGGTGCAGCTGCGCCACTTCGGCACCATGGTGAACTCGCTGTCGGGGTCCCGCACCGGGGCTCAGGGAGGTATCTCCTCCTTCCAGGCCTTCGCCGTGGGGCTGGCCGCACGTGTCGGCATCGGCAACATCGCCGGGGTTGCCCTGGCCGTCGTCGCCGGTGGCCCCGGCGCCCTGTTCTGGATGTGGGTCGTCGCCCTCATCGGCATGGCGACCAGCTTCGTGGAGTCCACGCTCGCGCAGATCTTCAAGGAGCGCGGTCGGGACTTCACCTTTCGAGGGGGCCCCGCCTACTACATCAAGAACGGTCTGGGATCGGCTCTGTGGAGCAGGATCTTCGCGGTCATGTGTATCGTCTCGGTGGGAGTCACCGTGGTCATGGTGCAGACGAACTCCCTGGCCCAGGTCATCACGGCCACTGTCCCCAGTGTCTCGGGCTGGGTGGTCGGGGTCTTCCTCGTCCTGCTGACCGCGCCCGTGGTTCTGGGAGGAGTCCGTTTCGTGGCCCGCGTCGCAGAGTGGCTGGCACCCATCATGGCACTGGCCTACGTGTTCATGGCAGTGGTGGTCATGGTTCTTAACGCGGGCAAACTTTTCGAGGTTCTCCTGAGCATCTTCGAAGGGGCCTTCGGCCTCAACGAGGCTCTGTTCGGCACCGCGGGCGGAGTCGTCGCGGCGCTGCTCAACGGTGTGCGCCGTGGCCTGTTCTCCAACGAGGCCGGTCTGGGAACCGTCCCCAACGCCGCCGGTACCGCCACGGTCGCACACCCCGTGCGACAGGGACTCATCCAGTCCTTCGGCGTCTTCGTCGACACGATCCTCGTGTGCACGGCCACCGGCCTGCTCATCCTGCTGGCCACCGACACCTACCACCCCGGCGATGGCTCCCTGGTCGGCGCGATTCTCACCCAGCAGGCCGTCGCCGAGCACCTGGGTGCCTGGACCACCTGGCCCATGGTGGTGCTTATCTTCGTCCTGGTCTTCTCCACGGTGCTGGGCTGCTACTCCTACGCCCAGGTCAACGTCAACTTCCTGGGAGGGGAGCGCCGGGCCGAGCAGGTCTTCGGGATCATCCTGACTGCCGCGGCCTTCGGCGGCACTGTCCTGACCCTGCCCGTCGTCTGGGCCCTGACCGACATCGCCCTGGGACTTCTGGGAGTCCTCAACCTCGTCGTCGTGATCCGACTGGCCCCGTGGGTCATCGGGGCCCTGCGTGACTTCGAGGCTCAGCGCGCTCAGGGCCTCACCGAGCCGTCCTTCGTCGGTCACGGTAACGCCCTCCTGCCCGGAGACGTAGTCCCCGGGATCTGGGAGCCCGACGACGCCGCAAGGAGGGGCTGATCGTGATGTCTCCGATGGCGCACACCTCATGGATGGACCAGATCGACGCCACCTTGTCCTCCGTCTCCGACCTGCTCTTCTCCTGGGTCCTCATGTGGCTGCTGGTTGGAGCCGGCATCTTCTTCACGATCCGGACCCGGGGCGTTCAGCTACGGCACACCGGTGCGATCGCCTCCTCGGTGGCAGGATCCCGTGACGGGCGCCATGGCGGAATCACCTCCTTCCAGGCCTTCGCCGTCGGACTGGCCTGCAGGGTGGGAACCGGCAACATCGTCGGGGTGGCGTTAGCACTCATCATGGGCGGTCCGGGCGCCGTACTGTGGATGTGGCTCGTCGCGATCCTGGGAACCGCCACCGCCTTCAGCGAGGCGACCCTCGCCCAGCTGTTCAAGGTGCGCCGTCAGGACGGCACCTTCCGCGGAGGGCCCGCCTACTACATCTCCCGTGGACTGAAGCTGCCGATCCTGGGCGGGCTGTTCGCCGTCGTCTTCCTCATCGCCAACGGTCTGGTCATGCCCATGGTCCAGGCCAACGCCATCACCGCCTCCCTTGAGGGCGCCAGCGGGCTGTCTCCGAACCTGGGGGCCATCTTCGTCGTGGCCCTGACCGCCCCGGTTCTCCTCGGGGGCCTGCGCGCCATGGCCCGGGTGGCCGAGTACCTGGCCCCGCTCATGGCGCTGGCCTACCTGGTTCTGGTCCTGGTCATCCTCCTCACCCACCCGGTCCAGGCCTGGGAGGCTCTGCGATCCATCGTCGAGGGCGCCTTCGGTCTGCGCCAGGGACTGAGCGGCCTTGCCGGGGGAGTGACCGCCGCACTACTCAACGGCGTACGCCGCGGGTTGTTCTCCAACGAGGCGGGGCTGGGCGGAGCAGCCTGCGCAGCGGGCTCGGCCACCGTGGAGCACCCGGTCCAGCAGGGCTTCATCCAGGCCTTCGGCGTCGTGGTCGACACCCTGTTCGTGTGCACTGCAACGGCGCTGGCCATCCTGGTCGCCGGAGCAGACGTCTTCCAACCCGGAGCAACCGGCAAGGAGACCGCGGGAACCCTGACCCAGGACGCCATCGCCCACCTCGTGGGGGAGTGGAGCCGCTGGCCTATGGCCCTGCTCGTTGTCGTCCTGGCTTACACCACCATCATCGGGGCCTTCTCCTACGCCCAGGTCTGCCTGGACTACCTCACCGACCGCCCCTGGGTCTCACGGGCACTCCAGATCGGAGCCGTCATCTGCGCCGGTGTCGGCAGCGTGCAGCAGCTGACCACCGTCTGGACCCTGGCGGACGTGCTCCTTGGGACCGGCGCCATCATCAACCTCATCGCGCTGGTGCTGCTCAGCCGCTGGGTTGTCTGCGCCCTACGCGACTGGGAGGCGCTCCAGCGCGAGCCGAAGCCGGACGGAAGCCGGCCGGCCTTCCGCGCAGACTCCGACCACCTGCCCGCGGCTCTCCCCTCGGGCGCCTGGGAGAAGTCGATCTCCTCATAGGCCGACGGCGTCACTGAATCGAAACACTGTGTCCGTAGCCTACGGGGACCATGGCGCACCACCCTTCCCTCAAGAGGGGTGGATGGGGGGAATGATGCGTGTCCCTAGACTGACCACGCGCACATCGCCCGCCTTGCCAGCGTCGTCGTCCCATCCCACGGAGGTTCTCACGTGCAACCGGTTCTGGCTCCCCTGAACAGCGCCGCATCCAGCGGAGGCAACAGCTGGACCGACTCTCTGGAGTCCTTCTTCACCGCCGGCGCAGACATCCTGGAGAAGGCATCCGGCTACCTGTTCCTCTACCTGCTCGCTTGGCTGCTCGTCCTGGGCGGGCTGTACTTCACCATACGGACCGGCGCGGTACAGCTGCGTCTCTTCCCCTATATGGTGCGGGCCATCACCTCCTCCCGGGAAAGCCACGAGGGCGGGATCTCCTCCTTCCAGGCCTTCGCGGTCGGGCTGGCCTCCCGGGTCGGTACCGGCAACATCGTGGGCGTGGCCATCGCCATCACCCTGGGCGGCCCCGGCGCCGTGTTCTGGATGTGGATCGTGGCCCTGGTGGGAATGGCCACCGGGTTTATCGAGGCCACCCTCGCTCAGATGTACAAGGTCACCCACCCCGACGGCTCCTTCCGCGGTGGCCCGGCCTACTACATCATGCGCGGTCTGGGCTCCAAGCCCGCCGCCCGGGTCTTCGCCGTCGTCATCACCTTCGTCTTCGGCTTCGCCTACGAGGCCACCCAGGCCAACACCATCGCGGCGACCATGAAGAGCACCTTCCACATCGAGCCGTGGATGACCGCCATCGGTCTGGTCATCATCACCACGCCGATCGTCTTCAAGGGCATCAAGTCGGTGGCCGCCGTCTCCGAGTGGCTCGTACCGATCATGACGGTGGTCTACGCCCTCATCGCCCTGACCATCCTGGTGCGTCACACCGGCGCGATCCCGGGAGCCATCATCTCCATCTTCGAGGGCGCCTTCGGGCTTAACCAGGCCTTCGCCGGAACCGCCGGCGGGATCTTCGCCGCCGCCCTCAACGGAGTCAAGCGAGGCCTGTTCTCCAACGAGGCCGGTGAGGGGTCGGTTCCCAACATCGCCGCCACGGCCACTGTCGCCCACCCCGTGCAGCAGGGATTCGTGCAGTCCCTGGGCGTCTTCGTCGACACCATCATCGTGTGTACTGTCACCGCCCTCATCGTCCTGCTCTCCGGGGTCTACGACCCGGTGGCGGCTCAAGCCGACCCGGGTACCGCGAACGAAGCCGCCAACACCCTGACCTCAGCCTCCGTCACCTACGTGCTCGGCGGATGGGCGCAGTACCTCATGGCCATCATCATCTTCGTCTTCGCCTACTCCTCGCTCCTGGGCAACTACACCTACGCCCAGATCAACATGGACTTCCTCCAGGGCAAGCAGCACAAGCACTACGCCCTGCGGGCCATGATCATCGTGGCCACCGCCATCGGCTCCCTGTCCACCCTCACCTTCGTGTGGAACCTCTCCGACCTGGTCATGGGCGCGATGACCGTCATCAACATGGTCTCCATCCTCCTGCTGGGAGGCTGGGCCTTCGGCGCCCTGCGCGACTGGGAGGCCCAGCGCCGAGCCGTTCAGGCCGGCGAGAAGGATGAGATCCGGTTCGTCGCCACCGACAACCCCTACCTGCCCGGCACGCTCCCCGGAGAGATCTGGGCCGCCGACGGCCCCGCCCACGCCTCTGTCATCGAGCGTCGTGCCGCCATGGGGGAGGCATCGGGCAGCTGACCCAGACCGCGTTAGGCTGGCACCCATGAAGATCGCACGATTCTCCACCGGTGACGAGCCCCGCTACGGCATCGTCCAGGGGCTGCCCGACGGTGAGGTGGCCTCAGGCGAGTCCGAGGGGCACCTCCTGGTCCTCAAGGGGGACCCCCTCTACTCCCTGCCCGAGGCCACCGGAGAGGTCGTCGAGCTGCGCGAGGCCCGGCTGCTGTCCCCGGTCATCCCTCGCTCCAAGGTCGTGGGAGTTGGGAAGAACTACACGGACCACATCGCCGAGATGGGGGAGAGCGAGCCACCGCGTGACCCGGTCGTCTTCCTCAAGCCCAACACTGCCGTCATCGGCCCAGATGCTCCGATCGTCCTTCCCCCCTGGAGCGACGAGGTCCACTACGAGGCCGAGCTGGCCGTCGTCATCAAGACCCTCGCCAAGGACATCCCTGCTGACCACGCCGACGACGTCATCCTGGGATACACGGTCGCCAACGATGTCTCGGCCCGCGACCGCCAGCGCGCCGAACCGCAGTGGGTGCGGGCCAAGGCCTTCGACACCTCCTGCCCCCTAGGACCGTGGATCGAGGTTCCCGAGCCCGGCCGCGCCCCCGTCTTCTCACCCGATGATGCTGCAGTACGCACCCGGGTCGACGGCCGCCTGGTCCAGGAGGGCCATACCGGAGACATGATCCGTTCCGTCCCCGAGCTGGTCTCCTACATCTCGACGATCTTCACCCTTCTGCCCGGCGACGTCATCCTCACCGGTACACCTGCCGGAGTCGGTGAGATCCGGGCCGGCCAGCGCGTCGAGGTCGAGATCGCGGGCATCGGCTCCTTCTCCAACCCGGTGGTACGTCGCTGAGCCGACGACGTCGGCCCCGGACTGTCCCGGCTCAGGATGCCGCAGAGGACAGGCGGCGGACCGCATCACCGATGCGGCGCACGGTCTCCTCCTCAATGCCCCGGCCCGTGGCCAGGTTGAGGCGGCAGAATCCCGACCAGGCCCTCCCGAAGGTCACGCCCTCATTCATCGCGACTCCGGCCTCCTTGCGGAAGAAGCGCGCCGGCTGCTCCACGCCCAGGCCCCGGCAGTCCAGCCAGGCCAGATAGGTCGCCTCCGGCAGCGTCGGCTCGATGCCCTCGAGGCCGCTCAGGGCATCGCTCACCATGTCCCTGTTGGCGCGGATGTAGGCACGGACCTCACCCAGCCAGTCCTGCCCCTCACGCAGAGCCGCAATAGTGGCCAGGGCCCCGACGACGGAGGCCCCGGCCGCAAGATGAGCACTGCCGGCATCGGCCTCCCACCGCGTGCGGGCCCGGCCCGAGGCGATGAGCTGGGCGCACTTCAGACCCGGGATGTTCCACCCCTTGGACGCGGCCGTCGCCGTGAAGGTCAGATCCGGGTCTGCGCCCGGACGGGAGGCGTAGGGGATGTGCACCAAGGAGTCTTCGAGCACCAGGGGAGCGTGGATCTCGTCGGCGAAGACCGGCACCCCGTAGGTGGCGGACAGTGCCGCGACGGCGTCGAGCTCGGCGGCTGAGAGGACTCGCCCCACCGGGTTCCACGGGTTGCACAGGACGAGCAGCCCGGCCCCTGCCGCCATGGCGGACTCGATGCCGTCAAGATCCAGCACCCAGTGAGGCGAACCGTCCCGGGAGGGCCGCGCGAAAGATCGAACCTCGATGCACTCGCGACCGTGGCGACCGGGAATCTCAAGGAAGGGCATGTATGCCGGGGTAGGGACGATGACGGGGGATCCCTCAGAAGTGTGAGAGGTGATGATCGCGTTCAGTGAGGAGAGTACGTCGGGCAGAAGGCTCACCTGCTCGGCCTCCACCTGCCAGCCGAAGGCCTCACGCTGGTAGCGTGCCATCTCCTCGCGCGCCGCCTGCGAGACCGAGGGCGGCATGTACCCCAGGAGGCCGTCGTGCATCGCCTGGTGAATCGCCGCCTCGACCGCGGGTGCGGTCCCCAGGTCCATCTCGGCGACCCAGGCCCCGATGACGTCACCGGGGTACTGGGACCACTTCAGCGACCCTCGCTCGCGCATCCGCTGCGGGGTCAGGGAGTCGAAGGTCTGAGCCAGAGAGCCGGAACCGTTGACGCAAGAGACGGCCATGGGTGGGATTCTAAGGCCGCTGCCCGAGAACCCACCCATGTCGATGAGTGCTCATCAGGTGTCCTTGGACGACCTGCCCGAGCCCTTCTCGTCTTTCTTGCCGTCCTTGTCGCTGGGGGCGGTGGCCTTGCCGTCGTCGGATCCGTTCTTCTTCTCGTCGCTCTTGCCGTCCTTGCCGGAGCCGCTGGTGGACTCGCCCTCATCCATGTCGGCCGGGCCGGGATGACTGATCGGAGTGGCCTTCAGCAGTGTCTCCATCTCGCTGGACGAGTAGGCGTCAACGGGGCAGGCGTACATCGCCTGGAGCATGACCGGTACGCCCGTCGTGCTGAAAACCCGCACGAACCGGGTGAGCTTGTAGTCCTTGTGGTCTGCTCCGGTGTACGTGAAGTCCAGCCGTCTGACCTCGATGGCGTTTCCATCCGTGTCCTTGACCAGAGTGAAGTCGTCCTTGGTGGGCTCGAAGGAGACGTTCGTGAAGTCCGACGACTGCTGGTAGGCGTTGACTGCGGTCTCCGCCTGATAGTCCGACTCGTCGCGATCACTCTTCGAGTTCTGGTCGTACAGGTTCTGCGTCGCGGTGAACACGCAGCCGTTCTGCTTATCCATCTTGTTCTTGCCGTCGGTGTCGTAGACGGTCACCTCCCAGCCGGGCTGGGACTGCGGGAACTCCCATGAAGGAGCCCAGTCGACGTTGCTGCTCTTGCCGGCGTCGGAGGGCTTGTCCGACGGATTCGCGCTCTTGCCGGATGAGCCGCTGGATGGTGAAGCACTGCTGGAGGCGCTGGACCGTGACGAGGGAGAAGGACCGGAGTCGTCCTGGCACGCGGCAAGAGCGGGGACGGCCAGGGCGACGCTGAGCCCCACCATGAGAGGGAGTCTGAGTGTCGAGCGACGGTGACGGCCGGGCCGTGATGAGGAAGGTCGGGTCGGGGACATGAATGATCCTCCAAAGGTAGGCGGGGAGTCGGTCGGTCCGGCCGAGCGGGGGGCCGTCGTCGTCACGTGTGCGGAAAGTCGTCCGTCACGCTGGGATGACGGCCTCACGGGGATCACGGTAACCGTCACCACGTCGCGCAGCCATGGGGAGAATGGTCCGTCGGGATACGCTGTGCCCATCATGCCTGAACTCAGCGACCACTCATCCCCCCTCCGCTCCGCGCCCGCCGCCGCGGCCGACGTCCCGGAGCAGGGCTCATCATCTGTTCGTGTGCGCTTCTGCCCCTCGCCGACGGGAACCCCTCACGTCGGCATGGTGCGCACCTGCCTGTTCAACTGGGCCTACGCCCGCCACACCGGGGGCACCTTCGTCTTCCGGATCGAGGACACCGACGCCGCCCGCGACTCCGAGGAGTCCTTCGACGCCATCCTCGACTCCCTGACCTGGCTGGGCCTGGACTGGGACGAGGGCGTGGGCAGGGGCGGCCCTCACGAGCCCTACCGCCAGTCCCAGCGGATGGACCTGTACAAGCAGGTGGCGGCGGAGCTGCTGGAGGCGGGCTACCTGTACGAGTCCTTCTCCACCCCCGAGGAGATCGAGGCCCGGCACCGCGAGCGCGGAGAGGACCCCAAGCTCGGCTACGACGGATACGACCGCAACCTGACCCAGGAGCAGAAGGACGCCTTCCGCGCCGAGGGGCGTCTCCCCGTCCTACGGATGCGGATGCCGGAGGAGGACATCACCTTCACCGACCTGGTCCGCGGCCCCATCACCTTCAAGGCGGGCAGCGTGCCGGACTACGTCGTCGTGCGTGCGGGCGGGGAGCCTCTCTACACCCTGGTCAACCCCGTTGACGATGCTGCTATGGGCATCACCCACGTTCTGCGCGGCGAGGACCTGCTGTCCTCCACCCCGCGACAGGTGGCGCTCTACCGGGCACTCGTGGAGATCGGCCGGGCCCAGGTGATGCCCGAGTTCGGCCACCTGCCCTACGTCATGGGGGAGGGCAACCGGAAGCTGTCCAAGCGCGATCCCCAGTCGAACCTCCTCATCCACCGCTACCGCGGCATGATCCCCGAGGGACTCCTCAACTACCTGGCCCTGCTGGGCTGGTCGCTCAGCGCAGACCGTGACGTCTTCTCGGCCGCCGAGATGATCGAGGCCTTCGACGTCCATGACGTCAACCCCAACCCGGCCCGCTTCGACCCCAAGAAGTGCGAGGCGATCAACGCCGAGCAGGTGCGAGCGCTGGAGGAGAAGGACTTCCGCGACCGCCTGGTGCCCTACCTCGCCGACGCCTTCCCTGACCCGACCGGCGAGGTCACGCAGGTGCCGCTGGTCTCGGCGGCCTCCTTCGACGCGCTCTCTGCACGCGAGCAGGAGATCCTCAGCGCAGCGGCGCCCCTCATCCAGACCCGGATCCAGTTACTGCGCGAGTGCCGCGACATGCTCGGCTTCCTCTTCGTTGCCGACGACGACCTCACCATCGACGACAGGGCCAGGAGTAAGCTCAAGGACTCGGCGAGTGATGTCCTGGACGCCGGTATCCGTGCCCTGGAGGGGCTGAGCGCCGAGCAGTGGGACAGGGACCATCTGGAGGAGGCCCTCAAGGCCGCCATCGTCGAGGGCCGGGGCATGCCCGACGGCGAGGGGATCAAACCGCGTCTTGCGTACGGCCCTCTGCGCGTTGCCGTCACCGGCCGACAGATCTCCCCGCCGCTGTTCGAGTCCATGGAGATCCTGGGGGCCGACTCGACCCTCGCTAGGCTGCGGGCCCTGAGAACGGGACTCGAGTGACTCCCGCCGGATGAGCTGACCGGGGTGGGGCCAGGAGCACAGTGCTCCTGGCCCCACCCCATCCGCTTGCGGAGACTCCCGTGAGCCACCCGGGCAGAACGCTCAGTGACTCCACGTGACGATCACATGGCGCCGGCGTCGATTCCCTGAAGTCGAATACCCGCCAGAATCGTGTGCCACTGATCCAGCCCGATGAGAGAGCCCTGCGGGCACAGCAGCATGACCTCGAGAGTGAACCCTTTTTCTCCTACTCTCCTGTCGAAGCGATATCCATCCATGGGCGTGTTGGGGGCGTCCGTGAAGTTGACGGTCACGGAGAAGGTCTCCTCATAGCCCGGGAAGGTGCCATTGTCGTCGCGGACGCTTTCCACAACGGTTGGTCCCTGCGTCGTCTGGTACCCGGAGAAGATCTCCTGCTGACGCCTGAGGGCGGCCTGAGACTGAACGTCGTCACCTACGGCGCGGAGGTTGTAGTGCCTCTCCTCGGCGTCGCTGGCGATGAAACCGAAGCAGGCGGCATTGGCGTTGACGGTGTATCCGTCAATGGTCCCGTTGGGGCCGGCCGAGTCCTTCTTGATGCGCTCGTCGTCGTGCGTCCAGACCGACGTGTCCTCGCTGGTGATCGTGACGCTCGGGGCAGTCCACGCCGTCGCTGACGGGGAGGGGGTCGCGGAGGGCGACCTCGTCGCAGTCGGAGTCGGTCTTGCCGACGCAGTGGCAGAGCTGGGGCTGCTGGCCTCGGTGGCGGCGCTGACGGGTTCGACGGTGAGCTGGCCCTTGTGGGCGGGTCCGCAGGCGCTCAGTGCCAGACCGGTGGTCAGGCACAGTGCTGTGACCAGATGGCGGCGCCTGCGTGAGACGCGATCCAGCCGGTTGTGGCGGCATGATGAGGAGGGAAGCATGAGGTATCCAAGAGGCTGGAAGGGGAGAGGGCAGAAAAGGCTACGCTGCTGGTCTTGAGGGTTCTGCTGGCCCCTGGCTTCGGCTACCCCATGGCTCCGGCGTCGAAACCACTGATCCGTGTCCCGCTCAGCAGATCGTGCCAGGTCTGAAGGCTGGGGAGGTTGCCCGGAGCGCACTGGAGGAGGATGTCGATTGAGGCCCCCTGCTCTCCGATCTGCCTGAAGAAGCGGTATCCGCTGACCTCGTTGTCTCCTGTGTCGGTGAAGGTGACTGTTCCTGTGTAGGCAACCTCATAACCCGCGAGCGTGCCGCTGTCATCAGGCATGACGTCAACGGCCGTGGGGCCCGAGGTCACCGTGTAGGCGGGATAGGTTGCCGGCTGCTCCTGCACCTTGGCGGAGGAGGCGGCGTCATCGCTCTTCGTGTTTCTGCTGTTGTACATGTCCTGGGAGGTCTGGTAGCGGAGAATTCCCTGACAGGTCTGGTCGTTGAAGAGGTATGCCCGGTTGATGAGGAAGGAGGTCTCCAGCGGGAGGCGGAGAAGGTCATCCTTCTGCTGCCAGATGTCGGTCCTCTCATTGGTGATCGTCACGCTGGGCATCGTCCATGATGCAGAGGGCGTGGCCGATGGTGTCGGAGTGGGGGACTTGGAGGGAGACGGTTTGGCGGAGGGGCTCTTCGAGCTGCTGGCTTCGGCGGAGGCGCTGACGGGTTCGACGGTGAGCTGGCCCTTGTGGGCCGGTCCGCAGGCGCTCAGTGCCAGGCCGGCAGTCAGGCACAGCCCAAGAACGAGGCAGCGAGTCCTGTGAGTACCACGACCGGCATGGTTGTGGCGCGGTGGATGGGTGCGCATACGGTCTCCCAGAGGGTAGCGGGGCGAGTAGGAACTTCGGCAGTCTAAGGGATATCTTCGTTGGTGCGCTTGGCTGTGAGGCTGTCTGGGGCTGTTATGGGCTGCACCGGCTCGTGCTCCATGGGCGGCTCGAATCTGCTCAACGGCCTGTTTCGGGGACGTGGCGACGGAGCTGACGCTCGTCCGGATCAGCGTGTGTCTGTCCTCACCCCCTGATGATTTGGTGGGGGCGGGGTGGGCGTGTAGATTACTGCCCGCTGCCTCGGCCGCGAGACGACTGAGGTGGAACCCATTGGGGTATGGTGTAATTGGCAACACGACTGATTCTGGTTCAGTTATTCTAGGTTCGAGTCCTGGTACCCCAGCGGATCTGCTTGATATCTGCTGATCTATAGCCCCCATCGTTTAGTGGCCTAGGACACCGCCCTCTCACGGCGGCGGCGCCGGTT
>CAUVMS010000032.1:0-23045 GCA_963552815.1 uncultured Actinomyces sp. | reverse complement strand
CCGTTGTCCTGATCCTTGGCGTTGGGGTCGTCACCGTTGTCCTGATCCTTGGCGTTGGGATCGCCGCCACTCATGGAGAAGCGGACAAGTCCCTGCTGGGAGGTGCCATTGACGGCCAGGAACTCACCGCCGTAGACGAGGTACTTGTCATTGCCCTCAACGGTCCAGACGGCCTGGTTCAGGCCGGTGTACTGGCCGATCTGGAAACCGGGCAGGAAACCGTTGTACTGGGTGGGGGCGGGCTGCCCCTCGTAGTTGCTGTAGCCCCAGGCCCGGTTGCGGCTCACTTTGCCGGTGGCGGTGCTGGAGAAACCAACGGCGTGGTGGTAGACACCCTCGTCCGAACGCTCGGGGAAGCCCCCGATGTTGCTGCAGTCGTGGGAGTGGCTGGCGATATAGATGACGTCGTTGGTGGGCAGCACGTCGTAGGTGTCGCCGTGGCAGTCGGCCATGAGGTTGATCTTGCCGGTGGACCAGTCGGCCCGGAACATCCCCTCGAAGGTGCCTTCCTGGGAGTAGCCCACGCCGTAGAGCCCTCGGGAGTCGGACTTCAGGCTCATGATGCCGGAGTGCTCCCCGGCATTACGGATAACCCTGGAGAGGCTGGACTGGCGCAGTGACCCGTCCTTCTCCAGGATGGCAACACCGTAGCCGTTGGAGGATCCGCCCACCGAGGTGAAGGAGCCGCCGACAGCCACCGCCGAGTTGTCGGCCGCCACCGTGATGGAGCGCACCATGGAGTCATCAATGGACGGGGCGAAGCTGGTCACCTTCTGGGTCCTGAGGTCCACGGCGCCTGCGCGCTGGCGCGACGAGGAGTTGATCTGGGTGAAGGAGCCGGACATGTAGAGGGTGGAGCCATCGGGGGCGACCTCAAGGTCCATGACCGCACCATTGGCCGAGACCGCCAGCGGCTTGCGCTGACCGGCGGCATCCACTGCGGCGACGCGGTAGACGGTCTCGTCGTTGACAGAGGTGAAGTTGCCGCCGAGGTAGATGGTGGAACCGTCGGCCGAGGCCTCGACAGCGCTGATCTTGCCGTTGACCTTCGGCGCCCAGTCGAGCAGGGCACCCGTGGTGATGTCGTAGGCCATGGCGTTGTAGCGACGAGACTCGTTCTCACCGGCAGCAGCACCGGCCGGGCGAGCGTTCTTGAACTCCCCGACGACGTAGACCGTGTTACCGACAACCGCCTGATCCCAGACGACGCCGTCGATCTGTGCGGTGGGCAGGGCCTGCGGGGAGGCGAGAGTCGCCTGCCCCGGAGCCGCCGCGGCCTGAGGGGCGATAGTGGGGGCGACAAGAGCGCCTAGAGCAAGGGGGAGGGCGGCAAGAACCGCCCCCGCACTGGAGAAAGCACGGAAAGGATGCACGAGTGCTCCGTTCTTAAGACGTGAGGGAACGTGGGTAAGCGGCGCGCTACGACGGGGAAGCCTCGCCTCAGACCTGAACGGCAGACAGCGAGACCGGCGCCAGTCACGAGGTTATTACAGAGGTAACTCTTTGGTAACGGTTCGAAGAGACTTTGCTGCATCTTCTGCTGTGGCATCAATCACTAGCCAAGCAGGCCTGCACCTCATGACTGTTTTTTCACCGATAGCCTCTCACTCATTGAGACGGCATTTCGCGCTCGAGTCTCACCCCGAATGCCCAGTCGTCACTCAGTCGGGAATGAGCCGTTCATCTCGACGAGCGAGCCATTATTCCCATCTCCTCTCCACCCCGTTCCCACGGAGGGTCCCCACATCCATTCCTCCTGCCGCACCCCCTGCATCCCGTTCCCGCAGTCGATGCATTCTGCCTTCCATATCGCTCGAGCGCAGCGCCGGCCGCCTCTAGACTACTGACCGGGTGTATGCGGTGCGGCCCGCCCGGTTCGACGCCGGCACGCTCGGCGGTCCAGTACAGATCCGCAACCGGATCAGTATCGAGCCGAGAACGGGATCAGCCAGCGCGCGGGCCGGAGCCCGAATCCGTCGTCGATACCGCTCCTCCCGTCACCCTTGGTGGCCCACGGCCGACGCCTTATCCGACTATTGCGTCCAACCGGGTCCACCGGCTCCCAATCCCCTCCCGGCTCCGCCGCCCCCTTGAAAGGACTCCGTTGACTGCTGTGAACCCGAACAGGCTCCGCATCTCCATGATCGGGACGCGAGGCGTCCCCGCCCGGTACGGAGGGTTCGAGACCGCCATCGAGGAGGTGGGCCGGCGTCTGGCAGACCGCGGCCACCAGGTCCTCGTCTACTGCCGCAATCCCGAGCCGAGCGCGCCGCTTCCGAGCACCTATCTGGGGATGCGGCTGATCGAGCTGCCCTCGGTCAAGAACCGCAGCCTGGAGACCCTGTCGCACACGGCCCTGTCGGTGGCCCACCTGCTGCGCCGCACCCATCCCGACGTCGCCTTCGTCTTCAACGCCGCCAACTCCCCCTTCCTGCCCGCGCTGCGCGCCGCACGAGTCCCAGTGGCCACCCACGTCGACGGTCTGGAGTGGCGCCGCGGCAAGTGGGGCCCCACCGGTAAGCGCTACTACCGCGCGGCCGAGGCCCTGGCCGTGCGCTACTCCGACGCGCTCATCGCCGATGCCCAGGGCATCGCCGACTACTACACCGACGAGTTCAACGCCCCCACCGACCTCCTCTCCTACGGGGCGCCCCGCATCGCCGCGGACACCTCGCGCCTGGCCGAGCTGGACCTGGCCCCCAAGGGCTTCCACCTGGTCGTCGCCCGCTTCGAGGTGGAGAACCACGTCGACGTCATCGTCGAGGGATACGTGCGCTCCGGCGCCACGCTGCCGCTGGTCGTCGTCGGCTCGGCCCCGTACGCCGACGAGTACACCGCCCGCATCGAGTCCCTGGCCGACGAGCGGGTCCGTCTGCTGGGCGGCTTGTGGGACCAGGAGCTGCTCGACGCGCTCTACGCCGGGGCTCTGGTGTACTACCACGGCCACTCCGTGGGGGGCACCAACCCCTCCCTCCTGCGCGCGATCGGCGCCGGGGCCGCGGTGGACGCCTTCGACGTCTCCTTCAACCGGGAGGTCCTGGACGAGGCCGGTCGCTACTGGACCTCGCCCGACGACGTGGCCGCCCTGGTCACCTCCGCCGAGTCCGACGTCGAGGCCCAGGCTGCGCGCGGCGAGGAGTCCCGCAAGCGGGCGGTCCTCTACGACTGGGACGAGGTGGCCTCCGGCTACGAGGCCCTGGCTAGGCGTCTGGCGCTCGAGGGGCCCTCGCGCCACCGCCCCTCCGGGCGCCGCACCGGGAAGGTGAGCCTGTGAGCCGGGGCTGGGCGGGCGGCGGCCACGCCGGTGCCGCCCGGATCCTTGTGGCTCACCCCTCCCCTGACCTCTACGGCTCGGACTGGCAGCTGGTCGAGACCATTCACGGGCTCATCGACGCCGGCCACGAGGTCCTCGTGGCCCTGCCCCTGGACGGCCCCCTGGTCGAGGTGCTGCGCGAGGCCGGGGCCCGAGTAGCCGTCATGCCGTTCACCGTCCTGCGCAAGGCCCTGCTGAGTCCCAAGGGCCTGACGAGACTGTCGGCTCAGGCCGCCCCGGAGATCGCGCGTCTACGGACGGTCATCCGCGCCAGCCGGGCCGAGGCGGTCCTGACCAACACGGTGACGATCCCGTGGTGGCCGGTGGCCGCGAGTGCGGCGGGCATCCCCGTGCTGGCGCATGTCCACGAGGCCGAGGACACCCAGCGCCGGCTCATCCGCGCCGGGCTCAACGCGCCCCTCCTGGCGGCCTCCCGGATCGTGGCGAACTCCGGTGCCGCCCGTGACGCCCTCCTGGACGCTCAGCCGCGCCTCGCTTCACGAACGGAGGTGGTCCACAACGGGGTCGCTGGTCCGGAGCGGCCTCTGGCACCCCTGCGTCGGAGGCAGCCCGGCGACTCGTTCCGGATCGCCATGGTGGGTCGTCTCTCTCCGCGCAAGGGAGTGGACGTGGCTCTGGACGCCGTCGGACTGCTGCGCGACTCGGGGGTGGATGCCTCCCTGAGCGTGTGCGGGTCGGTCTTCCCCGGCTACGAGTGGTATGAGGCCGAGCTGCGTGAGCGCGCCGCTCAGCCGGACCTGAAAGGGCACGTCGAGCTGCTGGGCTACGTGCGCCCCACCTGGCCGGTGCTGGAGGCCGCCGACGCCGTCGTCGTGCCCTCGCGGGCCGAGCCCTTCGGGAACACGGCGGTCGAGGCGATGCACGCCGCCCGGCCGCTCGTGGCCTCCCGGGTCCAGGGCCTGGCGGAGGTCGTCACCGACGCGATCACCGGCCTGCTCGTACCCGCCGACGACGCGGCGGCTCTGGCCGAGGCCCTCGGGGCCCTGGCGGCGGACCCGGCTCTGGCGGCCCGACTGGCCGAGCAGGGCGCGCGCGAGGCGGCCGAGCGGTTCTCCGTAGCCGGCTACCGCGCCACCATGGCCCGGATCATGGGCGAGCTCCTCAAGCACTGAGGCCCCCGCCGATTCCACCGAGACCGACAGATTTCGCGTGGCCCTACGGTTTTTCTGTAGGGCTACGCGAAAAACGCCCGGCTCGGTGGGGTATCAGCGCTGGGCGGGGCGCAGGGGGTCATCGGCCAGTCCCAGGGACAGGCTGAACTCGCCCTCGAGGGGCTGGTCGGGCCGCTCGAAGGGCACGACGCCGTCGCACAGGAAGACGGCCATCTCCACGAAGCTGGAGAAGGAGGCCCCGATGAGGTGCTGGGAGCTGGCCAGCAGGTAGAGGTCGACCAGTCCCGCACGCACGCCGGCGGTGGTGTTGTAGCCACCCTTGTCGGTGAGGAACACGCAGCCGTCGAACTCGCCGGCCAGCTGCTCCTGGGCCTCGGGGGTGTCGCAGGACAGGAAGAAGGGGACGTCGGGCTGGTCGGCGCGGATCTGACGCATCCGGTTCGCGAACCACTCCACCGGGGAGGACTCGATCGTCTTGGCGTGAGAGACCGCGTGGGTGCGCACCTGGATGCCGACGTAGGGGCGCCCACGCAGGTGGGCGTCGTAGATGGCGCGCACCTGATCGGCGATCTCGTCGACGGGGGTGAGCTCGCGCAGCAGCTCGGTCCAGGGACGCGGCCCGGACCCCGCGGCCCCCTCGCTCCAGGCCGGGTCCTCCCAGGTGACGGGCAGGCCGTGGGAGCGGATCTGCCACAGGTGGGCGCGGCGCAGTGCGGGCGTGACCCGGACGCCCTTGGACCGGCGGTACCGGGCCAGCGGAATAAGCGCCCGGGAGGTCAGTCGCGATACCGGGGTGCCCTCCTGAAAGTGCCACAGCTCGTCCATCCGAGGACCGAAGTACTCGTCGGTGCTCCACACGTAGTAAAGGTCGCGGTCCTCGACCCGGGCGAGCTCCTGGGCGGACAGCAGCGCACGGACACGGTTGCCCAGCCCGTCCTTGCGTCCGGTATAGACCAGTAGTGCCTTGCGGCCGGTAAGCAGTGGCATAAGAATCCTTAAGCGATGATGGTGTGAACGGGTCATGAAACGGTGGCTCCGCCGGCCCCGGTCCGTCAGCGGTCCCAGACCTGTGGAGCCCACGACCTACTGGGTGTCGCGCCGCAGCTCGCGGTACCACTTGGGCAGAGCCAGGACCACGTAGCCCGCGTAGCCCAGGAGCATGACGCCGTAGATCCACAGGAAGACCGTGGGGGCGAAGCGGGTCATGAGCACGAAGCACATGAGCCCGTAGTCCGTGGGCGCCGAAAGGATTGACTTGATAATGCCCGGACGGACCTCATCCTTGGCCATCGGCGTACCGCCGTGATAACGCAGCTGATAGGTCAGGATGTAACTGAAGAAGTGGATATTCTGAACCGCCCCGAATGCGAGAGGAATAAGGAGGACCGAGGGAGGCAGATCCGTGAACCGGAAAAGGGAGATCGCAATGGCTCCGTGAATTGTGGAGAGCTTAATGACGTCGGCGACATGATCCAGCCATTCACCGGCCTTCGATCCGCCATTGCGCAATCTCGCCAGCTGTCCGTCAGCGGCGTCCAGGGCGTATCCGAGCATGAGCAGCAGGGCGGTCGCCACCGCGGACACGACCGTGGGGCGCCACAGGGCGATGAGGGCGATGCCGCTGTAGGTGCACAGCGCTGAGAGCACCGTTACCTGGTCCGGGGTCGCGCCCAGTCGGTGGGCGACGGCGGCCAGGACCCGCCCCGCGGGGCGGTTGATGATACGGGAGTACAAGGGAGCACCGGCCTTGGACTTCTGGGCGCGGGACAGCGCCCTGATGTTCTCGGCGATGGTGGGGGAACCGTCAGGGGAGATCATGAAGCGTCTCCTTGGATGGGGCCCGCGAGTCGGACCGGGGTGGATGGACAGTGATGATGGACAGCGATGAGGGGAGTCAGGAAGTGGCGGGGAGTGGTTGATGTAGGCAGGCGGCTGCGGGAGCCCGGGCCGCAGGGGCGGCTCAGAGCTGTTGACCAGGAGGAACGGCGTCACCTCCCGTCTCCTGCACCGGCTGCTCGGTCAGCTCGCGGCGGCGCCTGGCCACGTCCCGGCGCACCCACCAGGCATACGGGATGATCTGGCACAGGATCACCGAGATCACTGAGCCCAGGATAGGGCCGGCCGCATCGAAGGGCCCAATGAGGACCCAGGAGATGGCCAGGTTCATCGGCACCAGGACGAGCACTGGAACCACCTGGAACTGCAGCCCGCGAGGATCGGTCATGTACATGCCCAGCGGCTGCTTGCCGGCCTCGACGGCGACGTAGACGGCGAAGGCCCACACGAGGGCGGCGGGCAGGACGATCTTGCCGTGGGACATGACTCGCGCGACCCAGGGAGTGACGGCCACCAGGGCGAGCGCCAGGACGAAGCCGCCCCCGCTGAAGAGCATCGCCGGCTTGAAGGGGCTCTCGATGCGCTTGTCAGCGCGGGCGCGGGCGAACATCGGCCACATGGCGACCCCGGCCGCCATGACGGTCTGGGTGAGCATGTTGAACAGGTTGTTGGCCAGGTTGTACTCGGCCAGGGCCTGCGACTGGCCCAGGTGGGACAGGAGGAGCCGGTCGGTCTGGAAGGCGATCGGGATGGCCAGGGACTGGAGCAGCTGGGGGCCCGCGGTATTGACGATGCGCACGCCCCGCACGCTGCGGATACGCGGCACGTCCCTGAGGGCCCCCGCGAACAGGGGTCGGGTGGCGCGCCAGGCGACGATGATGCAGATGACCGAGACCAGCGCGTTGGCGATGTAGGAGTAGATGGACACGGCGTTGCCGCGCCCCAGGCCGGTGACGATGGCCAGCAGCAGGAAGCAGGACATGGCCGGGGAGACGACGCCCTGGCTGATGACCTGCGTGGCCGAGCGCCCCAGGCCGATGATGACGCGCTGCCCCACGGACAGAGGCAGGGCCGCGGCATAGATGATGAGGCAGACGGTGGCGGTCAACCCGCCGCCTTCCATGAGCTTGCTCCCCAGGAGCCAGGGCCAGGCCCCCAGGAGCATGAGGACGATGCCGACCGTGCTGACGACCAGGGCGGAGCCGAGCAGCACCCGGATGGCGGTGGTGATCGTGCGCCGCACGGTCGAGTCGTGGGCCGGGTCGTTCGAGCTCGCCACCGTATTGAGGATGACCGCGCCGATCCCCAGGTCCGTGAAGGGCATGAGGGTGGGGAAGGTGGCCAGCAGACCGTACTGCGCAAAGGCGTCGGCCCCGAAGTGCCTGATGATGAGACTGGTATTAACCAGGCCGAAGAGGCCCGAAACACCCATGACCAGGACCTTGGCAACGGCTGTGGTTCCCACAGATGACCAGCTGGCGCCCGACGACGATCCTCGCCGCAGCGCCCCACCGAGCCGTCGCAGCGACGGACGTCGAGAGGCCGGCCTCACCGTCGGTTCAGCACTCTCCTCAGCCATCGAATGGCTTGCGGCGTCTGCCATATCCGTGTTTCGCCCCCGATCCGCGGCACCTGCGGTGGCGGCACCCGCCGGAGAGGTCCGCGCGGGTGCCGAAGGCTTCGGCTGGGTCACATCGCACTCCTGGTGTTGTAGGAAGGTCACAATCTGACATCGGGGTAAGACTGAAGACAGGCACGAGAGTAGACGCATCATCATCGGCGACCTGCTATCTTTTGTTTATCGACTTGTGACATTGACCGACCCCCAACCACCCCCCTTGGCACAACCCCAGCAAACCGGCCTCGACCAGGCCAAACACCCTTCGCTGGAAGAACCCTGAAAGGTCCCTCATAAGTGTACTGGCCCCTTCGTATCGTTGCCCACCTGTAACATAGAGTCACCCCAAACGCATCCAGACTCCCCCGCCTGACCCTGCGATCTTGGCCACTTCCCACAAATAACGCCACCCAGAGTTAGTAGCATTCTAAAACTGCTGCTGTTCACGACGTCCCCGTCAGCACCACTCGATCAGTTATTACCCACCCTCGATCCCTGCGGAGTCCACCTTGTCTAGCTCGACCCTGACACTGCCCCAGCGCGAGCAGCACCGGCGTCCCTCGACAGCGGCAGCCGACGCCACTTCTGCTGCATCTCCGCGCAGTCCCTGGGCACGCACGCGCCGCGACCTCATTATCTGGCTCGTGCTGTCCGACCTCTTCGCCATCGCCGCCCCTATCTGGGTCGCCCTGCTGGGCGGCCACCTCCCACTGGTCTGGTCCTCAGCCACGGTGGGCACCACGATGGTGCTCATCGCCTGGTTCCTGGGCGCTCTCGGCATCGACGCCGTGGAGCAGGCCGGCCCCGGCACGGGTCGTTTCGTCGCCGCGGCCGCTGTGAGCGTCCCGGTGGCCCTGCTGCTGGCCGACCTGTCCGGAGTCGCCCGGACCACCCTCCTGGCCGCCCTGGCGGTCCAGCTCCTCCTGGCCATCACCGGGCGCTCCATCGAGTCCGGCTGGCTGCGCCGTCGTCGCCTCGAGGGCCACGCGCTGCGCCGCACCCTCATCGTCATGGGCTCGGGCGCCCAGCCCATGCTCACCCAGCTGCGCCGCCACCCCATGGACGGCTTCCTCATCGTGGGCTACCTGTCCTCCGGGCAGGACCGCGCCTTCCACTCGGCCGAGCCCGTGCGCAGTCCCCAGCACATCGCCCAGACCTTGCACGCCGAGCGCATCGACGCCGTCATGACGGTCGGCTCGGTCACCCCGGAGGACCTGGTGACCCTCATGCGCGGCCTGGAGAACACCCAGGTGCGCCTCGTCGTCGCCCCCGGACTGCAGGACGTCGTGCCCGGGCGCATGCGGGCCCTGACCGTCACGCGCGGATGGACCGGCCTCATCGCCGTCAAGACCCGCCGCACCCGCGCTCTGGGCAAGTCCCTGTTCGACCGGATCGCCGGCGGCGTCGGGCTGGTTCTCATCTCGCCGCTGCTGGCGGCCACCGCGATCGCGATCCGCATCGATTCCCCCGGACCGGTCTTCTACACCCAGACCCGGGTGGGCCAGAACGGTAAGCCCTTCACCATGTGGAAGTTCCGCTCGATGCACATCGACTCCGACGCCCGCCGCGCGTCAGTGGTCCAGGCCGGCGGCGACGCCGGCAACGAGGTCATGTTCAAGGACCGCCAGGACCCGCGCATCACCCGGGTGGGCCGCTGGATCCGCCGCCTGTCGATCGACGAGCTGCCTCAGCTCATCAACGTCGTGCGCGGGGAGATGAGCCTGGTGGGGCCCCGCCCCGCACTCCCGGTCGAGGTCGCCAAGTACGACGCCGAGGCACTGCGTCGTCTCCTGGTCAAGCCCGGACTGACCGGCCTGTGGCAGATCTCCGGGCGCTCGGACCTGTCCTGGGCCTCCACCGTGGCCCTGGACCGTCACTACGTGGAGAACCGGGGCGGAGCCCTGGACGCGAAGATCTTCGCCGGGACGCTGCGCGCGGTCATCGGCGGAAAGGGAGCCTACTGATGATCACCGGCTACGTCCCCGGCGGCTTCGACATGCTGCACGTGGGACACCTCAACATCCTCACCGAGGCCGCCAAGCGCTGTGACCACCTCATCGCAGGAGTCGCCACCGACGAGTCCCTGGAGAGGATGAAGGGGCGCGGCCCCATCGTGCCACTGCCCGAACGCATGGCCATGGTGGCCGCCCTACGTATGGTGGACTCCGTGGTTCCCGACTACGACCAGGACAAGCGCCTGGCCTGGAAACGCTCCCCCTTCGACGTGCTGTTCAAGGGCACCGACTGGCAGGGCACGGACAAGGGCCACCGCCTCGAGTCCGAGATGGCTGAGGTGGGCGCCTCGGTGATCTACCTGCCCTACACACCCACCACCTCCTCGACGATGCTGCGACGCACCCTCGTCCAGGAGGTCGCATCTCGCAGTCCCCAAGGGGCCCAGTGACCACTTCGCGTAACGACTTCGAAGCGCCCGACGACTCGTCGCGCAGCATCGACTCCGCCACGGCCGCCTCTGGTGCCGGCGGCGGAACCAACCAATCCGGAGCCAGCACCGCCCAGACCTCCACCGACCGACCCGGTCTCCTGGCCCGCGCCGCGAGCGCCCTGCGTCCGCGGCGCGGGACCACGAGCACCCAGGGGCCGAGGGGCTCCCAGGGCTCTCAGACCGCCGGCGCCCAGAACACCGGCTCCGGGCTCACCTCCGGCACCACCACCTCCCGCCTGGCGGCGACCTTCCGCATCCCCCAGTCCCGGGCCCAGCGCCAGCGGCTGCGCAAACGCCTGTCCTCGCTGGCGGCGGTCGTGTGCGTGGTCACCCTGGGAACGGCCGCCTGGCTCCACGAGGGCGTGGCGCAGGCCGACCTGCACCTCAACGACGGCGGCGTGTGGGTCACCTCCACCGCCAACCACCTCGTGGCCCGCCTCAACTACCCCTCCCGTGAGGTCGACGGCACGATCCGCACCTCCTCGTCCTCCTTCGACGTTACTCAGAACGCCGAGGACGTCCTCGTCCCCGACTCCGGTGACGCCTCCGTCTCCTCGGTCGACCCCTCCCAGGTCTCCTTCTCCGGACGCACCCAGCTGACCAAGGGCGTCACGATCGCCCAGGGCGGCGACCGGGTCATCGCCATCGACAAGGTCCAGGGCACCATCCGCGCCACCAAGGCCAAGACGGCCGGTTCCCTGACCGCAGCCGAGCCAGTGGTCACTGGTATGCCCGACGTCGTCGCCGTCGTCAGCAAGGACGGCGCCATCCACGCCGCCTCCCCCACCACCAAGTCCCTGGTCTCCCTGGAGGCCGGCGACAAGGACTGGGAGGAGGCCACCAACACCTCCTTGTCACTGACCTCCGGCACCGACCTGGCCATCACCGCCGTCGGTGACAAGCCTGTGGTGCTCGAGCGCAGCACCGGGATCCTCCACCTGCCCGAGGGCAAGACCGTCAACCTGGGGGCCTCCGGCCTGGCGCTCCAGCAGCCCGGCCCCGAGGCCGACTCGGTGCTGGTCGCCTCCCGCGACGCCCTCATCTCCGTGCCGCTGGACGGGGGCAAGACCACCAAGACCCCGTCGTCCAAGGAGAGCCCCGCCCCCGAGGGCGTGCCCGCCCAGCCGGTGCGCCTGGGCAAGTGCGTGTACGCGGCCTGGTCCGGCTCGGGTCAGTTCGTGCGCAGCTGCTCGGGCCTGTTCAGCAGCGGCACCGACACCCTCCACGACGACAAGCTCGCCTCCTCCTCCGCCCCGATCTTCCGGGTCAACCGCGACGCCATCGTGCTCAACGACCTGGAGACGGGCTCGGTGTGGCTGCCCAACAACGACCTCGTCCTCATCGACGACTGGACGGACAAGACCGCCCAGACCGATGACAACGCCGACCAGGAGGATGACTCCGCCGACACCTCGGAGTCCCAGACGCCGCCGGAGCGCACCGAGGAGAACCACGCCCCCAAGGCGGTCGACGACAGCTTCGGTGTGCGCCCGGGCCGCTCGGCGCTGCTGCCCGTGCTGGCCAACGACTCCGACCCCGACGGCGATGTCCTCACCGCCACCCCGCAGGACAACGGCGGGTCGCTGCCGGCCACCAAGGCCCAGGGCGGACTGGCCCTGCGCATGGACGTCCCGGACAACGCCACCGGCAGCTACTCCGTGCCCTATACGGCCGACGACGGTCGCGGCATGAGCGACTCCGCCGTCGCCACCGTCGACGTCCACGGCTGGGACGTCAACGGGGCACCGAACCAGATCACCACCCCGACCCTGACCGTCGCCGAGGGGGCCTCCGGCTCCCTGGACGTGCTGGGCCACTGGCTGGACCCCGACGGGGACGACCTCTACCTGGTCTCCGCCCAGGGTGAGGGGATGGACGTCAAGGTCTCCAACGAGGGCACCATCACCGTGCGTGAGCTGGGCGCCGGCACTGGCTCCCGGGACCTGACCGTCGCGGTCTCCGACGGCCGGGAGACCACCTCCGGCGTGGTCAAGGTCGATGTGCAGCCGGCCCAGTCGGCCAAGCCGATCGCCAACGCCGATCACGTGCGCGTCGTGGCGGGAACCAAGGCCGTCGTCTCGCCCCTGGACAACGACACCTCTCCCTCCGGGGGGACGCTGCGCCTGGCCGCGGTCCAGGAGGCCCCCGCCGGGACCTCGATCGACGTCGACCAGCAGGCGGGAGTCTTCACCTTCTCCACCGAAGCGGACGCCCAGGCCCAGACCTACTACCTCACCTACGACGTCATGGACGGGGCCAACACGGCCCAGGGGATCGTGCGCGTGGACGTCACCCCCAAGGCCGACGCCACGGTGCCGCCCGAGGTCGAGAACGACACCGCCCTGCTGCGCAACGGCGGCTCGACGACCATCGCTCCGCTCAACAACGACTTCGATCCCTCCGGGGAGATCCTGGTCCTGCAGTCGGTGAGCACCCCGCCGGACTCGGGCGTCACCGTCACGGTCGTGGACCACTCCCTGCTGCAGATCACCGCGGCCAGCACGGTCCCGGCCAACCTCACGGTGGACTACACCGTCACCAACGGCACCTCCAGCGCCACCGGGAAGGTCGCGATCGTCCCGGTGACCCAGCCCCAGTCCCAGCCGCCGGTGGTCACCGACGACACGGCCGTCGTACGCGCTGGCGACGTCGTCACCGCCTCCGTCCTGGACAACGACTCCTCCCCCTCGGGCCTCAACCTGTCGGTGGACTCCCAGGTCAGCCTCATCGGCGACGAGCTGGGCACCGCCTGGGTCAGCGAGAACACCGTCCGCTTCCGCGCCGGCAACCAGCCCGGACGCACCTCCTACGCCTACACCGTCAAGGACGACCAGGGGCAGACCGCCTCGGGGGTCCTCACCGTGGAGGTGCGAGCGCAGGACGCCGAGCACAACTCCGCCCCCTCAACGCGCAACCTGGAGGCCCGCACCCTGTCCGGCTCGTCCACGAACGTCACCGTGCCCCTGGACGGCATCGACCCGGACGGCGACTCGGTGAGCCTCGTGGGACTCAACCAGGCCCCCGCCCTGGGCTCGGTGGAGGTCAACTCCTCGTGGCTCACCTACAAGCCCTCCGAGGGCGCCACCGGTACCGACACCTTCACCTACGTCGTCGAGGACCGCTTCGGGGCCCAGGCCACCGGCACCGTCCGCGTGGGCGTCGCCCAGGCCTCCCCGATCAACGTGGCCCCGGTGGCCAGCGATGACCTGGTGGTGGCCAAGCCGGGACGCACCGTGGCCGTGGACGTCCTGTCCAACGACCTGGACACCGACGGCGACACCCTGTCCCTGGAGGGCGACCCGGTCTCCAGTGACCCGTCGCTGGACGTGTCCACCCGCGCCGGCCGTCTGGTGCTCAACCTGCCGAGCAAGGAGGGGAACCACTCGGTCACCTACACCGTCTCCGACGGGCGCGGCGGCACCGACACGGGCACCGTCACCGTCCAGGTCTCCAGCAACGCGCCGCTGGCCAACCCGGTGGGCGTGGATGACTACGTGACCGTCGACCAGGTCGACGCCAGCGGCCGGGTGACCGTCCCGGTCCTGGACAACGACAAGGACACCGACGGCTCGCCGTGGGACCTCAAGCTCTCCTCCTCCGACCCCGACGTCGAGGTGGGCAAGGACTCCCTCAGCCTCACGGTGGGCGAGACCCAGCGGCTCGTGCTCTACACGATCACCGACGCCGACGGGCTGACCGGTCACGCCGTCGTCGTGGTGCCGGCCCGGTCCGCTCTACGCCCCCGCATCAACCCCTCGGCCGTGCCCGTCCACGTGCCGGCGGACAAGACCACGGACGTCAACCTGTCCTCCTACATCCTCACCCGTGAGGGGACGAAGCCCGTCATCGCGGACACCTCCTCGATCCACATGGCCAAGGGCACCAAGGACGCCAAGACCACCTCGAACGGGACGGCGCTGTCCTTCACGCCCGAGTCGGGCTTCACCGGCCAGACCTCCGTGACCTTCACCGTGGCCGACGGCACCGGCTCGGACGCCCTGAACGCCACGCTCACGCTGCCGATCGTCGTGGACTCCTCAACGAACAAGCCGCCGACCTTCACCCCCACCGAGGTGACGGTGGCGCCGGGTGAGGGGACCGTGACGGCCAACCTGGCGGCCATGACCACCGACCCGGATCCGAGCGACAAGCTCTCCTTCCAGGCCGGCCCCGCCCCCGCGGGCTTCGATATCTCCCTGAGCGGGTCGTCGCTGTCCGTCAAGGCCTCCGACAAGGCCACCGTGGGCACCACCGGCTCCGTCCCGATCACGGTCTCCGACGGCGTCAACCCGCCGGTGAGCGCCTCCCTGCCCGTACGAGTGAGCGCCTCCAACAAACCGCTCATGACCGTGGCGCCAATCACCCTGGAGTCCCGCAACGGCGAGGCGGTGAGCGCCGACGTGTCCACGGCGGTGAGCAACCCCTTCCCGGACAAGCCGATCACCCTGTCCGGCACTCCGACAATCACCTCCGGTCAGGGCACGGTGAGCGTCTCCGGAACCACCGTGACCATCACCCCGGCCGCAGGCTTCCACGGCACCATCACCGCCCAGTACAGGGTGCTGGACTCCACCGGATCCGAGTCGCGGGCCGTCACCGGCACCATCACCGTGCAGGTCGGCGGCGTGGTTCCCGCCGCCCCCTCCGGGGTGAGCGTGGCGCCCGTGAGCGCGACCTCGGCACGCGTGTCCTGGAACGACGGATCCTCCAACGGCTCCCCCATCACCGGTTACAAGGTGAGCGTCAACGGCGTCGCGCAGGCCTGCGCGACCTCCAACTGCGTCATCAGCAGCCTGGAGCCCGGCCGCTCCTACACCATCCAGGTGGTGGCCACCAACAAGTACGGCGACTCCGACGCGGCGACGGTGTCCTACCAGCACAACGCCACGGCCAAGACGCCCGCCGCCCCCACGCTGGCGGCCAGCTCGGGGAGCCTCACCGTCAGCTGGAACGAGGTGGACGACCCCACCGGGGCCGGAATGACCTACGACGTGCGTCTGTCCAACGGGGAGATCAGGACCGGGCTCACCGGGACCCAGGCCGAGATCGCCGTCAGCTCGGGCCGCAGCTACACCGCGCAGGTGCGCGCCGTCCCGAACCAGGGATCCCCCTCGGCATGGTCCTCCCCGTCGAACCAGGTGACGCCCTTCGGGGAGCCGGGCGCCCCCGGAACGCCCGTCATCACCCCCAACGGAGGAACGGTCACCGTCAGCTGGCAGGCAGCCAACGGCAACGGCAGCCCCGTCAGCTACACGCTGTACTACTCCAACGGCAACACGAGCGACTCGAAGAACGTCGGAGGCTCCACCTCCACCAGCGTCTCGCTGTCCCCGGGAACCTGGACCTTCTGGGTCGTGGCCGACAACGGTCACGGGACCAAGACCTCGGCCCAGGCCAGCTACGCCTACAAGTCGACTCCGCTGCCCCCCTCGACCCCCATCGTCAAGGCCACCGGCAACAGCGGAGAGCTGTCCGTCAATGCCTCGCCGCGGGCCGGCAACGGCTGGAGCGTGGGCGATCTGTCGGTGGAGTACTCGGTCGACCAGGTCAACTGGACCAGCTCCTCGACCATTCGGGGCCTGACCGACGGGCGGGCCTACACGGTCTACGCCCGGGCCAACGGCGGCGGGCAGTACTCCGAGGTCGTCGCCTCCTCGCCGGTGGCGCCCTACGGTCCGCCGTCGGCGCCCTCGGTCAGCTGCGAGCTCGGCGGCAAGAAGCAGAAGCACGCCGTGTGCTCCTGGACCCCCGGTGCCAACAACGGCGCCGGCACCAGCTACGAGCAGTCCGACGACGCCGGCAACACCGTGAAGAGCATCGAGGTGGGCGAGGGCTACGACAAGAAGCTCAAGGCCGGCAAATCCGTCACCTGGTGCGTGCGTGCCACGAACAACACCGGGACCTCGGAGTGGGCCTGCGACACCGTCGCCAGGCCGCCCAAGCAGGACGACGATGACGACGACGATGACGACGACGATGAGAAGACCGTCCCGGTCGGCACCCAGATGCAGTTCTACGTGGACCACAGCCAGACCTGCCGTCCCTTCGGCCGCTGGAGCAGCTGCTACCAGATGGTCTTCGATCTCTCCGGCAACCCCAACAGCACCCTGTCCTGCGGCTACTGGTACTGGGACACCTGGAACTGGGAGCCGGCCTGGAACGAGGAGGAGGTATCCCTCGATAAGAACGGGTACACCCGGCACAAGTTCCCCCACCGGACACCGAACTGGAACCAGTCCATCACCTGCACCCAGCAGTAACCGGATCATTAACCGGATCGATGCCCGGCACGCATCAAGTCACACGTTCACCTCTCCCCACCCGAAGGATCATTGATTCCATGCCGATGACCCCCGAGAACGCGACATGGTTCGCTGACGCCTTCTCCACCATTGTCAACAACGTCGGTCAGGCGCTGCTCGACAAGGAGGACGTGATCAAGCTGGCCCTGACCACCATGCTCTCCGAGGGGCACCTCCTGCTCGAGGACGCCCCAGGAACCGGCAAGACCGCCCTGGCCCGCGCCCTGGCCGCCTCGGTGCAGGGGACGCACTCGCGCATCCAGTTCACCCCCGATCTGCTGCCCAGTGACATCACGGGCGTGACGATCTACGACCAGAAGACCGGCTCGTGGGACTTCCACGCCGGCCCCATCTTCTCCTCGATCGTCCTGGCCGACGAGATCAACCGGGCCAGCCCCAAGACCCAGTCGGCGCTCCTGGAGGTCATGGAGGAGTCCCAGGTGACGGTCGACGGCGTGCGCCACACGACCGAGCGCCCCTTCATGGTCATCGCCACCCAGAACCCCATCGAGCAGGCCGGCACCTACCGCCTGCCCGAGGCCCAGCTCGACCGGTTCCTCATGAAGGCCTCCGTGGGTTACCCGGGCCGGGAGGCGCTCACCCGGATCCTGTCCAGCTCGGCCCACCCGGACCGATCCAAGAACCTGTCCGCGGTGGTGGCCTCCTCCGTCGTGGCCTCCATGGCGGACCTGGCGGCCACCAACCACATCGAGAACTCGGTGCTGGACTACATCGGAGCCCTGGTCGAGGCCACGCGCGCCGCAGAGGAGACCCGCATGGGCGTGTCCACCCGTGGCGCCATCGGCATGGCCCGCGCCGCCCGTGTGTGGGCCGCCGCCCAGGGACGCAACTTCGTCCTGCCCGATGACGTCAAGGACCTCGCTCAGGTCGTGTGGGCCCACCGTCTGGTCATGGACCCCGACGCCGAGTTCACCGGCGCCACCGCCTCCGGCGTCATCACCGCCGCCCTGAGCCAGGTCCCCGCACCCACGACCCGCGATTGACCCGTATGCCGCCTCAGACGACGTCGCAGAGCTCTGCCCGCCCGGCCCGTCCGGGGCCCGCGGGCCGGGCCGGCGCATTCATCTCCCCCGCCGCAGCGTCCCCGGCCTCCCCAGCCTCCTCGACGTCATCGGCTCCGGTGGCCGCGGTGGCGTCATCGTCGGCCTCCGCGAGCGCCGCCCTGACCGCCAGGCCGGTGAGGTCCCGGCTGACCGACGCCGTCGCCACGGCGCTGAGGCCGTTGCGCTGGCTGCTGCACACGATCACCCCGGTGGGCTGGGGCTGCATCGTGCTGCTCACGGCCTGCGGCCTGACCGGCGCCGTCATGGGGTGGCAGGAGGCCTGGAGCGCCGCCGCGGTCGTCGGCGTCGTCGTGGTGAGCGCCTGGCTGTGGCTCATCCCCCGCGGCGGGTACTCGGTCAACCACAGCCTGCTTGAGCCTCGCGTCACCGTGGGCGACCACGCCCTCATCCGCCTGACCGTCACCAACCCCCGCCCCCGGCCGCTGCTGCCCTCGCGCATGGAGATGCCGGTGGGGCCGGGGCGCGCCGTCTTCGTCGTTCCCACCCTGACCCCCCGGGCCGTCCACGAGCGGGGCTTCGTGCTGCCCACCCAGCGCCGCGGCATCGTCACCGTGGGTCCGGTCCTGGCGGTCCAGCGCGACCCGGTGGGACTGCTCCAGCGCGAGCGCTCCCTGACCGAACCGCAGAACATCCACATCCACCCGCGCACCCTGCGCCTGGGCACGGTTCTGCACGGCGTCCTGCGGGACATCGAGGGCGCCGTCACCCAGGACCTGTCCAGCTCCGACGTCGCCTTCCACGCCCTGCGCGACTATGTCCCCGGCGACGACCGGCGCAACGTCCACTGGCGCACCACCGCACGCACCGGAAGACTCATGGTGCGTCAGTTCGAGGAGACGCGCCGCTCCAGCCTGCTCGTCCTGCTGTCCACCCGTCAGGACGACTACGCCGGTGAGGAGGACTTCGAGACCGCGGTGTCGATCGCCTGCTCCCTGGCCCTGGACGCGATCCAGGACGGCCGCGAGGTCCGCTTCATCACCCAGATAGGTTCCCTGCCCACCTCCTCGTCCCTGCGGATGCTGGACACGTCCTGTCTGCTGAGCACCGGCGAGGACGACGTCAGCTGCGACCTCCTGGTGCGACACGCCTGCACGGCGTACCCCGAGGCCTCTATCGTCGTCCTTGTCACCGGTCAGGAGGCCGACTGCGCCACGTTGGCCCGGGCCCGCAACTTCGCTCCTCTGTCCATGGTGGCCGTCACCCTGCGTGCGGGTCAGCGGGGTCTGTCGCGTCTGCACGCCGGAACGATGCCGGTGGTGGACATGGACCGTCTTGAGCAGCTTCCCACCGCCCTGAGGCGAGCACTATGACCCCTACGACGTCCCCCAGCACCTGGCCCCCGCGCACCGCGGGCTCTCCGGGCTCCGGATCGCCCGCCGAGACCCCCTCGCAGGCGTCCGGGCAGCCCTCCTCGCTCTCCTCCGAGTCCTCCTCCTCGCAGTCGCCGGCGACCTCGTCACGCACGCACAGTCCCTACAGCACCGAGACGACCCGACCGGCCCGCTCGGTCACCGGTGCCGGCCCGCTCCTGGCGCGTCCTTCCAGGCCGGCGCTCTCGGCTCGACGCTTCCTGCCTCCGCGGCGGGGAGCCAAGCCGCCCACACCGGCGGTCGCAGCCCTCGAGCTGATCCTGGCGGCCGGGATCATCGCCGTCGGCGCAGTTCCCTTCCTACCGGTCTTCGCCTCCGTCATCGGCTGCCTGGCCGTGGGCTACGGGGCCCTCATCGGTGGCCTGACGGCCTTCGCCTGCTCGCGCCTGCGACTGTCGGTGCTGCCGAGCATGGCCGCCCTGGCGCTGGTGCACGTTCTGGTGGCCCCCTGGCTGCTGACCGACGTCGGCTCCGGGCTCACGGCCGTCAAGACCGTTCTGGCCGCCACGGTCACCGTGTGGCGTGACGCCCTGACCGTACCGATGCCGCTGAGCTCCTTCAGCGGCATGACGGTGCTGCCGTGGCTGACCGGGCTGGTGGTCTCGGCTCTGGCGACCCGCCTCATTCTGGAGGGCCGCGAGGTCCTGGCCGGGCTGAGCCTCGTCCTGCTGCCCATCGTCGGCATCGGCTGGGGCGGGCAGGAGGCCGTGCGTCCTACGGCGCTGGGCGTCCTGTTCGTCACCGGCATCCTGGCCCTGTGGGCCTGCGGCTCCCTGCGGCAGCGGCGCAGCCACGTCATCGAGGCCCTGGACCTGAGCTCCTTCTCCACGACCTCGGGGACCACGAGCGCCCGCTCGACCGGTGACCTGGGCCGGGCGGCCCTGCGCGGAGCGGTTATCGCGGCCGTCCTGCTCGTCGTCACCTCCCTGGCCGCCATGGCCTTCACCCCCGCCGCGCCCGCCTCCCGGACGGTAGTGCGAGACCTGTTCCAGCCGCCCCTGGACCTGACCGAGTACGCCAGCCCGCTGTCCCTGGTGCGCACTCTGGAGACGGACAAGGCCCACACCCACCTCATGAAGCCCTCCAACCTGCCCAAGGGCGGGCGCATCCGCATCGCCGCGATGGACTCCTACGACGGGTTGTCGGCCCACATCGGGCAGAACGAGAACGGCCAGTCGCGCTTCGAGCGCATCGGTGACAAGACCCAGCTGACGGTGAACCGGCTCGACGGGAAGAAGCAGACCTCCTCCCTGACGATCGAGGACTACAGCTTCCCGTGGGTCCCCACCATGCCCGAGACGATCCGCATCGAGTCCTCCGGCCCGCGTCAGTCCGCCCTGCGCGAGGGCATGTACTACGACAAGTTCTCCTCCACCGGCATCGCCACCAGCGGCCTGGCCGAGGGCGACGTCCTCACCGAGCGGGTCGCCCCCTACACGCCGCCCTCGGAGGCCACGCTCAACAAGGCCTCCATCGCCCAGACCTCACTGGGCCCAATCGAGCAGGTGCCGTCGTCGGTGGCCTCCCTGGCCAAGGAGATCGTCGGCGCGGAGTCCAACCCCATCGCCCAGGTCCGGGCGCTTCAGCAGCGCCTGCGCACGAGCTACTACTCCGACGGCACCCAGAGCCCCTCCCAGCCGGGTCACGGGGCCGCCCGCATCGCCTCGATGGTGGAGGCCGACTCCCTCATCGGCGACGACGAGCAGTACTCGGTGCTCATGATGCTCATGTGCCGATCGCTCAACATCCCGGCGCGCGTGGTCATGGGCTTCGACCCGGCCACCGACGGCGATGCCAAGACCGTCACCGGTGAGGACGTCAAGGCCTGGGTGGAGATCCCCTTCGAGGGGCTGGGCTGGGTGTCCTTCGACGTCACCCCGGACCGAGACCAGATCCCCCAGCAGCAGACCACCCAGAAGGTCTCCAACCCCGAGCCCAATGTCCTCCAGCCTCCGCTGCCCAACGAGGACCCGGCCCAGCTGCCCCCCAACTACGAGGACCCCCAGCGCAACGACCCCCAGGACGATGACAAGGGCGGCCTGCCGACGGCGGTCATCGTCGTGGGAGGCTCCATCCTGGCCATCGCGGCGGTCGTGGGCTCCATCCTGGGCTGGAAGGCCTGGAGACGCAGCCGACGGCGAGGACGCACCGGCGTCGGCAAGGCCCTGGGGGCCTGGGAGGAGATCCTCGACCGCGCCCGGGACCTGGGGCACGTGCCCGGGTGGGGCGTCACCCGACGCGAGGCCGCCACGCAGCTGGCCCCCCACTTCCCGCAGGCGGATCTACCCCGTTTCGCCGGAGCAGTCGACACCCAGGTCTTCAGCTCGGGGGAACCCGCGTCGTACGCTCTAGGGGAGTTGTGGGAATCCTCAGACGCGATTGTCCGCTCCATGGGTGCGGAACGCTCACGGCTGGGGCGGGCCATGGCCCGCCTGTCCCCGCGCTCTCTTATCCATCCCGCCGGGAGGCGGTCACGTCGATCCAGGAGGTTGCGGTCATGACCATCACGGCTGACGCCCGTAACGGCGCCCCGACCGCTGCAGGGCCGCCGATGTCCTCTCAGTCCACCACGGGTGCGTCGCAGGCCGCGAGCGTGAGCCCGTACGACATTGTTCCCGACGTCCCCACAGTCCCCGACGGTGCCCCCCACCACGAGACTCCCCGCGGTGACGGCCAGGTCAGACACTCCGACGACGCGGCCCTGCCACCGGCTCCCGGCTCCACCGCGCAGGGGCCGCGCAGGCCCCGTCGTCGGCTCGCCCCGGCCCCGGTCGGGGCGCGTGTCGTCGCCGGGGTCATCGACCTCGTCGCCGGCCTGCTCCTGGTGACGGGCCTGACCGTCCTCATCTGGCAGGTGACCGGCCGGCCGGTCCTGACCAGCGGGCTGATCGCCTTCGCCGCGGTGGTCGGCCTGAGGTGGCTCGCCATCGCCGCCACCGGATGGTCCCTGGGCGGGTTGCTGCTCAGGGTGCGCATGCTGGGCGCCCGCAACCAGACCCCCTCTCCGCTGGGGTCCTTCCTCCACGCGGACCTCATCCTGGCCGTCAGCGTCACCACACTCGGCCTGGGCACCATCGCTCTCATGCGCACGGCCGCCGCCGACCCCGAGGGACGCGGCTGGCACGACAAGCTCTCCGGGATGGCTCTGCTCCGCACCAAGAAGACCAACCGACCGGGTCGGGACGACGCCGCAGCGTCCGCCCCCACGGGATACCCCGCAAGCCGTCCGGCGGCGGCCTCCGCACCGGCCAGCGCCACCGGAGCCTCGCGTGCAGCCCTCGACGCCCAGTCCACCGAGCAGCCCGTGCCCGAGGCCGCCTCAGCCCAGTCCTCCCCCGCCCTCGCGTCGGAGGCCGCCCCCCGGTCCCGTCGTCGGCGCGATCAGAAGGCGGAGAAAAAGGCGGAGAAGGCCTTACGACGCACGTCCCGAACGGGCTCGGCGAGCCCAGCCAGCCCGGCGGCCAACGCCGGGTCCGACGTCGGAACCACCGAGGCCACCGTGGGTGCGCAGAGCGCCACCGAGGCGGGGATCATGGCCTCCCCGGGAGCGCCGGCGCACCCGACGACATCGGCCCCCGTGTCCTCCTCGGCCCGCAGGCCTCGGTCCGCCCGTCCCAGCCAGCCCGCGCGCCATGCCGGCCGCGCCCTGGCAGCCGGCTCACCCAGCAGCGCCTCCAGGGCACCTGCCACGGCAGCCGCCTACACCTCGGCGGTCTCCGGCTCCACCGTCTCGGCTGACGGCTACAGCCTCATCCAGGCACCCAGGACGGTCAAGGCCACCAAGGCCGCGACCCTGTCCTCCTCCGCGACGTCGGCGGCCTCCGCCAGCCCGGCGGTCTCCGACACCGACGCCGCTGCTGTCGCCGCGGCCTCCGCCACCCCCATGGATCCCCAGGCCTCCGCCGCGCTCGCCGCCGCCGAGGCCTCGGCCAGGTCGGCGCC
>CAUVMS010000031.1:0-23348 GCA_963552815.1 uncultured Actinomyces sp. | reverse complement strand
CGCAGGGCTTGTCGAGGTGGTCGTCAGCCATCTCCCTGCCCCGGCGCGGATGGTCGGGAGCGTCCGCAGGGCTTGTCGAGGCGGTCGTCAGCAGAGGCGACGGGCTGGCGGCAGTCGGTGTCCGCGCGGCGGGCATGACCGGCTCCTCAGTCAACACTTCCTGCGAGAAAGCTTGGAATCCTGAGGTTCCTACTCCGGCTGTGACGTGACCGCGCGCTCACATCCGCTGCGTGGACACCGAACCGCTCAAGCGTCAAAGCGTCGGGTCACCCTTGGCCCGGCACTGAAAGGTGATGATGCCCAGTACTGTTGGCGAGCTCCTGGTGCAGGCCGACGAGCTGACCACTCATTTCGAAGACCACGAGCCAGCCGATGCCTGTGTTGTCTCCTGGCTTCTGAGGGTTTCGGGTGTCATGACATCTGAGACACGAGTGGGGTGGACCGCCTGGGGTGAGAGTCGCTGGTCGTCTTGCCGGAAAAAGGCGCGTTTGATCGCGTCGCCGAAGGGGCACGTTTGGTCGCTGTGGTGGCGCTGGGCGCGTACTGCACGAACCTTGGATGTAACTCGCCAGCACGTGGGTGTACTCCACGAGGCCCGGGCGATACTGGCCGACAGTCGGGTCTACTCCACGAGGGTGGGGCGCCACTGGCCGACAGCCGGGTCTACTCCACGAGGGTGGGGCGCTAATGTCCGACATTCGGGTGTACTCCACGAAGGTCCGGGTCTCGTGCAGTACGCACAACCCCTGGCCAGTACACCCCCACCCTCGTGCAGCAGCCGACCTGAAGGGGCCCCGGCCGGACGCGGCCCGCTGCTCGAGCACCACCAGGAGCCACGTGGGCACCAGCAGGAGCTAAGCGAGCACCCCCGGGAGCCAAGCAATCGCCACTGGGGGACAGGAGAGGGGCCGGGGTGTCCAGATCTGTGACAAAGGCTCAGACCGCTCTCATCCAGGCGGAGCGCAACCGCATGATTCCAAGGATTTCGTTCAGGCCGTGACACCCACACCTCTCAGAAGTGAGGACACACGACAGAGCCGGCTGGTGCCGACGAGATCGACGTGACCGCGTTGCGCGCCTTGGCCCGGTAGCCTCGCGAATATGAGTGCCCCGTCCATCCCACAGGCCGACCGTCCCGCACCCGAGGACGTCTTCGAGCACCTGCGTCGTGAGGACGGCGAGCACGTGGGCTATATCGAGATGAGCGCAGACGGCCGGTTCATCCCCTACGACCGGCTGTGGGTCCGTCGAGGCGAAGCGACGGACCTCGACGAAGCCGAGGCTGTCCTGGACGCGATCGGCCTGCGGCTCCTGGCGGAGAACTGGCTCCTTCAGGAGGAGGATCCACAGACAGGCAAGGAGACCTGGGCGCGGGTCAGGATCCGCGAGATCCACCGGGACCGCGTCATCGTCGCCAGGGCAATGGAAGACCTGTCGGCCACCAGCATCGCCAAGTCCGTGGACCTCGTCGGCAGCATCGAGCTGGCTCTGCCGACGACGCGACTGCGCCACGCCCCCTGAGCGGCCGCTGCCACCAGCACCAGCGCCGACACATCGACCGGCGGACACTGACAGACCCGAGCTCTCACTGCCCCAGGCGGCGCTGTCGGTGCTCGGCCTCCTGGGCGGCCAGGCGTTCCTTCTCGCCCCTCTCGCGCAGGCCGAAGACCGCCAGGATGTTGGCGATGACGCCGACGGCCACGATGACGACGCCGACGGCCGACCCGCACCTGCCGAGCCTGGGAGAACCGACGCACCCGGGAAGCCGCCACCGCGATCGTCACCGTGGCCGTTGGCCCACACAGGCCGAAGACCGCCGTGTAAGCGACCGCCCCCATGCCCAGGACGTTGCGCAGCACGAAGGGCGCGACGGCCGCGAGCGCAGCCAAGGCGATGGGGAGCGTGGTGGGGAAGGACACCCTCAGCCCGAGGTCGGACGGGCGGCCGGTGAGGCTGTCATGATCTGAGGGTAGGGAGATTCCCGACCTTCAGGTCTGTGCGCGGGCACGTGACGCGGTGCACGGCTCGGGATGCATTCCACACGTTTTCGCCAGCATTCGCGCCACTGCCCGCATCTACACTGAAGGTGTGACCGATCCCCTTATCGCCTCCCTGACACGTGCCGTAGAGGCCGCTCCCGACGACGTCCGGCTGCGCACTCATTTGGCCGAGATCCTCATCCAGACCGGCCGCAGTGCCGAGGCGGTCACGCACTGTGCCATCGCCCTTCAGTACGCCCCCACCGACGCCGCCGCCCGCGCCCTCATGACCAGGGCGCTCTCGCCGCAAGACGCGCAGGCTTCCGTCGGGCCGGCGGACGAGCAGGCGCCCAACGCGACGCCGGAGCAGACACCCATCACACCAGCAGAACAGACGCCCGACACGCCAGCGGAAGAGCAGACACCCGACACGCCAGCGGAAGAGCCGACACCCGACACGCCAGCGGAAGAGCCGACACCCGACGCGGTGGCAGAGCAGACACCCAGCACAGCGGCAGAACAGGAGCCCAGCACGCCAGCGGAAGGGCAGGCACCCAACGCGGTGACAGAACAAGAGCCCGACACGCCGGCGGCAGAGCAGGCACCCAGCACGCCGGCGGACGAGCAGACGCCCGACGCGCCCCCAGAACAGACACCCAGCACGCCGGCGGAAGAGCAGGCTCCCAGCGCGGTGACAGAGCAGACACCCAACGCGGCGGAAGAGCAAGCGCCCGACGCGACCCCAGAACAGACGCTCAGCACATCAGCACCGGCCGGCGCCCTGCACAGCTCACCACCCTTTTCGGAGGACACCGCGCCATCAGCGCCCGGATCACCGGAGGCTCGGGCACCCAGCAGCCCGACAACGTCGGACGGATCCGGGGACTTCGACTGGCAGCGGGCCGAGGAGAATCTCGGCGGCGGACCGGCCGCGCCCTTCGTGTCCTCAGGGTCCTCAGAATCCTCAGAGTCCGGCCCGGCCCTCTCTGAACCTCACCTAGTCAAGTCCGGAGCCTACAGCGACCCGACAGACTGGGAGGTGGAGCGGGCCGGTGTCTGCCTGGCCGACGTCGGCGGCATGATCGAGGTCAAGAACCGGCTCGAGGCCTCCTTCCTGGCGCCGATGCGCAACCCCGAGCTGCGCCGGCTCTATGCCAAGAGCCTGCGCGGCGGCCTGCTCCTGTACGGTCCGCCGGGGACTGGGAAGACCTTCATCGCCCGTGCCGTCGCCGGTGAGATGGGGGCTGGGTTCCTGTCGGTGATGATCACCGACATCCTCGATCCCTACATCGGCAAGTCCGAGGCCAATATTCACAACGTCTTCCAGCAGGCGCGCAAGCATGCCCCATGCGTCCTCTTCCTTGACGAGCTCGACGCCATCGGCCTCAAGCGCTCGGCCTCAAACAGCACGATTATGCGCAGTACCGTCAACCAGCTCCTCTCGGAGCTCGACGGCATCGGCAGCGACAACGAGGGCGTCTATCTGCTGGCCGCCACCAACGCCCCCTGGGACATCGATCCGGCGCTGCGCCGGCCGGGGCGGCTGGACCGGACCCTGCTCGTTCTCCCGCCGGATGAGCCGGCACGCGCCACCATCTTGCACACACACCTGCGCGAGCGGCCCGTGGAGGGCATTGACCTGCAGATCCTGGCGCGGATGACCGAGGGGCTAACCGGAGCGGACCTGTCGCACGTGTGCGACTCCGCTGCCGAGAAGGCGCTTTTGGACTCGGTGCGCACCGGCCGGCCTCGGCTCATGAATATGCAGGACATGTACGCGGCACTCAGGGAAGTCCGCCCCTCAACCGGCCCCTGGTTCGAGACCGCACGCACCGTCGTCGAGTACTCCGATACCTCCGGGGAGTATGCGGAGCTGCGCGAGTGGATGAAACGCCACCACATGCTATGAGCGACGACGCGTACGTCCAGGAGATCTCCCGGGCCAACTGGCTCATCGATGCCGGGCAGGACAATCGGGCCATGGAGATCCTCGCCCGCCTGCTCGCCGACTACCCGGACAACGCCGGACTCACCTACACCATCCTGGCGGTCGCGCACAACGCCGCAGATCGACTCGAGGAGTCCGAAGCCGCGGCCCGCCGAGCGATCGCGGCAGCGCCGAACAGTTCCGAGGCCCACGGGCTGCTGGCCCACACCCTGATCTTCCAGAACCGGGAGCCGGAGGCGGAGCTCTCACTGAGGACCGCTCTGCAACTGGAACCGCAGAACCACTTACTGCACAACCTCATGGCCATGGCGCTGGCCAGGATGGACCGCAATGATGAGGCACTGTTCTACGCACGTGAGGCGGTCGGGCTCTCACCGGAGACAGCCGATCACCACGCGATTCTGGCAATGACGCAGATGAAGACCAACCCGCAGGCGGCCAAAGCAGCCTTGCAGGAGGCCTTCAGGCTCAACCCCCTGTGCGAGGACGCCCTGTTCATCCAGTTTTATTTACTTAATAGCCACACGAAGCCACACGAGGCCGCCAAGGCGCTTGCCGCCTACATCGCCCACGCCTCTCACTCCGTCATGGTGCGCACGGCAGTCGATTCCTTCCTCATCAAATTCATGACCGTGGTTCACATCGGACAGTTCTGGTGCGCGCTGTTGACGGTGATTCTCCTCCCCCTGGTGGCACTGGCGAACCTGCCCAACGGAGTTCTTCTTCTTCCACTGATTCTGACGGCGATCATCGTATGCCGGGCGACTATCGCGCGAATACTGTCCTGCCGCCGTTATTTCAAGGGGCGTTGCCTGCGGATGCTCCGTGCCTGCATCCGGCATCATCGCTATCTCGCAGTGTGGAGCTTAGCGTTACCACCGCTCTGGCTGGGCCTTGTCATCGGCGTCATCCGTGCGGTGATGGGAGACAACATCATCCTCATCAGCGTCGCGGGAGCCAGCATTGTTCACCTGGCGCTCGGCTGGGCAGGTCACCTGCTGGCGCCCCTCATTCGACGCCGGAACGTCTGACGGCGGCAGGCCCCTCATGCCTCCTGGCTGGTCTCGGGGGCGACCATGACGTGGTCGCCGTCGGGCACGATGCGCACCCGCAGTCCGTAGACCTCGGCGAGGATGTCGGGCTGGAGCACCTCGGCGGGTGTGCCCTCGGCGAGGACCGTCCCGCCGGCGAGGACGGCGAGGCGGTCGCAGAAGCGGGCCGCCAGGTTGAGGTCGTGCAAGGCGACGACGGCGAGGCGCCCGGTGTCCCGATGGCAGATCCGCCGCACGTGGGAGAGCACCGAGACCTGGCGGCGCAGGTCGAGGGCGGAGGTGGGCTCGTCGAGCAGGATGAGTCCGGGGTCGCGTACGAGCGTCTGAGCCAGGGCCACGAGCTGGCGCTGTCCGCCGGAGAGCTGGCCCAGGGGCCGGTCGGCCAGCTCGGCCACACCGAGCTCGTCCAGGGCGCCCCAGGCCAGGTCGATATCGGCGCGGCTCGTGTGCCAGGTCATCCCGCGCCGTGAGGCGGTGAGCACCGACTCCAGGGCGGTCAGGGCGGCGTCACCGGGCAGGCCCTGCGGCATGTAGCCGATCATGCCTCGCAGGTCCCGTCCCCTGCGCCCCTCGAAGGTCACCTCCCCCAGGTAGCGGCGCAGCTGGGCCACGCAGGTGACGAGCGTCGACTTACCGGCGCCATTGGGGCCGAGCAGGCCGACCATCTGGCCCGTCTCCCAGGTGGCGTCGACCCCTTTGAGGACGGCACGCCGACCGTAGGAGAAGGTGAGGTTGTCCAGCGTCAGGCTCATGAGCCGCTCCTGACCGCCGAGCGCTGGCGTCCGAAGATGATGGTGAGGAACACTGGCACACCCACGAGGGCGGTCAGGATGCCGACGGGCACGGCCACTCCCGGCACGATGACCTGGCTGGTGGCGTGGGCGGCGGTCAGCAGGGTGGAGCCGGCCAGGATGGAGGCGGGCACGAGGAAGCGCTGGTCCTCCCCCACCAGGCCGCGGGCCATGTGCGGCCCCACGAGCCCCACGAAACCGATGATCCCCACGAAGGCCACGGACAGGGCGGCCAGCAGCGAGACCCCGACCAGGGTCCACGCGCGCAGGCGCGCCACGTTGATGCCCATGGCCGCGGCGCGCGCCTCCCCCAGGGTGATGGCGGTCAGCCGCCATCCGTTGACCCAGAACACGGGTGTGGCCACGAGCAGGGCCACCGAGACGGTGGCCACGGCCGGCCAGGTGGCGCGCATAAGCGAGCCCATCGACCAGAAGACGATCTGCTGGAGGCTCTCGGTGGAGGCCCGGTACTGCACGAGCGCCAGGAGCGCCTGACAGCTGAAGACCAGGGCGATACCCAGCAGGATCGTCATCTCCTTGGTCACCGAGGGCAGCCTGGAGACCATCGCGATGGTGAGCGAGGCCGCCAGCCCCGCTGTCATCGCCACGATCGGCAGGGTGGCCCCGGTGGCCACGGGCAGCACGAGGCCCGTGACGATCGCCAGCGCCGCACCGAGGGCCGAGGCCGCCGAGATCCCCAAGGTGAAGGGCTCGGCCAGCGGGTTGTCGAGGATCGTCTGCATCTGGACGCCGGCCAGGGACAGCGCTCCGCCCACCAGGACCGCCAGGAGCGCCGGGGGTAGGCGCAGGTTGATGACGATATTGGCGACCCACGGGTCGTAGTCGGCGTAGAAGATCGCGCCGAGCACCTGGAGCGGACTGAACCCCAACGGCCCCACCATGAGGGCCATGAGGAAGACGACCAGGAGCAGGGTGGTCAGTCCCATCAGCATCGCGATGCGTCGAAGGGTCCGACGGCGGTAGGAGGCGTAGGCCGACGACGCGCTGTCTGCACTGTCTGCGGTGGCGGCCAGTGTCCCGGCCGCCTGAGCGGCCGGGACAGTCGCACCGTTCGCCGCGCCGTCGGTCCGGGTGACCGTTCCGTCAGCGGCGTCGTCGACAGAGACCTGAGCGTTCGGGGCGCCCATCAGATAGAGGTGAAGAAGACGCCCTCGGCCTTCCAGGGCATGTAGTCATCGTGGAAGGACTTCCAGACGGTGTCCGGGTCGACGTCGCTGAAGGCCTCGGGGTTCTGCCACTTGGCGAAGGTCAGGTAGGCGATGAAGTTGTAGGGGGCGTCGTAGAACTGGTGGTAGACGCCGTAGACGTGCCCGTCGACGAAGGCCTGGATCTGGTCGTAGCCGGGCTGGTTCTTCAGCTGCTCCAGGCTGGCCTTGGCGGAGGCCTCATCGGCCTTGTAGCCGAGGTGGACGTAGCTGGTCTGAGCGGTGTCCTTGATCTTCTGCTGCTGCCACTCGCCGCCGGTGGCGATGATGTTCTGGGGGTTGGAGGCGATGACCTGCTCGGGGGTGAGTACGCCCTCCTCGCCGGACAGGAGGCTGTCGGCGATGTTGGTGCCGCCGGTCGCCGTGATGATCGCCCCCAGGTTGGCGGTGGAGTAGGTGGAGCCGGGGTCGTTGACGCCCGGGCCGCGCCACAGGAAGGTGGTGGGCTTGGTGGTCAGGGTCTTCACCTTCTCGACGATGGGGTCGACCTGCTTCTTGTAGAACGAGACGAAGGCTTCGGCCTCCTTGCGCTTGTCGAAGAGGTCGCCCATGAGGGTGACCGAGGGGACGGTGTTCTTGACCGGGTCGCGGCGGAAGTCGGTGACGACGTACTTGATCTGCTGGCCGTCCAGCTTCTCAAGGTAGCCCTTCTCCTTCGCGGCGTTGTATGCGTCCAGGGTCATGACGAAGACGTCGGGCTTGTGGCTCACCAGGGTCTCGATGGGCAGGCCGTCCTTGGCGATGGAGCCGATGGTCGGCAGCTCGGCGGCCTTGGGGGAGACCTCCACGATCTTCTCGTAGAAGTCGGGGGCGGCCTTCTGGAGGTCCTCGCCCCAGGCGACCACCTTGTCGATGGGGTTGGCCTTGTTGAGGAAGGCGAGGGAGTAGATGTGGCGGGACTCACTCAGGACGATGTTCTTCGGCTGGGCGTCGAAGGCAACCTTGCGGCCGACGATGTCGGTGACCTCGAAACCACCGCCCGACGCGCTCGCGGAAGCGCCGCCGCTGGAGCCCTTGCCGGCGCGGGAGGTGACTCCGCAGCTGGCGAGGACGGCAGTGAGTGGGAGGGCCATGAGCAGGGTACGACGGCGCATAGAAGTCCTTTGTTCGCAGGTGGGCGCCAGAACTGACGCAGGAGGATATTAGGTGTGGCTAACTTAATTCGCCAAGACGTCAGAGCACTTTGGTGCCCACGCCACAAAGACGTGCAAGGGACTTTAGGCACTTCCTCACTTCCGAGGCCGACGGCGAACAGTCCGACCACAGGCCCGCTGCGGGACCGTACGGGCCCTGCGAGGTGGTTACGGCGCGAGCGCGTGGACGACCATGACGGCGAGCAGGGCCGCGGCCGGCGGGAGGTACTTGCGCGGGTGACGCACGACGTCGCGCTCGGACTTCCAGTTCGTCAGCGGCCGGTGGACCTCCAGGAGGACCGCGGTCATCGCTCCGGCGAGCGAGGCCGCCACTCCAGCCGCAACCGCTTCCACAAGGCCTCCGCCCCGCCAGACGGCCAGCGCGCCCACCAGACAGTTGGACACTATGTACAACAGCGTGAGGTCTCGGGCGAAGGCCGCCAGGACCCACCTCGATCCGGGGGCGGCCAGGACCACGGTGCGCGTGCTGAGGTAGCGGGAGAAGTAGGCGTTCAACGGCGTGTTGGTGACAACGAAGGCCATGGGTAGCGGGACCGTCAGGCCGTGCTCGGTCATGACGTAGGTGAAGACCAGGGCGACCACGAGTCCGGCCAGGGTGTTGACCTGCGTGGTGCGCACGGTCGTCAGCTCGCCCAGAACCAGGCTGAGGCGGCCACCCCCAACGGTTCCCACCTGCCTGCGGCGCGCCCGCAGATCATGGGGATACGCGATCGCAGCCAGAGCGCAGGTCATGAGGAGGAGGGCCGAGGCCGCGGGCGCGAGCCACCAAAGGAGCGTCCCGACGGCGAGAGCCCCAGCGGCCGCCCAGCGCAGCCCGACCCTCGTCCCCGCCCACAGGGTCAGCCCCAGCGACGAGGCTCCAAGCCCGACGACGATCATCTCCACGACCGTCGTCGCGACAATGCCCACCTCGGAGCTCGGGCCACCTCTGCCGCTGTCGGCCAGCAGGACGAATAGGGTGATGGGCGCGACCGCCTCGAGGAGGATGACGGCGTTGGCCACGAGGTAGGTGGCTCGGGCGAGCTCGTCACGTCGGAGTGGGAAGCGGGCCAGGTCGTCCCAGCGCCCGGAGCCGATCCAGCCCGAGGCGATCGTTGCGCTCAGGCCGACGGTGGCCAGGACCAGCCCGGTGACCGCGACGCGCGGGTTGACGCGGAGGTCGGCCGACACCCCGAACCAGACAGCCAGGGCGCACAGGATGGCAGCGCTCAGGACGCTCTGGCGCCCCACGAACTGCCCGGTCACCGCCCGCAGGGCGGCCCGGCTAACTGACCAGCGCCGCCACGGCATCGGAGTCCTCGGGGGTGGTGAAGGGGCCGGCCATCCGGCCTGCGGAGAGCACGTAGAGGCGCCGGGTGCAGCGGGTGAAGGACTCGGCGATATGGGAGCTGAGCAGGATCGAGCGGCCGGATGCGGCGGCGTCGTTGATGCTGCGGTACAGGAACTCGGTGGCGGTGAAGTCGAGGAAGTCGACGGGCTCATCCAGGAAGAGGAGGGGCGTGGTCAGGTAGAAGGCGGCGATGAGGTTGGCCTTCTTACGTGAGCCGCTGGAGAGGCGGGAGAAGGAGGTGGCCCGGTAACGGCCGTAGTCGAAGCCCTCGATCAGATCCTTGAGGCGGCCGCGGTCCGGGCGCAGGCGGTAGGCGTGCTCGAGGAAGCCGATGAAGGCCTCCAGGTTCCAGGTGGGGAAGGAGGAGTCGTCGGCAAGGCTGAGGTAGCGGGCGGCCTTGAAGCGCTCGTCACCGGGACGCACGTCCCGGCCCCGGTAGCGCAGGACGCTCAAGCGCACTCCGCGGTGGACGTCGCACAGGGAGGTGAGCATCGTGGTCTTGCCGGCGCCGTTGAGGCCGATGAGGCCCACGGCCTCGCCGGCCTCGAGGGCGAAGGAGACGTCGGTGAGGACCGGGCGGTCGCGCTCGTACCAAGCGGACAGGCCCTCGACCTCAAGGAGGCGGGCGTCGTCGCCGACGGCGCTCATGAGCTCGGGGGCGTCCGGTCGTCCCGGTCATCATCCTTGCCGCCGGTGGATAGACGGACCAGCTGATACAGGACGAGCGCCGCAGCGGCAGCGAAGATGATCGCGATCGTCGTGTCTCCTCGTCGGACAGACAGGACCGTGACCACGATGTTGAGCACCACGATGAATAGTAGGAAAACACGTCGGTTCCGACCCGATAACACGGCTGTCTCCCCTCTTCGCAGACTCACGTCGCGGGCACCGATCGCTCACGCCTCCCACCACTGTAGGCCCGGGCCGGACCTCAGGGATGCACTTCAGGGACCATCTCGGCACGAGGATTTCAACTTCCGGAAGTATTGACATCTGACGCGGCGTCACTTTCCCGTGCCATTCCGGACTCCACGGCTTCACAGGAGACCCACAAGGACAACCTACGCCTGACATACACGGGGCCGACACGGTTGAGCCATGCACAGCTCCGACACCCTCAACCCGGCCGAGCCGCCCCAGGCGGGCCAGGATCACCGCTCCGGCCGGCCCGACCGCTCCAGGAAGTCCCGCAAGCACCCGCGCCGCCGTTTCCTCCTGGGCGGCGCCGCCGTCCTGGGCCTGGCCGCCACCGGCACCAGCGCCTGGGCGCTCAACCGGTTTGTCATTGACCACGTCGAGGTTGGCGACGTCACCTCCTTAGAGGCCAAGGCCCACAACGCCGTCGCCGGCTCCTCGGCCGCCCCGGCCACCAACGTGACGGTCGCAGAGAACTCCTACTCCTCGTCCAACACGAGCATCGAGATCCAGCAGGTCTCCACCGGATCGGGCAGCGACACCGTCACCTACTACGTGGCTGACGTCACGCTCACCAACGCCACCGACCTGCGCAGCGCCTTCGCCAACAACTCCTACGGCACCAACATCGTTGCCAAGCCCACCACGATGGCCTCCGAGCACGACGCGGTCCTGGCCATCAACGGCGACTACTACGGCTTCCGCAGCGACGGCATCCTCATCCGCAACGGCGTCGTCTACCGCGACAGCGGCAAGCGTGACGGCATGGCCTTCTACACCGACGGGCGCGTCGAGGTCTACGACGAGACCACCACCAACGCCCAGACGCTCCTGGACGCGGGCGTGTGGAACACGCTGTCCTTCGGGCCTGCGCTGGTCAACAACAGCCAGGTGCTCTCCGGCATCGACCAGGTCGAGGTCGACACGAACGTCGGCAACCACTCCATCCAGGGCAAGCAGCCGCGCACCGCCGTGGGGTGGGTGGAGACGAACCACCTCAAGCTCGTCGTCGTCGACGGCCGCAGCGAGGGTTACTCGCGCGGCGTGACGATGACCGAGCTCGCCCAGATCATGGCTGACCTGGGGTGCGCCTGCGCCTACAACATCGACGGCGGCGGCTCGTCGGCCATGTACTTCAACGGCTCGATCATCAACCAGCCCTCCAACGGGGGCGAGCGCGACACCTCCGACATCCTCTACATCGCGAACGGCTCCTGAGATGAACGGCACCGACACAGCCCTTCAGACCTCGCCGCACATTTTGCCGCGCGTCATTGCCCCGGCGAACCGTACCGCCGTCAATCGGGTCGCACCGCGCGCCACCATCGCTCCGCACCCTCTGACGGCAGTGACGCTGGTGGTTCTCGTCCCGGCCTACAAGCCCGATGAGCGCCTGGCCGAGCTCGTGGCCCGACTGCGCGGGGCGCGCCGGGACTGCGCGGTGCTTATCGTCGACGACGGTTCGGGGCCGCAGTACGCGCCGTTCTTCACCGCCGCCCGAGCCCACGGAGCCCAGGTGGTCAGCTACCCGGTCAACCAGGGCAAGGGGCAGGCTCTTCGCACGGGTCTGGCCCACGCGGCCGCCACCTGGCCCGATGCGGACGTGGTGTGCGCCGACGCCGACGGGCAGCACACGCCGTCGGACATCGAGGCCGTGGCCGCGAAGGTGCGCGAGACGGGACACATGACCCTGGGGGTGCGGCGGTTCACCGGGGTGGTGCCGCTGCGCAGCCGGATCGGCAACGACGTGACCGCCCTGCTGTTCCGCAGCGCGACCGGCTGGAAGCTGGGCGACACCCAGACGGGCCTGCGCGGCTACCCCGCCGGGCACCTGACCTGGTTGCAGAGCGTGCCCGGGGACCGCTACGAGTACGAGCTCTCCGCCCTGCTGCGCGCCCACGAGCTGGGGCTGGTGGTGGAGCAGGTGGAGATCGCCACGGTCTACGAGCCGGGCAACACCTCCTCCCACTTCCGGCCGTTGCGGGACTCGGCGCGGATCTACGCCCCCCTGCTGCGGTTCACGGGGGCGTCGCTGGCGAGCTTCGGGATCGACTGGCTGGGTGTCATGGTCGTCTTCGCGATGACCGGCAACCTGCTGGCGGCGGTCGTGGGGGCGCGGCTGATCTCCGGGACCGCGAACTTCTTCATGAACCGCCGCATTTTCCGGGCCCGGCGAGGCACCGTGGTGCGTACGGCGGTGCGCTACGTGATCCTGGCGCTGAGCCTGCTGGCGGCCAGCTACGTCATGCTCAAGGCGCTCACCGCGATCGGGATCCCGCTGGGGATCGCCAAGATCCTCGGTGACGGGGCCATCTACGTGGCCAGCTATGTGGCGCAGCGCAGGCTGGTCTTCACCGAGCGAGGGTGAGACCGACTGGCCGGGATCTCCCGGCGGGGTGCTCCCCGGATAGCCGTGCCCCTGGAGGCGATGTGCCGACGTCACCCCCGACGGCACGGCGCTGCCGCCATCGCGTTCGCACCTGAGGGCGAGCGTTCGAGGGGTAGAGGGTACGACCTCGAGCCTTAAGGTACGAACTCGAGCCAGATCACCCCAGTGAACCTCAGTGGGGGCCGATGAGGCCGGACTCGTAGGCGGCGATGACGAGCTGGGCGCGGTCGCGGGCACCGAGGCGGGCCAGGAGCGCAGTGATGTGGCTGCGGCAGGTGGGTCGGGTGATGCCGAGCTCGGCCTCGATCTCGCTGTTGGACAGGCCCCGGGCGATGAGTAGGAGGACCTCGCGCTGGCGGGGCGTGAGGGCCTTGACGTCGTCGGCCCGGGGGCTGCCGGGGGCTCCGACCGACGCCGTGCGCGGAGTGCGGGCCACGAGGCGCGCCAGCACTCGGGGGCTGAGCAGCGACTGGCCCTCGTGGACGGTGCGCACGGCGTCGACAAGGGACTGCGGGTCGGTGTCCTTAAGCAGGAAGCCGCAGGCGCCGGCACGCAGGGCACCCAGGACGTAGTCGTCGATCTCGAACATGGTGAGGATGAGGACGCGCGTGGCCGCGAGCGCAGGGTCGGCGCAGATCCGACTGGTGGCCTCGATGCCGGTGAGGCCCGGCATCTGGATGTCCATGAGGACGACGTCGGGACGCAGCTCGGCGGCCAGGGCGACCGCGCGGGCGCCGTCCTCGGCCAGGCCGACGACGCTCATGCCGGGCTCGGCCTGAAGGAGGGTGGCCAGCGTGGTGCGCAGGAGGGCCTGGTCCTCGGCGATCAGCACCCGGATGGAGGCGCCAGGAGTCTCGTCGGCCCTGCCGGTCGGCGCGCTGGTGGTCTCAGTCATGGGTCGCCCTTCCGCTCCCGGGTCCGGTACTCGGTGGCTCGTTGACGGGTCGGTGCCCTGGTCCCGCGCTGCGATCGGGGCGCCCGGTGCTGCCGGCGGCCCGGGCGGCAGCGGCGACCGGAACGGGCATGACCGCTTCGACGGCGAAGCCGGGGGCGTCGGCGCGGGGGCCGACAGTCAGGGTCCCGCCGAGTGCGGCCAGGCGCTCATGGAGTCCGCGCAGTCCTTGCCCGGCCCCGGGGCGGGGCGCCCAGCCGGGGGCCGGGCCGTCATCGACGACGGCGATGCGCAGCTGCTCCGGCGCCCGCCGAAGGATGACGCGGGCGCGCGTGGGGCCGGCGTGGCGGGCCGTGTTGGCCAGGGTCTCAGCGACGACCCGGACGGCGGTCCGGCTCACTGGGATGGAGAGGCCGGTCAAGGTGGGGAAGCCACGAGTCCCCTCATCCGTCGTTTCGGCAGGGTCGGCCGCACCTGGGACTGTGCTCGCTTCTGCACCTGCGGCGGTGTCGGCATCGACCTCGACCGTGACGCCGGAGCGTCGAGCCCGGTCGACGACCTCGGCGAGACTGGCCGCGAGCCCCTCAGGTGGCTTCTCACTTGGCCAGGGTCCCGAACCGCCCGGTGCGCCTGCTGCATCCGCGCCGACCACAGAGGTACCCGTAGCAGCCGAGACCGCCGCCAGAACTCCGGGCGTCGGGGGCGTGTGCTCGTCGCGCAGGACGGCGAGCATGCGCCGCAGTGCGTCGGTGGCCTCGCGGGAGGCGGCCTCGACGTCGCTGAGCGCGCCGCGCAGTCCGTCGGGGGTGGTCTCGAGGCGCTGGGCCACGGCGCAGCGCACGGTGATGGCGCCGAGGCTGCCGGAGACGGCGTCGTGCAGCTCGCGGGCGATGACGAGGCGGTCCTCGGCGACGGCGCGCGCGGCGGTCTCCTGCGCCAGGCGGCGCTCGTAGGCGCGGCGGTCGCGCCGCCGTAGCCACAGGGAGACGACCACGAGGGCGGCCATGACGAGCAGCATCGTCAGCTGGGCGCGCCGGGAAGGATCCGGGGAGAAGCCGACGAGGACACCCATGCCAACGACAACCACAGTCAGCCCGGTGATGGCGCGCCCGAGCGGCGAGTGGCGCGGTGGGACATCTGGGGCAGGCACGCGGCCAGTCTAGGAAGACGGCTCGGGCGGGTCATCGAACCAGGGTCTGACGGACCCGGGTCTGAGGTGGCGGCGCGGAGTCGGCCCGGCGGCCGATGTGCGCCGCGGCCGGGCGCGCTGGAGTTGGCCCATGATCAGTATCGAGAACCTCGTCAAGCGACACGGTTCGCGGGAGGTGCTTCACGGCGTGAGCCTGGAGGCGCGACCGGGCCGCGTCACCGGTTTCGTGGGGCCGAACGGCGCCGGAAAGTCCTCGACCCTGCGGTGCCTGCTGGGCCTGGACCGGGCCGACGGCGGAACCGCGCTCATCGATGGGCGTCCCTATCGCGAGCTGCGCGAGCCGCTGCGCACGGTGGGGGCGGTGCTCGACGGCTCGGGCGCGCACCCCTCGCGCACGGCCCGCAGTCACCTGGCATGGGTGGCCTCGGGTGCGGGGATCGGGCGGCGCCGGGTGGCCGAGGTGCTCGACGTCGTCGGGCTGAGTGAGGCGGCCGGGCGGCGGGTGCGCACCTTCTCCCTGGGAATGGGACAGCGCCTGGGGCTGGCGACGGCGCTGCTGGGCGACCCGGAGGTGCTGGTCCTGGATGAGCCGGTCAACGGTCTGGACCCGGAGGGGATCCGGTGGATTCGCAGGTTGCTTCGGCAGCGGGCCGACGCCGGGGGCACGGTCCTGCTGTCCAGTCATGTTCTGGCCGAGCTGGCTGAGATGGCCGACGACGTCGTGGTCATCGCCGGCGGGCGGGTGCGGGCGGCCGGGACGCTGGAGGAGGTCGCAGCGGGGTACAAGAGCCTGGAGGAGGCGTTCTTCTCGCTGACTGCCCCGACCGGGGGTGAGGCCGGCGGTCGGGCAGGCCGGGCCGGACGCGAGGAAGGGGTCCGTTCATGAGCGCAGCGACGGCGCTGGCGCGCTCCCTCAAGGCGGAGGCACTCAAGATGGCGGGGCTACCAGGGGCCTGGCTGGGGGCGGTGCTGGCGATCGTCCTTCCGATCCTGATCGAGTACTACACGGATCATGACCTGGCGGCGCGGTTGGCGGCCAGTGACCCTGGGGCGCTGGCACGGCTGAACGACGTCGGCGTCATCGGGCTGTACGTGGGGACGACGGGGATCGTGGTGCTGGCAGTGAGCGTCGTGGTCAGCGAGTACGCGAGCGATCCGCGCATGAGCGGGGCCTCCAGCGCTCCGCGGCAGGTGGCGACGACAATGCTGGTGCAACCGCGGCGCGGGGCATCGGTAGCCGCGAAGCTGATCGTGGTGCTGGTTGCGGCGACGGCGCTGCTGGCAGTGGCGTCAGCGGCGGTCTTCTCGCTGTGCAAGTACCTGCTGGGAACCTGGGTGTCCTTCGACCCGGTGCCGTGGTGGATGCTGACAGGGATCCTGACGTGGTGGGTGTTCTCGGCAATGGCGTCGATGGCACTGGCGATGGCGACACGCAGCGCGCTGGTGTCGATGACGGTCCTCGTTGCGATGTCGACGATGATCTCGCCGGGGGTGCTGCTCATCAGGTCTACTGATACGGCCCGGTTCCTGCCGGACACGGCGGCGGTGCGGCTCATTGCGAACCCGACAACGCTCAACTACGACCGGCTCGTGGAGCTGCTGTCGATCCCGATGGCGGCCGCCGTCTGCGCGGCGTGGGCGGGCGGGTGCGCGGCGGTGTGCTGCTGGGTGTGGATGAGGCGGGACGCATGAGCGGAGCCGGTGCGATCAGCAGGGTGAGGGCTACCGTAGGGGTGACGACAGCCTGGGGGTGGGCGCTGCACGCGGAGCTGCTGAAGGTGGTGACACTGCCGGCGATGTGGTGTTCGGCAGCGGTGGCGGGCGCGGCTGCGGTCGCCACCGTGATGTCGGTCCTGCAGAACGTGGTGGATGGGCGGGTCTTCGGATTCGAGGAGATCGCTCCAATGTGGACGCTGGCGGTGCAGATCGGCTTCGTGGCGGCCGGTGTGACCGCGGCGGGCGCCGAGCACTCCACGGCTCAGGGCATGACGAGTCTGCTGGTGACGCCAGCGCGAGGGCGGCTGGTGGCGGCACGACTCATGGTGCTGACCGGTACGGGACTGGTGGCGGCGAGCGTCCTGGTCGGGGCGAGCCTGGAGGCGTGCCCGACGACGTCGACGGCGGCGCTGTGGGCCGGCGGGAGGACCGTGGTCTGGTTGACGGCGGTGCTGCTGCTGGCGGTCGGGCTCGGTGCGGCGCTGCACAGCGTCATCGGTGCGTCGACGGCGGCCGTGGTGCTGGTGATCCTGGCACCGCAGATGGCCGTGTTCCTGGGCGACGCAGCCCGCTGGCTCCCGGGCCAGGCGGGCCAGATCTGGGTGACGGCGGGCACGCCGCAGGCGGATGTTACCGCCGCTGGACTCACCATCCTGGGCTGGGCGACGGCCGCTCAGATGGCTGGCATCATCCGGCTGGTGTCGGCGGATGCGTGACGATCGAGACGCTACGAGTACGAGCCAGCCGCCGCCTATCAAAGCCAGGGGTGGGAGCGAGTGAGGACGCTCCCACCCCTACCCTTTGTCGAGCAGACCCGGATCACCCATCATCTTTGCAGCACGCTATACTTCCGCCGACGCCCTGCCACCGCGGGTGGGCGCATCTCATCTCTCAACCACTCATTTCATGAGAGAAGCCACCATGGACAGGGACATTTTCACTCCTGAAGAGGAGCGCGACGCACATTTCGCCGCCATGCAGTGGTTCGAGGCACAACAAGTGAGCGGCCACGAGCTTTTAACCCACAAAGAACTAATGGACGGGTTCTCCTGGCACGGCCACCACTTTCGACTCACCCACCAATCTCAGGGAATTTGGAAGCCACAACCCTTTGCTGCGGCACTGACATTCAAAACCGCAGCCCCAACCCCTGGAAAAGAAGCGCCGTACGCCGACAGGATCGACGACAGCGGATTACTTCGTTACAAGTTCTCAGAGACGAAGAAGTGGGCAAATGACGCGATGAAAGTAGCCGCGAGGCGCAACTACCCACTCGCTTGGCTCGTGGGAGTGAAGCCATCCCCATCCACCCTATTTTATTATGCCCGCTTCCCCGCCTATATCGTCGGCATCGATGATCGCAACGCAGAGTTCATCATTGCCATCGACGAGACAGCACCACCCGACTCGAACCACGCGAACCCGAGGCAAATTGAGAAGAAGTACGTTTCCAGGTGGACGAAGGAACGCATCCACCAGCACGACTTCCGGGAGCATGTGCTCAGCGCATACAAGATTTCCTGTGCCGTCTGCGATCTTCCGCACGCACAACTCCTTGAGGCTTCACACATCATCGCTGACTCCGAGGAAGCCGGCATCCCCGAAGTCAGCAACGGTTTGGCTTTATGCAGGCTCCACCACACCGCCTACGATCGCCATCTCCTCGGCATCGACGCCGATCGCCGTATTCATGTGGCGACGCGCGCCAAGAGCATCGAGACCACTCACCTCCCAACGGGACTGCTGAAGTTCGACGGACGCTCCCTCACGCATGTACCCAGCTCCAAACGGCTACACCCCGACGGCGACCGCCTTACCAAGCACTTCCAGCAATTCCTTGAGATAGAGACCCGAGCGTCCAGATAGGCACCCCAGAAGCTTCCAACAAGCTACAGACGACCCCAGAGAATGAACTCATTCATTCGAAGGAGTCCGCTGTGACCTACCCACGCGACATTGCAACCGAAGCCGAGACGGCAGTGCTCGAACATGCCGATCGCCTCGCCGCCATCATCGGCAAGCACTGGCACCCCACGAACGGCGCCGATCGAGACGACATCATGCTGCTCGTCGCGGATCTCCTGCGCGCGCACGCCGAGACAGGGATCGAGATGCAGACCTGGAGAGCAGCACTCGACGTCGTCATGGATCATCTGGCAGCGGAGCCCGAAGGAACCGAGTTGCTCTATCGCCTCGGCAGGCCCACCTGGTTCACCGTCATTGGGACAACGAGAGAGGGGCGACGAGAGCCCGTTGCCGTCATGCCCGGTCGGCACCGACTGGAGACTGCAATCGGCGCCTGGACCGCCCAGATTCAGGCACCAACAGCAGCAGACGCCGCCAGATTAGCCTGCTCGTAGCAACAGGTCCCGCTTCCAGGCAACCTAGGACGAATTTGCAGGCACTTTAGGAACTCAGTCCACACGATACTTTTAAAGAGCAACAAAGACTTCCTCGCTCACTGCCACCTCTTACTGGTTCACAAATTTCCGTGACCGACATCGCCAGAAACTCCCCATCCTTACTCCCCTCCTCCCTTCAGAATGACGCCGAAACGATCAAGGGTCTATCCATTCACTCAGCCTTACCCTTCAGGGCAGTACAGAGACGTCGCTGTCGCCTCACAGGAGTGACTGACATAGGCAGCCAGACAGCGGGCCAGAAATATTCTTTCCAGGCAATTTCAGACCTTCACTCAACCGCAACTTTTCAGGAGAATTTCGGCCGTCATATTGAGGCAGTTGCGCCGTAAAATATTGCGGCACCCACTGCGACGCGCAAGCCGGACGAGGACTCCCCACCGATCGGTAGTGGTGGATGCACCGTTCACACGATTGAGGGCCGCACCCTCAAGGAGGAAATGATGAAGCGTTCCTGTCGATCCCTAGTCGGCACGCTCGCAGCGATGACACTCATGGGACTCGCCAGCCCCGCCGCTCTAGCCGAAGAGCCAACCACACCCCCGGCAGGAGACGTCGTCGCCGAGCAACCAGCAGCCCCGCCGGCCGCCCCTGGCGAGGCTTCCACAGCCGCTCCCACCGCTCCCCCGGCAGCCGCCCCGGCAAGCGAAGCCCCCTCCGCCCAGCCCTCCGAGTCTCCCGCGCCCGTCGCCTCCCCGAGTGGGACACCGAGTGCCGCGCCTTCCGCGGACCCCAGCCCCTCGGACAAGCCCTCTGACCCGCCTGCTGAGCCCAAGAGAGAATGGCGGGAGGAGAACGGCAAGCTGTACTACTACGAGAACGACGTCAAGAAGACCAACACCTGGGTTCCCAACGGAGGACGCAAGTACTACTTCGGTGCCGACGGCGCTCTACAGACCAGCACCTGGCTGCAGCTGGAAGGCAAGTGGTACTACGCCGATGCCCACGGTGCCGCTCTTACGGGCAGGCAGAATGTCGACAACGCCGAGTACTACTTCGACCGTGACGGCGTCATGCAGGCCAACCAGTGGATCGACCAGGACGGAGTCAGCTTCTACGTCCAGGGCTCCGGCGCCATCGCCACCAACATGTGGCTGCACCTGGGCGACACATGGTTCTATGCCAACGACGTCGGCGCCAAAGCCATCGGTCTAGTGAAGGTCGGGGCGAACTGGTACCACTTCAACAACGACGGCTCGATGACCGCGAGCACCTGGAAGCAAGTAAGCGACCACTGGTACTACGCCAACGCCACTGGCGACCTGGCCACCGGCTGGAAGCAGATCAGCGGCACCTGGTTCCACTTCAGCAACGACGGCGTCATGAGCACCGGCTGGATCGCACCGAACGGTCACTGGTACTACCTGGGCGGCAACGGGGCCATGACTACCGGCTGGGCACGGGTCGACGGCTCCTGGTACTACTTCGACACCACTGGCGCCATGCGCTCAAGCACCTGGGTCTCCGACGGCGGACAGTGGTTCTACCTCGAGGGCTCCGGCGCCATGGCCACCGGGAAGTGGATCTCGCCGAACGGCCACTGGTACTACGTCGACGGGACCGGCGCCATGGCCACCGGTTGGAAGCAGGTCGGCGGCTCCTGGTACTACTTCCACGGCAGTGGTGTCATGGCCAGCGGGTGGCAGCAGATCGGCGGCACCTGGTACTACCTCGGCGCTGGCGGCGCCATGGCGACCGGCTGGCAGCAGATCGGCGGCACCTGGTACTACCTGGGTGGTAGCGGGGCCATGGCGACCGGCTGGCAGCAGATCGGCGGCACCTGGTACTACTTCAACAGTGGCGGCGCCATGGCCACTATGAAGTGGATCGAGGGCACCTTCTACGTTGATGGCGGCGGCGCGATGCTGGTCAGCACCATCAGAACGATCGATGGCTGGACCTACACTTTCGGCGGCAACGGTCGGTGGATCACCGTCAATAACGGGGGCTACAGCTGCCCCGACTGGGCCCCGATCAAGGGCAACGCGAGCAGCATGATCTACCACCACCGGTGGAACCAGTCCTACGACGAGACCAAGCCCGAGGCATGCTTCTCCACCGACGCGCAGGCGGTGGCTGCCGGCTTCCGGGCCGCCAAGCGGTGACCTGACCGCAGACACCACAAATGAGCCTCAGCTGGCTCGCCTCACTGGCGAGTGGCTGAGATCCAGTCCTGTGGGGCCCCAGCGAACGTGTTCGCGGGGCCCCACAGGACTACTGGAAGTTTTCGGACATCGTTTGTTTCGAGCCTCAGGCCGTTTTGGTTAGGCCTAGAAATTTTTGCTCAACCTTGCCAGTGGCAAGATATCCTACGACTAAGTGAAAGCGGAGATGATTGTCTCAGGTCGTCCCAGGAGGCAACACCCTCAATCGCCTTTTCCTTCATGAGGCACACCGTCCTGTACTCCCTCGCATTCTTCAAGGCAGCAGTGAATGACTCCTCCTCCGCGTTGTCCCAGCACACCCTCGCGCGGCCCACGGACGGGTGGATGCCAAGGACTTGAGAGAGCCCAGAAACTCTGAGAAATGTACGGGCCACTCCGGTCGGAGCGGGAAGATCGTCACATCTTTCTCGACAGCGCACCATCTGACTGCTATGTCAAGGAAACTTGTTCATGGGGCTTGTCGCGATGGTTGTCAACAGGGGTGGATTGGTGGCGACCGGCGCCCCCACAGCGGACATGAGTGCCACAGAGACATCGGCAGCCGAGTGAGAACCGCATGATTCCAGGGGCTTCCCACCAGCCACATCAGCTGTGGAACCAGTCATGTTTGCGGCATGGACACTGAGCCACTCGCGCACCACAGAAGAATGGCAGATCCGACCATCAATCCTATAAATAATCCTCTAGATTTCACTCAAGCTCTCCCCTACAACTTTTGACACGTGGCCCAAACTTGTTGTCGCATTGTTATTTACGTATAGAACTCGACACATTCGATCAGACTGAAGTAGAGTGTCATCCGACAAAAGTAGTAGAACAGCCCTCCAGTCACACATCACTTCGCTCTCGCTACCATATTTCTAACGAGACGAACGTGCGTTTATCAAGCCGAGACTATCTTTGGGGGCCATTCGTCCCTCTTGCCGAAGCATCCCTGCCGTAGAATATTTTGGCACCCATCCCGACGCGCGCACTCGACGAGGAGTACGCGCCGATAGGCAGTAGTGGATGCATCGTTCACACGAATGAGGACCATGCCCTCAAGGAGGATGTCATGAAGTATTCCTGCCGGTCTCTGATCGGCACACTCACAGCGATGACGCTCATGGGACTTGCCGGTCCCGCCGCCATGGCCGATGATCCCACCCCCAGCCCCAGCAGCGACGTCGTCGCCGAGCAGCCGACAGCCCCGCCGGCTGCCACCTCGGAAGCCCCGGCCGCCCCGACCGAGGCCCCCGCAGCAGATCCTTCCACTCCCTCAGCGACCAATGCGCCGAGCACAGCACCGACCGATCCCCCGCCCACAACCGCCCCCGATCCCACGGCGGATCCCTCGAACAAGCCCTCGGATCCGCCCGCCGAGCCCAAGAGAGAATGGCGGGAAGAAAACGGCAAGCAGTACTTCTACGAGGACGGCGTCAAGAAGACCGACACCTGGATCACCTGGGGCAACCTCAAGTACTACTTCGGCACTGACGGCGCCCTACGAACCGAGACCTGGCTGCACCAGGGCGACAACTGGTACTACGTCGACTACTACGGCGCCGCTATGACAGGCAGGCGGGAGGTCGACGGCGTCGACTACTTCTTCGACAGCGACGGCGTCATGCAGGCCAACCGGTGGATCGAGCAGGACGGGGGCAGCTTCTACGTCCAGAGCTCCGGCGCCATCGCCACGAATACATGGCTCCACCTGGGCAGCAAGTGGTTCTACGTGGACGCTAACGGCATCAGAGCCGTCGGTCTGGTGAAGGTCGGGGCGGAGTGGTACCACTTCAGCGACGACGGGGTCATGAGCACCGGCTGGCAGCAGATCAGCGGTTCTTGGCACTACTTCCAGGCCAACGGAGCCCAGCTCTCCGACACCTGGATCTCCGATGGCGGAAGGTGGTACTACCTCGAGAACTCGGGCGCGATGGCAACCGGCTGGAAGCAGATCGGAGGCTCCTGGTACCTCTTCAGCAAGCATGGCAGCATGGCCACCGGCTGGCAGCAGATCGGCGGGACCTGGTACCACCTGGGCGACAGCGGCGCGATGACCACCGGCTGGCAGCAGATCGACAGCACCTGGTACTACTTCAACGGCAGCGGTGCCATGGCCACCAGTTGGCAGCAGATCGGCGGGACCTGGTACTACTTCAACAGCAGTGGCGCCATGGCCGTCGACTGGCAGCAGATCGGCGGGACCTGGTACTACCTGGGCGACAGCGGCGCGATGGCA
>CAUVMS010000030.1:0-24538 GCA_963552815.1 uncultured Actinomyces sp. | reverse complement strand
ACCTCGTTGATCATCTCCGGGTCCAGGGCGCTGGTGGGCTCGTCGAAGAGCATGACCTTGGGATCCATGGCCAGGGCGCGAGCGATGGCGACCCGCTGCTGCTGACCTCCGGAGAGCTGAGAGGGTCGCTTGCCGGCCTGGTCCTCCAGCCCGACGCGGGCCAGCAGCTCACGGGCGCGGGCCTCGGCCTTCGCCGGAGGGATACCGCGCACCTTGACGGGTGCCAGGGTGATGTTGTCCAGCACGGTTCGGTGCGGGAAGAGGTTGAAGGACTGAAAGACCATCCCCACCTCGGCGCGCAGCTGCGCAAGCGCCCTGCCCTCCTGGGGCAGCGGGATACCGTCGATCTCGATCTCGCCCTCCTGGATCGATTCCAGGCGGTTGACAGTACGGCACAGGGTCGACTTGCCCGAGCCGGAGGCGCCGATGACGGCCACTACCTCGCCGCGGTGGATGTCAAGCGAGACGTCGTCGAGCGCCTTGAAACGTCCGTAGTACTTGGTGACGTGACTGACACGCACCAGGACGTCGTCTTCGACGTCGCGCTGGGGACTTGCCGTGCGGTCTTCGACTGCCTGATCAGGAGAGGGTGCGGATGCGGTCACAAGTACCTCGTCTCAACGTGGATATGGGAGCGATTTCTGTCTCATCGACAGCAACACATCCACATGCGCACCGCATTCCTCCTCGCTCGTGACGGCTCAGATCTTGAGAAGACCCGTCCAAGAGTCCCTGCTCACCTCGAGACGCCGAACCGCCCACGGATCGGGTCGCTCGCGGGTAGCAGGTTGCCGTAGTTACGACCTTTCGTCAGGGAGACTAGCACCGCCTGTGACCGAGGGGGCAACTAAGTCTCAGAAAAATACCCCTGTGGGATCATGGTCACACGCCGTACAGAGTGCCTAACTGCGCAAGTCGACCGCCCGGTCGTAGTCTCATCCGCATGAGCCCTGCGAATGCAGCCGATCCGCGCCGCCGACTCCAGCCCGAGCAGCGCCGGGAGGAGCTAGTGAGAGTCGGTGTCGAGCTGTTCGCGGAGGGAACCCTCGACCGCACCCACGTCAACGAGATCATCAAGCGGGCAGGCGTATCGCGCACGCTCTTCTACCACTACTTCCCCTCCAAGACCGCCTTCGCCCGAGCCATCGTGGAGCACGAGATCCTTCACCTTCACGGTCTGGTGGAGCAGCAGATCGAGCCGACGCTGAAGGGGGCGATCTCCACCTTCGCCGGCTATGTGAGAGCCCGGCCCGACAGCTTCCGGGCCCTGCACACAGGAGGCCTTGACCAGGACCCGGAGATTGCGGCCGCGCTGGCCACGAGCTTCGAGCGCTACGAGCGCCTCGTACTCATGTTCCTGGGAATCATGGAGCCCGATGAGCGCGCTATGTTCGCGGCCGAAGTGTGGATCAACACAATGATCGCCCTGTGCCTGGCCTGGCTGGATCATCCCGAGATCAGCCAGGAGACCATCACGAACATGTCCGCCCAGGCACTGCAGAGCCTGGTGTCCGAGGCGCAGCAGGGCAGTGAGGAGATCCCGCCCCAGGTCCCGGCGCCAGTCCCCTCTCACGGCCAGGCGGTCGCCCAGGCAAGCGAGCAGAGCGATCAGTCGGGCACAGCGACTGAGGATGACTGCTGAGAACTGGCCGGGGCCGGCCTCCCATCCCCGCTCACCTGCCCCACCCTCCTTATCCACCTTGCGTATATTTTTCCGGTATTCCAACCTCAACGTAAGAATGGCAATCGTGTAAGATTAAACGTGGTAGCCTCTCCTCCAGTTGCACACGGTGTGCAATAAGAGGGATGTCGAGGGCTACCCCACACGCAGGGCCTCCTCGCTCCCAGAAGGGGAGTTGATTATGCCTGAAGGCGCCACTGGATGCGCGGTGGCTGTGCGCAAAAATACGTCCCGGGTTCTCTTCACGCCAGAGACGTTCAACTTTGCCGAGGTGACTCGCGCCATTGAGGTGGCTCGGCGCATGCCCTCGGACGTGGAGTGCGTGTTTGCGGGCTTCTCGCGACGCAACTCGGAGTACATCAAGGCCGCAGGCTTCGAGTTCCGTCTCCTGACTCCGTACCTGAGTGACGAGGAGGGCAGGCAGGCGCTGGCCTTTGACCAGGGACGCAGCCTGCGCCACCCCTTCACGCCCCAGATGCTCGCCCAGCGGGTCGCGAGCGAGCGGGTGCTGCTGCGCTGCCTACGCCCGGACGCCGTCGTCATCGGAGTAACTCCCAGCCAGTTTATTTCAGCTCGAGCGGAGTGCGTGCCACTGGTTTTCGTACGGCCCTTCGCCTACTCGCTGGCGCACCTGGAGGCTGCGCGCAAGGTGGGCGCCACCGGCTTCCTGCCGCGCACGTCCCCGGAGGAGTGCCTAGTCGACGACGCGGCCGCCCACCTGCTCCACATTGCCGGAACCCGGGCGCCCCTGCCGCGAGCCTTCCACCAGGTGGCCGCAGCCAACGGCGTCTCGCTGCCCCAGGGGCTGTTCGCCGGACTGACCGCGGACCTGAACCTCATCGCCAGCACTCCGCACCTGCTGCCCCAGTGGCTGGAGATGCCCGAGGGCCACCAGGTGGTGGGACCGGTGTACGCCCGTCTGCCCGGCGAGGTCCCCGAGATCGTCGCCGACCTGGCTGCTGGCCCCAAGCCCCTGGTGTACTTCGCAGTGGGCTCATCGGGGAACCGCGACCTCGTCCTGGACGTGCTCCGGGGCCTGGGACGTGCCGACTGTCAGGTGCTGGCGCCGGTGCGTTCCCACATCAGGGACGAGGACCTGGACACACTGCCCCTCAACGTTCACGTCACCGACTGGATCCCGGTGCACCAGCTGGGGGACGCCGTGGACCTGGCGATCACGCACGGGGGTGAGGGCACGGTGCAGACCAGCTGTGCGCAGGGATGGCCCTTCATCGGGATCCCGTTGCAGTTCGAGCAGCGCTTCAACGTCCAGCGCTGTGTGGCCTTCGGCTCGGCCCGGCTCGTGTCTCAGAAGGAGGCGCGCAAGGCCGACTGGGCCGCCCTGGTGCGTGAGACGCTGGCCGACGACGTCATGCGTTCGCGTGCCCGACGCATGGCCGACCTCATGAAGGGGCTGGACGGTCCGGGCCAAGCGGCCGAGGCGATCTGCAAGCTGCTCTGAAGGCCGGTACACCCCAGAGCAGCCCGTGCCTCAGGCCTGTGCTCGGGCGCTGGCGTAGAGGCACACGGCTGCCGCGGCCGCGACGTTGAGGGACTCCGCCTTGCCGTAGACCGGAATGGAGACGACGGCGTCGGCGCGGCTCAGCGCCTCGGAGGGAAGACCGTGGGCCTCGTTGCCGAACAGCCAGGCGCTGGGTGCCTCCAGGAGCGACTCGGCCTCGAAGAGGTCGAAGTCCCCGCGCCCGTCGGCCGCCAGCACGGTGAGTCCGGCCTCGTGGAGAGCGGCAACGGCGTCGTCGAGGGCCACCCCGGTGACGACGGGCAGGTGGAAGAGGCTTCCGGCAGTGGAGCGCACGACCTTCGGGGCGGTGGGGTCCACGCTGCCGCGTACGAGGACGACGGCGTCGGCTCCAGCGGCGTCGGCGGCTCGGATGATGGTGCCGGCGTTTCCGGGGTCCTGGGCCTGGGTGAGGACAGCAACGAGCCTGGCCCCCTCCAGCGCCGCTGCCAGCGCCTCGGAGCCGGTGGCCTCCTCAGTGGCGACGACGGCGAGGACGCCCTGGGCGTCGGCGCTCATGGCGTCCATGACCGGCTCACTGGTGACGTGGACGTAGAGCTGCGCGGCAACTGTCTCCTCCCAGATATCAGCATGGCGCTCGACGGCGGATTCGGTGAGGTAGACATCAAGGACACGGTCGGAGGCGTGGCGGACCGCCTCACGTACGCCCTGGGGGCCTTCGACGAGGAAGCGGCGGTGCTTGTTCCTGACGTTGCGGCGGGACAGGCCGGCCACGCGTGAGACGCGGGCCGAGCCCAGGTTGGTCAGCACCTCGTGGCCGGCGGCCGGCCCCTCACTGACGGTGCGGCGCCGTGGCCCGCGAGCAGCAGGCCTCTCAGCAGTGTCATCTAGAAGCTCTTCAGGGTCGGTACCGGTGTGGCTCATGAGCGCAGCCTAAAGGAGTCCGACCGAAGGAGGGTGAGGCACTCGTCAGGGCGGTCTCATATCGTTCAGCCGGCTATGCCTCCGGAGCACTGCCTGCTGACAGGTTCTTGAAGCGTGGATGAATGGTCACTAGCGCGAAGACGGAGGCCAGAATCACTCCTCCGACAAGAATCGGCAGGAGTGGCCACCGACCATACATAGCCGTTCCTGCAGTGGGAGAGACAACATACGTCAACCCATTGGTGGCACCTATCAGGCCAGCTAAACCTCCCTGCTCATCATGATTCATCAGCAAGGAAGGTCCCGCCGTATAGCCGGGCATGGCGAGTCCGACTCCCACACCGATCACGGCCACTGCGACGATGAGAAGGGTTGCACCGCCGTCAATCATGAGCAGGCAGAAACCGAGTGCACCTGCGAAGCTTCCCACCCGAAGAAGAGTCGCGGGACCCCATTTCGAGCGAGGCACAACAACGCTCTGGGCGATGACCATTCCGATTCCGGCCACGAGCAGGGCAAGACCGGTCATCATCCCGGTGGAGTTCGAGTCCAGACTCAAACGGTCCTGGACCAGGAAGCCCGTCACCACCTGAATAAGCCCGAGTGCCGTGAACATGCCAAAACCGGCCAGCAGAAAGGGCCAGACTCGAGGATCCGTCGGCCGAACGGACGTGGGTTCAGCGATGAGCTCCGTGCGATCCTCGCGTCGGAGACAGAGGAGAACCATGAGTAGACCGACAAGCAGGACGATGGGAACCATGCTGACCGACGCCATCAGAGAGACCGCCGAGAACAGTCCTCCCACCAAGGCACCGGCGATCGACGCGACTCCCTGAGCCGCTCCTACACCCGCCATGCCTTTAACGCGACTCTTCTCATGCGAGGTCACGCTGGCGACATAGGTTTGGGCTGTCGGGATCACCGCAGCCAGTGCTGCACCAAAGAGCAGCCCACGAGTCAGGACGAACAGCACGAACAGGGCCGTTCCAGCCAAGTCGCCGTTCAGTCCCAAGAATGCGACCACGGTGAAGAGCGCCGTCGCAACAGCGCAGAAGCTCAGCGCGGCCGCCAGAACTGGTTTGCTTCCCCATGACTGGGCGCGCCTGCCCCAGAACTGACTGGTGACGACCACCATTCCGGCAGCAACACTGATAGTGACCCCAACCTGCCACTCCGCCAGACCTATATCACGAGACAGCGGGGCGATGACTGGATTGAGGGTTGTCTGCCCCAGGTATGCCAGGAAGACGGCCGCCAGCACGACACCCACCTGAGGACGAGCACCTGCATCTTCTCTGAGCGATTCATCCATTGAACTGACCTCCTTCGGCCCCGAAGCGTCACACAAGGCAAGCCTAATGTGACAGTGTTACAATCACAAGGTCAAAACTCCGCAACTTCGACCTCCGCCACCACCGCCGGTGCTGGCGACCTCGGCCGGAGCCTCTTCGGGTCGGCTACTGCACGAGGGTGGGATGCTACTGGCCAACAGTCGGGCGTACTCCACGAAGGTCGGGGGCTCTGTACTGTGTCCTCACTTCTGAGACATGTGAGTGTCAAGACCTCTGAGACACTTGCTCGGGCAGGCCCCCGGGGTGGGTTGGTGGTCCTGGAGGCGAGGGTGGACCGATGGAATGCGGCCTGGTGGGGTGTCGGTGTCCACGACGCTGACATTAACCCTGCACCGGCGATGCGCGCCGAGGAGAAACCGCAGCATTCCAACGAATCCCGCTGGGCGTGTTGACGTCGGTCCCGTTAATGTCAGCGCTGTGGACACTGAGCTGCGGGACTGATCGACTCTGCGGGGTCGTGGTAGCGGGGCCGGGCGCTCCCGGTCCAGCAGCAGCCGCGCCCTCCCCTGCCGGGCCCCCCTTCCGGTTCCTGCGCAGGGGCCCGGTGGTCACGGATCAGCACCGGCTCCAGGTTTCGGCCCGCTCCCGCCCCGGGCCGGCCTGTACTGCACGAGGGTGGGGTGGCACTGGCCAGGGGTTGTCCGTACTGCACGAGCCCCGGCCCTTCGTGGAGTACACCCGACCCTCCTTCAGGAGCACCCCACCCTCGTGCAGTACGCGTCGAGCACCACCGGGGTGGCCAAGCGTGCCCCTTCGGCGACGCGACCAAGCGAGCCCCTTCTCCGGGAAGACGACCAGTGACTCCCATGCCCGGGCAACCCACCCCGCCGGTGTCTCAGATACCCTGACACCCGAACCCCTCAGAAGCCATGAGACAACACCGCATCGCCACTGTGCAGTCTCTTCGCGATCAGTCGTCAAACACGGACGTCGTCGTCAGTCCGTTACCACTGGCTGCCACTCACGGCTGAGGGGACAGGCTTGCCTCGAACCCATCCATGAGAGCCTCAAGGAGGGAACGGTAGTAGAGGTCTCGCGCAGCCTCCGCCTCATCCGGAGATCCCGCGAACTGTGAGACAACGTCACGCGATATGAGCGCAACCCCGGGACTGCCCTGAGCGATCTCGGAAAGGCTCTGGACGAAAGTGTCGTAGTCTCGAGGACCATCACCGTCATGGTTTAACCGGTCATCCGCCGTCGCTATCACCATCATTGCGACGTTGATCAAGGCACTGCAGACGAAACCTACTCGCTCGCCAAAACCAGCCTCGTTCAGGGACTCGACGGCCGAATCGATCATAGGCGCCGTCTCAGGGAGCGTCGGACCATGGAGAATGAGCCAACGGGCGACTCCCGGATAGTTCATGAGGACCGGACGAGCCGCGAACAACGCCGAGCGAAACCACTCTCGCCACGGCATCACCACGGTTGGCACATCGATCATCGACAGCACTCGCCTGACAACCTGTTGACTCAAGACCTCTCTACCACCTACGTGGTGGTAGATGGCAGAAGGCGCTACACCGAGCTCTTTGGACAGGTCCCGCAATGACCACGTCTCCAGGCCTTTGATGCGAGTCAGTTCGACGGCGGCGTCGATAACGGCCTCGGGAGTGAGACCGGCATGGTATCTCGTCCTCTGCGTGGCATGTCCTCCTCACTCATGTCCATACTCACCAACAAGGTGAGCTCCTAGGAGCCTGCCTGAAGTACTGCTAAGACAGATCATAACCTGTCACCAAGGTTCCCCGGTCGATCACAACCGCTCGGTCATCCTGGGGAAGTCGGCGGCAACAGCTACTTGAATGCCCCAGAGCGAGCAGGACGACATCCTCGGGCAGAAACGGCGGTGCCGCTACCCGATCGGGTGGCGGCACCACGGTTGATAAGTGTCGATCAGTCGACCATCTGCCTACTGGTCGATATCAGGCCTTGGGGGCGTTGACGTCCTCGGGAAGGGCCTTGCGGGCGACCTCCACAAGGGCCTTGAAGCCCGCGGGCTCATTGACGGCCAGCTCGGCGAGCATGCGGCGGTCGATCTCCACGCCGGCCAGGCCAAGACCCTGGATGAAGCGGTTGTAGGTCAGGCCCTCGGCGCGGGCGGCAGCGTTGATGCGCTGGATCCACAGGCGACGGAAGTCGCCCTTGCGGGCGCGACGGTCGCGGAACGCGTAGACGCCGGAGTGGGTGACCTGCTCCTTGGCCTTGCGGTAGAGGCGCGAGCGCTGGCCGCGGTAGCCCGAGGCCTTCTCGAGAACGGAACGACGCTTCTTCTGGGCGTTAACAGCCCGCTTCACACGTGCCATGGTGAGACTCCTTGGTGGGTTGGGCGGTCAGCGACCGAGCAGCTTCTTGACCTGGCGGACGTCGGCCGGGGCGACCGGCTGGTCCTGGGACAGCTTGCGCTTGCGGCGGGAGGACTTGACCTCCAGCAGGTGGCGCTTGTTGGCCTGCTCGCGCATGAGCTTGCCGCTGCCGGTGACCCGGAAGCGCTTCTTGGCACCGGAGTGCGTCTTGTTCTTCGGCATGGGTAATTTCCTCTTCTCGGTCCCTGGCGGACGGGTAGTCGCCGGGACTGCGGACCCCGCTCACGGTGGCGAGGGGGTGGGTCGTTGGGTGTCAGGTGAGTGTCGGGAGCGCCGTCGGGCGCTCTCAGGCGTTCTCGCCGGCAGGCTCCTTGCTTGAGACCTTGGCACCCTTGGGTGCCCGGCCCGCGTGCTTCTCGGCACGGCGGGCGGCACGGGCCTCCTCGCGGCGGCGGCGCTGATCGGACTTGACCTCGGCCTTCTTGCGGACCGGGGCCAGGACCATGACCATGTTGCGGCCGTCCTGGCGGGGGTGGGACTCAATGGTGCCCAGCTCGGCCATCTCCTCGGCCAGGCCCTGAAGAAGCCTGATCCCGAGCTCGGGCCGGGACTGCTCACGGCCACGGAAGCGGACGATGCACTTGACCTTGTCCCCGCCCTTGAGGAATCGCTCGACATGGCCGCGCTTGGTGGCGTAGTCGTGCTCATCGATCTTGGGGCGGAACTGGATCTCCTTGAGCTGGGTGTTTGCCTGGTTGCGTCGCGCGTCGCGCGCCTTCATGGCCGACTCGTACTTGAACTTGCCGTAGTCCATGAGCTTGCACACCGGAGGGCGAGCGTCAGGGGCCACCTCGACAAGGTCGAGATCGGCCTCCTCAGCCAGACGCAGGGCGTCCTCCACGCGGACGACGCCGACCTGCTCGCCGCTGGGGCCGACGAGACGCACTTCGGGAACGCGGATCCGTTCGTTGATACGGGGCTCGCTGATGTCGGTTCCTCACTCTGAGTCACGGATGGTTGCGGAACGAGGAGAGGCCCCCGTCCCTGCCACGCAGGTCGGAGGCCTCGAGTCGAGCACGGCTGCCGCTCGGCCGTGGCCGAGAGGTGACCGTGAAGGGCCCAGTGGCCCTTGCATGAACCCGATTCCCGTGAAGGAACCTAGGTGGGATCGCTCCGCTTGCGCACCGGGGCGAACCCCGGTTGGTCAGTGAGGAATGTTACCAGTACATCGGTGCTATTCCCAGGCTCCTTTCACACTACCGACGTGAGTCCTTTCACGTATGAGGCGGATCGGGGCGTCAGGAGACCCACCGATTGGTCCGGATCCCCCACAGGATGACGACGGCGGTGGCCGCGGCCTGGATCCAGAGCACCGTCGTCGTCGGCACAATGATGGCGCAGGCGACGAGTGTCGTCGCCAACGCCCCGACGAGCGCCGCGTCAGGACCCGCCGTGAGCATCTGCACCAGCCCCGGGGGCAGGGAGCCCATGGGCGAGGTGACGAGTCCGGCAGCGAAGTCGGGCATCGTCCGGTACCCGGAGCGCAGCGCCACCCCGGCCCAGGCCCAGCCGCTCACAAGAGCCAGGGCGGCCACGACCCCGAGGTCCTTCCAGGCCGCCGCGGTACCGAGGGCCACCATGGCGGGCACCAGGCTCAGCACGGACCACGAGCCCATGAGGACGGCCGGCACGAGCAGGTGCCCTACCCGGACCGTCCAGGGCGGCGCCGGCCAGGAGGCGTCGGGACCACCGTCGAACCAGGCCTGTCGGGCGGGCTCGGCAACGGCCAGGGTCGCGATCCAGCCGCCGGTCAGGTAGGTGATCGCGCGCAGCGGGCTGCTGACGGAGTCGGACAGGAAGGGCAGAACCGCGACGGCCAGGCCGGTCCCCAGCTGAAGCAGACGCCAGGGCTGGCGACGCAGCAGCAGCCAGTCCGCCTGAGCCACGCACACCATGACCCTGACAGGTCGGGGCATCCGGCTGGCGAACCGGGCCCATCGGAGCGGGGCGGGGCGGCCGGGTCGGGACGGTAGTGGTGAGAGCAGGCGCCCCATGGCCCTGGTGTCGAGGGAGAGCAGGGAGACGTGGGCGCCGAAGGATCGGGCGACGACGTCCAGAAGCGCGGCGTCATGCACCTGTCCCAGACTGAGCCGTACCCGTCTCCACCGCAGCACGCTGACAGTGCCCAGCGCCCCGGCCAGGGCCACGACCGCGGCATGCGCAAGGGCAGAGCGTGGGAAGGGGAGCACGGCGCCGGCCACGCAGGCGGCTACCACGGTCAGGATCAGCATCCCCCGCAGGCGGGACACGCCGGCGCTCTTGATCTGCGCCGTGATGAGCCCGGAGAGCACCAGGCAGAGCACCGCCGCGAGCAGGGCCGGCCACACGGCCGCCGACACCCACCCACCGCCGGCCAGGAGCACCGGCAGTGCGCCCGTCACCGCCCCGATAGCCACCGCGATGACGTACTCGGTGCGGGCCACCGGCACCAGGAGGCTGCCTCGGTCCCCGGGCATCGGCAGCCACCAGGCCGCCTCGTGGGGGCGCAGGAAGAGCGGGCCGAGTCGGTGGAGCGGCCCCAGGCCGAGCGCAAGGAGCAGCAGCATGAGGGCCAGCAGCAGCCAGCCCGGGTCCAGTTCGAGCGGTCCCGGCAAGCCGATGCCCTCGCTCGGCGCGGAGGAACGAGTGATAACCAGCCGGCGCAGGTAGGGGGCCAGGATCATCCCGACGACGGATATCGCCAGGAGCCCGGAGTAGATGTCTCCGACGAGCGCCCACACGCCGCGACGATGCCGTCGGGTGCGCCTGGCGGTCCACCTCCTCAGGTCGGCGCCGTCGGGAAAGGGCTCCGTCTCCGGCTCGCTCGAGGCGGCCTGCGTGCCCGAGGAGCCCCGGAGTGTCACTGGAGGCCCTCCTCGATGGCGCGGACCCCCTCGTCCACACTCAGCATCCGGGTGTCGCGTCCGACGAGGAGCACATGGGTGGCTGCCTCCTCCACGATCTCGGGGTCGTGAGACACCATGAGCACTCCCCCGCCGGACTCGCGCTCCTCGACGAGGCGGTCCGCCAGGAGCAGCCGGGTCACCCGGTCCAGACGCTGCTCGGGCTCGTCGAGGACCAGGACGCGGCGCGGGCGGACCAGGACCGATGCCAGCGCCAGCCGACGCCGCTGGCCCGAGGAGAGCTCCTCGGGCAGGTGCCCCGCAAGCCGGGTCAGTTCCAGCTCCTCCAGCAGCTCGGCGACAGCCTCATCGGCATCGACGACGCCGTGACCGAAGCACACCAGCTGCAGGTGCTCGGCGACGGTCAGCGTGGGGAAGAAGGACTCCTGCCCCAGGTCGGTGGCGAGCCCGGCGCGCTGCGTGCCCGAGCGCGGGTCCGGAACGTGCCCGAGCACCCTGACCTGACCCTTCAGCGGCTGCAACAGCCCGCAGCAGGTGCGCAAGATCGTCGACTTGCCGGCCCCGTTGACCCCGACCAGCGCCAGCACCTGGCCGGGAAGCAGGTCGAAGGTCGCCGGGGCGCAGACCGGCTCACCGCCGTACCCCACGCTGAGATCGCGGCAACTCACCAGGGGCTCATGACTCGTCTTGCGACTGCGGATGCCTCCGGTCGCAGCTTCCTGCGCAGTGGTGGTGTTCGCCACGTCAGCGGCGGTGTCCGGCCGCTTCTCGGTTGTTTTCGCGGGGTCCGGGCGACGTTGAGAAGCAGCGGTCGGAATCGTGGCCATCGGCACTATTCCAACACACTTTTCTTTTGGTGGTCTGGTCAAATCAGATGCCTTACGCTCCGAACCCATGGATTGGAACAGTGTGAGGACCCCGACCCCGCACGGCGAGGCCGACGGCGCCACCTCCTCCCGCCAGGCGGGTACGGACTGGAGCACCACGAGGGACCCAGGTCCCGGCCGGGTGATGGTCTCCACCCACGACCTCGCCCAGGTCCGCGCAATCGCCGAGGCTGCCGCCCGGATAGCGCAGGACGATGGGCGTGAGCAGGATGCTCAGGCCCTGCGCAAGGCCGTCACCCGCTTCGACCAGGCGGCCGGTCCCCTGGAGGACCACTACGGGCAGGTCGGTCAGTGGAGCACCACGATTCTGGGGCACTCCTGACATCGTTGCGGTCCTGCCCGTGAAGGCTGCCAGCAGACCCGGATCAGGCCGGTAGCGGGCACAGCTCCACAGTGTCGATGAGGTCGCCCCAGGCCGGGTTGACCATGACGTGCTGGCAGACCTCCAGGCTCCGGGCCACCCCGACCCGTCCGCCTGCGGCGTCGATGCGGATGAAGACCCGCAGCTCGGCGCCCTCGCCGGGTCCGAAGGCCACACCGGTGACGCCGTCGACCGCCTCGAGCTGGGCGCGCACCTCGGCCTGAACCGGCTCGTTGCGCCACGACGGCACCCACTCCTCTCCCCCGGCCACTGCCACGACGGCGGGCCGAGGCAGGCGCAGGTCCCGGCTGCCCGGGTCCAGCACCCACAGCTGGTCAGTGGACAGGCAGGCCACCTGTGCCGCTCGCTCAGGCGAGACCGGCACGGGACGCACGTCAGCGCGCCACCGGACCATGGCCTCGGCGCAGGTGAACACCGGCAGGGCAATATGCCCGTCGGACAGGCTCACCGCCAGAGTCGCCGCGTCCTCGCAGGCGTCGGCGGTGTGCACCTCATGGGCCGGGACCTCAGGTGAACCGGCGCGCGACAGGTTCACGCTCTGCGGACCTCCCGACGTCGAATGGTCGGGCAGGGCGTGAGCGGCAACGGGAACGATCAGCCGTCCGTTCACCAGGGCCGCCCACAACCGGTCGATGTACTCGTGACGGGGTAGGTCGGTGGCCTCCAAGGCCGCTTCAACCTCTGGACGGACTGTCCCGTCGTCTCCCGCGAAGGGTGAGGGCGCGGCAAGAAGCCGTTCCAGCTTCGCTCTGGCGGCCATGGCGGCAGCCACCTGGGGCGCCGCCTCGGGCCGCGGAGTCGGCAGCGGGTGTTCCAAAGACCTGCTCATAGCACTCACCGTAGCGCGTCAGAGCCCTGGGGATTACTCCCCAGTACCTTCCGGATCATTCACTCACCTTCGAGGACTCGGCTCGATAGCCTGCTGCGGTGGCATCGCTCTACTCGTTGAAGTACTGGTACACCCGCCGGTTGGGGATCATCATCCAGGCGTCGGTGCGCCGCGGCATCTCCCCTGACGTGTGGACCGCCGTCGGCGTCGTCGCCGCCGCGCTGGGCTGCGGGGCACTGGTCATGGGCTGGTGGCTCCTGGCATTCATCCTGCTGGCCGCCCGGCTCGGGGGCGCGAATCTGGACGGCGCCGTGGCTCGGGCCCGAGGCGTATCGAGACCCTTCGGCTTCGTCCTCAACGAGATCGGGGACCGGGTCTCCGACCTGTTCATCATGGCCGGTCTGGTGGGCCTCGCCCTGCGCACCGGTTCATCGACCACCACGGTCTACCTGACCCTCATCGCTCTGGCGGCGGCATCGCTGCCGACCTTCATCTCCCTGGCTGCCGCGGGTGCTGGCGCCGCCAGGCTCAACGGTGGGCCGTTCGGTAAGACCGAGCGGTGCCTGGCGGCGGTCGTGGCGGCTGCCCTCCCCCAGTACCTGGCGATCATCGCCTGGGTCATCATCGTGGGCTCTGCGGTGACGGCCTGCGGACGGCTGGCACGCACCGCCACCGCGCTCGCCGGACGCACCGGCCCGGCCATGGCCGACACCATGGCGCCGCCACCGCCGCAGGACATCACCCGTATCGGCCGCAGTGTCCCTCAGGACGAGGCCGCCCCGGGAGCCCAGTCGTGAACACCGGGATCAAAGCCTGGGCGGGTCATGAGGCGGCCCGCGGAGTGATCGACTGGATCGTGGGCGGAAGCCGCTCGTGGACGGTGACCGTTCCCGGGCCGGGGTGGGTCCTCACGGGTCGAGCGGTGTTCCTCGCGGCCACGGCCGTGGCGATCCTGCTCCTGGCCGGGATCGGTGTGGCCCTGTCCCGTAAGGCGGAGCTGCGCCGTCGCTGGACCACATGGGCCATCATCATCCCAGCGGTCGGTGTCCCTATCTGGGTCGGGCGGGGGACGACAGCGCTGCTCGCCGCTGCCCTCGGGCTGCAGTCGGTTCGTGAGCTCTCCCGGCTCACTCGGCTGCCCAGGGTGGAGACCCTCATGCTGGCGTCGCTGGCGGTGATCTATCCGCTGGCGGCCTGGTTGCGTCCAGGCCTCATGGCGCTCGCACCGCTCACGGTGCTCGTGTGCGCCGTGCCCGCAGTCCTGTCTGGCGACGTCGAGCACGGTCTGAGGAGGGCGACGATCGCCGGTTTCGCCTCGATCTGGATTCCCTGGTCCCTGGCGCACCTTGTGGTGCTATGGCACGACGCGTTTCTCATCGCCTTCGCGGCTGCGGCCGCCGATGTGGCCGCGTGGGCCGGCGGTACCTTCCTGCGTCCAATGGCGTGGGCACGCCGTCCGCTGTCCCCCTTGTCCCCGAACAAGACGCTCGGTGGACTGGCGGGAGCCGTCATCGGAGCCGCCCTCATCCTCACCCTGCTGGGACACATCACGCCCGGCCTGGTGATCGCCGTCGGTCTAGGCGGCGTCCTGGGCGACCTTCTGGAGTCGCTCGTCAAGCGCACCGCCGGGGTCAAGGACGCCGGTACCTGGCTACCGGGTTTCGGAGGCCTCCTGGACCGCGTCGACTCCCTGCTCCTGGTCCTGCCTCTGGCCGCCGTCCTGGGGTGAGTGGGTCAGGCCTCCGACGTCCGTCCCAGCCCCATCCTGTCTCTCCGATTCCGAGTCGCCTCCTCTACATCGTCTCCTCCATCGCCTGCACAACCCACGGAAAGGTAGCCCGATGCCCCTTCAGATACCCTCGGTACCAGGTCCGGCCGAGATTGCCTCGGCGGGACGCCGCCTGCGATCGATTGTGCAGACGCCCCAGAAGGTCACCTGGCGCGCGGTACTGCGTCAGCGTTTCTGGTCCGCCGTCATCGCTCCGTTCGGGGGCGTGCGGGTCGAGGGCGAGTTCGAGGCCGACGGCCCCTACGTCGTCGTCGCCAACCATGGCTCCCATGCGGACACGATCGCCATGATGAGCGCTTCCCCCACCCTCATGCGGGTGGTCACGGTCGCTGCCCAGGACTACTGGTTCACCCGTCGCTCGCGTCGCCTCGTGGCCAGGGGACTGCTGGGCGCCTACCCGGTACGGCGCGACGGCGAGGGTGCCTATGAGGAGCTGCGAGGAACGCTGGCCAACCGGGTGGCGGAGTCGATGAGCATTCTCATCTTCCCCGAGGGCACTCGCTCCACGGACGGGAGGATGAGCCGCTTCCACTCCGGGGCCGCCCGGCTCGCACGAGACTTCGGTATCCCCGTGCTACCGGTCGCGCTGGTGGGGACGCGAGAGATGATGCCCAAGAAGGGCGGCCTGCCCCGTTACTCCCCCGTCGAGGTCCGTGTCGGCAAGCCGATCGCCCCCAGCGATGACGTGGAAGGCGTCAGCGACCTGGCGCGCGAGCAGATCATGGAGATGCTCCAGCGCCCCCGCAGGCCCGAGCCGGTCTCAGACGTCTTCACCATCCTGCACACCGCGATGGAGGGCGGCCGTGGGGACGCTGTGATGTTCGTCTGGGGTATGGCCGAGGCCATCTCCTTCCCGATCATGGCGGAGATGAGCCAGGTGTGGCTGGGGCTGACCCACCCTGAGCGGATGTGGCAGCGCGCGGCGATGGTCGTGGCGGGATCGGTCACCGGAGTGGCAGTCACGCACCTGCTGACCCGGGGCGGGCACCAGCCTCCCGCGCCGTGGACCACACCGGCGATGAGGACGGCGACCTCCCGTTACCTGAGTGAAGGCCCCCGCGGATACTGGAAGCAGGCACTGACCGGGATCCCGGTGAAGCTCTTCGCCGCCGAGTCCGGGCGCCGTGACCTGCCTCTGCCCTCAGTTGTCATTCACGCGGCCGGCGAGCGCGCCGCGCGCATGGCGGCCTCCACCGCCATCGTTAAGACACTGGGCAAGCCGCTGGGACCGATCACCCGGCAGCACTATGGCCCCTACCTGGCGACCACTGGCATCGTGTTCGCCACCGCGCTTCGACGCGTCATCAGGCACTGGCAGTGCCCCAAACGTCCTGGGCGCCCGTAGTCCGCCTCGCGGTCGGGCGGCGCCAGGCAGAGGTTCAGGCGTGCGCCTTCGACGGTTCGCGAATCTCCTCGTCGCCGGCCACGGCCAGCGCCTCCTGGAGGGTGAAGTTGCCGTTGTAGAGCGCCTTGCCGACGATGGCCCCCTCCAGTCCCAGCGGCACCAGACGACGCAGCGCGGCCAGGTCGTCGAGGTGGGCGATACCGCCGGAGGCGACCACCGGCGCCGCAGTGCGCTGGCAGACCTCGGTGAGCAGCGTGGTGTTGGGGCCGCTCAGGGTACCGTCGCGGGTGACGTCGGTGACGACGTAGCGCGCGCACCCGGCGGCGTTAAGCCGCTCGAGGGTCTCCCACAGGTCTCCGCCCTCCTTGGTCCAGCCGCGGGCCGCCAGGGTGGTGCCGCGTACGTCGAGGCCGACGGCGATCCTGTCACCGTGCTCGACGATCACCCGCTCGGTCCACTCGGGGTCCTCCAGGGCGGCCGTGCCCAGGTTGACCCGGGCGGCACCAGCCGCAAGGGCCCGGGCCAGCGAGGTGTCGTCGCGGATGCCCCCGGAAAGCTCCACCTTGATGCCGACCTCACCGACGATGCGTGAGAGCAGCTCGGAATTGGAGCCGCGTCCGAAAGCGGCGTCGAGGTCCACCAGGTGGATCCACTCGGCCCCGGCCCGTACCCAGTCGCGGGCGGCGTCGACGGGGCTGCCGTAGTCCGTCTCGGAGCCGACCTCCCCCTTGAGAAGGCGGACAGCCTTGCCGTCAGCGACGTCGACGGCAGGAAGCAGAGTGAGCATACGGTTCTCCTGGGGTGGTCTGGGGTTGGCTCGGGTGGATTCGGGAGGGCTCAGAGGGTCGTCAGCCAGTTGCGCAGGAGCTGGGCCCCCGCGTCACCGGACTTCTCGGGATGGAACTGTGTGGCGCACAGGGCGCCGTTCTCCACGGCGGCGATGAAGTCCTGCCCGTGGGTCGCCCAGGTGGTCTGGGGCAGCCGGGTCGGACCGGGGCCGAGCAGCTCGGCCGGGTCCTCGGTCGCTGCGTAGGAGTGGACGAAGTAGAAGCGCTCATCGGCGACGCCGTCGAACAGCACGGAGTCCCGCGGAGGACGGACCTGGCTCCATCCCATGTGCGGGACGATGTCGGCCTGCAGCCTCCTGACGGTGCCGGGCCACTGTCCCAGCCCTTCCTCGGCGGTCCCGTGCTCCTCGGAGCGGTCGAACATGACCTGCATGCCCACGCAGATTCCCAGGACCGGCCGGCCTCCGGCGAGGCGCTGCTCGATGAGACGGGGCGCATCGACCGCCCGCAGCTGGTCCATCACCGCGCCAAAGGCCCCCACGCCGGGGACGACCAGGCCGTCGGTCTCGGCCACCTTCCGGGGGTCGTGGGTCAGTGTCACCTGCGCACCCACGCGTTCCAGGGCACGTACAGCCGAACGGACGTTGCCGGATCCGTAGGACAGGACGGTGACACAGGGCGCTTGCATGTGACATACCCTACCGTCCCAGTAGATCGGTCTGGGGCATTCTCCACACTCCGAAACAACCACTGACATGCACAGATCCGCTGCTGACAACGTTTGTGCGACAGTTCCGGCAGCACGTGGGCCCTTCGAGCGGGCCCCGGCACGCCGATCAGCGATGCCACATCTGAGGGCCGGTCCTGACTCGTGCGCCCGGCTTTTCTTTCGCAAACCTCCAACATGGGCGAGGATTCACCTGTGAGCATGCAGTCCTTTTCCGGCGACCCGCACCCACCCCCGTCCTCGGTGCCGCACGCCGCCAGTCAGGCACCCGTGTCGGCGGGCTCAGGGCCGCACGGGTCCGCTGGCGCGCACAGTGCCGCCCCGTTCTCCATCCCCGGGGTCCGGATCACCTCGGTCCTGGGACGCGGGGGCTTCGCCACGGTCTATGCCGGCGTGCAGGACTCCCTGGAACGTCCGGTCGCCATCAAGGTCGACTCCCGTCCTTTGGATGATCCGCGCAATGAGCGGCGATTCATGCGCGAGGTGCAGGCGGCCTCCCGGATCTCGGGGCACCCCCACGTGGTGTCCCTGGTCGACACCGGCAAGCTGCCCGACCTGCGTCCCTACCTGGTCATGGAGCTGTGCGCAGGAGGCAGCCTGTACGACCTCGTCTCACGCGGCCCGACCCCCGCCTCGGACGCCGTGGCGCTGGTGGAGGCGGCGGCCTCGGCACTGGGAGCGGCTCACGCGGCCGGTGTCATGCACCGGGACATCAAACCCGCCAACATCCTTCTGGACTCCTACGGCTCGCCGCGCCTGTCTGACTTCGGCATTGCCTCCGTCCAGCGTGAGGGTCAGGACCCCACGGTCACCCTGGAGTGCCTCACCCCCGACTTCGCTGCGCCAGAGGCCTTCATGCTGGCCAGTCCCGGTCCAGAGGGCGACGTGTGGTCCATGGGCGCGGTGCTCTTCGCTCTTTTGACGGGTCGCGGCCCCAGACGCGGTCCCGACGGCGTGCAGCGCAGTCTGCCGGCGATCGTCCGTTCCCTGGACGAGCCCTTGAACCTCAGCGACCCGAATGTTCCCGAGATCCTGCTGCCGCTTCTGAGCAAGGCCATGGCTCCAGAACCACGGGACCGCTACCGCAACGGAACCGAGCTCACCGGCGCCCTGGAACAGATCCGTGAGCAGCTGGGGACCGGCAACCTGGCCATCGGCGGCCCGGTGACCTCCTTGCAGCTGGTCGAGGCCGGTCTGGTGCCGCAGTCCGGCCGCAGCGTCTCAGCCCGGTCGGCCGGCTCGGCGAGCCCGGGCAGCCCGCCCAGCGGGTACCTGTCCGGTGCCTCCGGCGCACTGTCCGGACCATCGGCCGGATCATCCCACTCGGCGCAGTCCGCGCCGTCGCCGATCTCCGGCTACCTGGAACGCTACGACCAGTCGCCGATGCCGATGTCATCACCCGATTCGCTGAACGCATCACCGAGCGGATCGATGCGGGTGGGCGCCGGCCGGTCTCTCAGACTCACTGCGCGCGAGCGTCGCCAGATCAGTCTGCGTGCCGGGGCCGTGGGCGCGATCGTCGGCCTCGTCATCGGGTTGGGCTCAGGCTGGATAACGGGGGCCTGGCTGACTCCCGCCGTCACCACGGCCAAAGCGGGCTCATCCACCGGAGCGTCGGACCAGTCCTCACCGTCGGGTCACAACGTCGCCTCCACCCCGCCGCACCCGGTGGGAACCTGCCTGGCCGGCACCACTTCCGTGTCAGGGCAGACCACCGCCAGGAAGGTGGACTGCAACGAGCCCCACTCCTGGGAGGTCTACCAGGTGGGGACCCTGGCGGAGAGCACCTCTGGCTCCAGCGATGACGACCTGGCCTCCGACCCCAACGTCCAGGCAACCTGCACCTCACAGGCAGCGCAGCAGTACGGGGCGGCGAACCCGAGCACATCGGTGCTGGGCCCCGGCGAGGCCGGCTGGAGCTCCGGGGAGCGGGGCTTCTCCTGCATCGCCTCGGACCTCAAGGGCGGGCAGCGGACCAGCTCGTACGCCGGTTAGAGGCCGGGGCCGCCCACGCTGCGGAGCCGGGGCGCGAACAGTGACGTCATCGTGGTGTCATACCGTGACGTGAGACGTTGTGACGTCACTGCGGAGGGCGGCGCAGTCCCCTCCCGAACCAGCGCATCGCCCGGGGTGCCTTGATCTCGGAGGACCTCACGGCGCCGGGGACGTCGTCGGCGTCAATGGCACCCAGGAGCACGTCCTCGACGACCTGGTCCATGGAGGCCAGGAGGAGCCCCGCCGATGCCTCCTCCCCGGGCTGCCCGTTGGTGAAGTGACGGGCGGTGATCGTCCCGGACAGTCCGGACTCGATGCCGACGTCGGTGGCCAGGTCAGCGGTCATGAGGACCGCGCCGGCTCGCGAGAGGCGAGAGAGCTGGGCGGCCAGCTCGGCGGCCTCTGCGGGCTCGGAGTCGGATCCACCGAGGAGCTCGGCGACGTCCCAGTCCGAGTGGGCCGAGACGAACTGCTTGACCGCGAAGGCACCGCTGGAGGAGGGCACTACGGTGCAGTCCAGGTCCATGAGCGAGCACATCCCGGCCAGAGCGTCGGCCCGGTTCAGCGGGGTCATGACAACGGCGACCTTGACCGCCTTGGGTGTCTGCTGGTCGGACTCCCCAGGGCTGAAGGAGCTCAGCGAGTCTGCCGCGGCCGCGATCTCCGCCTCCTGGGCGTCGGTGAGCCGGACGGACTCGTCTGAGGGCTCTTCACCGCCGTTGAGGGGGTGGTAGGTGTTGTGGGGGACGTCGTCAGAGCTGATCGCCTCGGGCGTCATCTCCTCCTGTCCGGTGACCGGGACGGTTGAGGAATCCGCCGCATCCGCTGAGGCCCTCCCGTGATGAGGGCCTTCCGGTGCCTGGAGGCTGTCGACCGCCGAGAGGTCATCAGGGATATCGACGTCGTCCATGAGAGCGGCGAACTCGGCGTCCAGGTCGCGCTGGTGGTCCTGGCTGTCGTCGCCGTTCTTGCCGGGTCGGGGGTCGTGGTCCATCACAGGCTTCCCTTCGTGGACGGGATGGTCTCGACGCGGGGGTCGTTCTCCACAGCAGCGCGCAGGGCACGAGCCAGGGCCTTGAACTCGGCCTCGGCGATGTGGTGGGGGTCGCGCCCGGACAGGACGCGCACGTGCAGGCAGATGCCGGCGTGGTAGGCGATGGCCTCCAGGACGTGGCGCACCATCGAACCGGTGAAGTGTCCGCCGATGAGGTGGTGGACGAAGGCCTCCGACTCGCCCTCGTGCACCAGGTAGGGGCGCCCGGAGATGTCGACGACGACATGGGCCAGGGCCTCGTCCAGGGGGACGCTGGCCTCGCCGAAGCGGCGGATACCGCGCTTGTCCCCCAGTGCCACGCGCAGGGCCTGGCCGATGCAGATGGCGGTGTCCTCCACGGTGTGGTGCACGTCGATGTCGGTGTCGCCGGTGGCGCGCACCGTCAGGTCGATCAGTGAGTGGCGCCCCAGGGCGGTGAGCATGTGGTCGTAGAAGGGGACGGTGGTGGAGATGTCGGTCTGGCCAGTGCCGTCGAGGTTGACCTCGACGACGACGCTGGACTCGCTCGTGGCTCGCTCGATACGCGCGGTGCGGCTCATGTGTGCTTCCTCAGCATCTCGTGTTCGTGCTTCTCAGCGGTACTGGTTCGTAGGTATCTCAACCGGTAGCAACCCTACCGGTCCTATGCGCCGTCCGCGCCAGGGGCCGACCTCATCTCCCAATGGCTGCGGCCAGGGCGCTGCGCAGTCGGTCCATCTCCTCGGGTGTGCCGATGCTGGCCCGTAGAAACCCCTCGGGGCCGACGACCCGGATGAGGACCCCGGCGTCAAGCAGACCCTGCCAGACGGCGTCGCGGTCCGGGAACGGGCCGAACAGGACGAAGTTGGCGTCCGACTCGTGCGCGGTCAGTCCCTGGTCACGCAGCCAGGTCGCCAGGGCGTCGCGCTCGTCGCGCAGGGAGGCGACCTGAGCCATGAGCTCGTCTCGGTGGGACAGGGCCGCCAGAGCGGCGGCCTGGGTGACCGTGGACAGGTGGTAGGGCAGGCGTACGACGCGCAGGGCGTCGACCAGGGCGCGGTCGGCGGCCAGGTAGCCCAGGCGCAGGCCGGCAGCCCCGAAGGCCTTGGACATGGTGCGGGTGACGGCCAGGTGCGGGTTGGCGTCCCCCAACAGCTCCAGGGCGCTGGGTACGCCGGGACGGCGAAACTCGGCGTAGGCCTCGTCGATGACGACGACGCAGTCGCTGGCCCGGGCCGGTGAGCCGATCTCGGCTCCGAGCATGGGGCCGTGGCCGCGGGCCGCCTCCAGGATCCGGCTGATGTCCTCCAGCGGCAGGGCCGTCCCGGTGGGATTGTTGGGGCTGGCCAGGATGACGACGGCCGGCCGTAGCTCCTGGATCGCAGCCGCCGCGGCCTCGACGTCGAGCGTGAAGTCGTCGCGGCGCGGGCGCGTGACGTAGTCGGTCAGGGTGTTGCGAGCATACTCGGGGTACATCGAGTACGTGGGGGTGAAGGTCAGGCATGTGCGTCCGGGCCCGCCGAAGGCCTGCAGGACATGGAGCATGACCTCGTTGGAGCCGTTGGCCGCCCAGATCTGCTCAGGGGGCAGGCGCACTGCGGACTCCGCCTCGAGGTAGTCCGCGAGCGCGGCCCGCAGCCGGGGGAAGTCGCGCTCCGGGTAGCGGTTGAGGCCCTGGGCCGCCTGAGCCACGGCAGCGGCGATCGACTCGATGACCGCCGCTGACGGCGGGTAGGGGTTCTCGTTGACGTTCAGCCGCACGGGGACGGCGATCTCCGGGGCGCCATAGGGCGTCTCGCCCTCCAGGTCCGGTCTCAGGGGAAGTCTCGCGCTCACGGCATGGAGTCTACGGCCCCGCTTCTTTCTGCGACCGGGCTCCCTCACCAGGTGGGATGCGGCTGGGTGACGGGGGCGGTGCATCTCATCAGTGCGGTTCGCTGGTCAGCATGATCTCCTGGAAGTCGAGGCGGTCCAGGGCGTGCTCCAGGGAGTCGGCTGAGTACAGACCCTCGTCACCTGCGTCCAGGAGGGCCTCGCGCTGCGCTCGGATCATGTCCAGAGCGTGTTCTCGCATCAGGGCGAGCTCGTCGTGCCGCCAGGTGGGGTCGGTCCAGGCCCGGGCGACGGCGTCCGGGGAGAGAGGGGCGCCGCTCCTCTCTCTTCGAAGCAGGACGTGCTGTTCTGGCGTAGGAGTAACGTTCTCGCCGTTCTGGGCGGGGGTCGGGGACTGGTCCATCTGCGCCGTCGCCCCGGAGGTGGGACAGCCCCCGGGGGCGGTGTTGACGACGTCGTGGACGCTGCGGCTGGGAGGTTCCTGGTCCTCGGTCACGGCATCCCGGGCGGCGTTGACCAGCAGCGAGACGACGGCTGTCTTCTCCTCGTCGTCGGCGGGACCGGCCATCGCGGGTTTGACGACACGCACCAACGCCGGAAGTGTCAGGCCCTGGATCGTCAGCGAGCCGGCGGCCACGAGCATGGCCACCATGAGCAGGAAGGGTCGGTGAGGCGCCGTGGTCGGCAGTGTCTGGGCCGCTGCCAGGGTGACGACGCCGCGCATGCCCGCCCAGACGATGACGGCACCCTCACGGGAACGCAGGGGCTTGGCCGCGAAGTAGTCCAGATCGGCGCCTCGGCGTCGGACCCGGCTGGACAGCCTCAGGGCGCGCCGCGCGATGCTCTCGCGACTGGGCTCGCGCCGGAGCTTGTGCTGGACCCGGGAGAGGCGGCGTCGGTCCCAGGGGACCTGGGGCATCTCGGCCTCGCCGCGTACGATGGCCGAGCAGCGGTTCTGGAACTGGTGGATGGCCTCCTCGTTCTCCTGCCAGTGGACGGCCCACCTGGCGGTTCGGTGGCTGAGGAGCTTGAGCATCGGTGCAACGACGACAGCCCGGATAACGACGGTGAGAAGCCCGGCGATGACGGCAACCGCCACCACTCGTCGAATCCCGAGGTCCGAGTTGTCCACCCTCTCCACGACGCCGAAGAACTCCAGCCCCATCACCAGGAAGATGAGTCCCTCCAGGGTGAGCTCCGCGGTGTGCCAGTTGGTGCGTGAGGCCACTCGGTGGGCCGGAGGCAGCATCCGGGGGCCGCGATGGCCGGTGATGAGCCCGGCGACGACGGCGGCCACCAGGCCGGACCCGTGCATGTGCTCGGCCGGGATCGCCGCGAGGAAGGGGACGGTGAAGGACAGGACCGTGTCCACGGTGGGGTCGGTGACGTGGGAGCGGATCCGCAGGCTCACCTCGCCGACGAGCCATCCCACGCCCAGGGCGACGAGAACCGCCAGGGCGAAACCGCCCAGCACGCCTCCGACGCTGACCCCGCCCGAGGTGGCCGCCGAGACGGCCGAGGACAGGATCACCAGGGCGGTGGCGTCGTTGAGCAGCCCCTCCCCCTCCAGGACGGTGATGATGCGCTGTGAGACCCCCAGCCGGCGGGCGATGGAGATGGCCACGGCGTCGGTGGGGCTGAGGATCGCCCCCATGGCGATCGCCCAGGCCAGGGAGAGCCCCGGCACCAGGAGGGTGAGCACCGCACCGATGACCGCAGCGGACAGGGCCACCAGCAGGATGGCCAGCACCGCCACCGGGATGAGCTCTCGACGGAAGTTGATGGTGGAGATGCTCACCGCCGTCGAGTACAGCAGCGGGGGGAGGACGCCTTCGAGGACCACCTGGGGATCCAGCTCGACCGCCGGGATGAAGGGCAGGAAACCGACCACGGTGCCGCCCGCCAGAAGGATCAGCGCCGGAGCGACACCGATGCGGTCGCTGAGCTGGGAGGCCGCCGCGATGGCCAAAATGCCCAGGACGGCGATGATGAGGAGGTCCATGGGCCAAGGGTAACCAAGGCCTGACCGCTTGGATCACCCGCGTTACCGTGGGCCCATGGCGATTGCAGGCACTGAGCACTCCGAGCATCTCGGCTCCCCCGTCCGTGAGCGCGCCGAGGCCGTCCTGCGCGAGCTCGTGGGCCGCAGCGATGCGCGCCTGCGCGAGGACCAGTGGCAGGCGATCGAGGCGCTCGTCGTCGACTATCGCCGGGCTCTGGTGGTCCAGCGCACGGGCTGGGGCAAGTCAGCCGTGTATTTCGTGGCGACTGTGCTGCTGCGTGAGGGCTGGGGCGGCTGGCGGCC
>CAUVMS010000029.1:0-24883 GCA_963552815.1 uncultured Actinomyces sp. | reverse complement strand
CTCGGGCCGAGACTCTCCACAAACCAAGGTGCCCCGTCGGCCGAGACTCCCCGCCAGCCGAACCACCCTATCGGCAGAGGCATCCCACCCCGCCGACCGAGCCGTACCGCTCAGGCACCCTCGGCCCAGCAGTCCAGCCGAGGCTCCCCGCCCCCGCCGGCCGAGGCTCCCCGCCCCGCCGGTCCAGCCGTATCGCTCAGGTACCCCCGACCGAGCCAACCCACGGGCCAAGGCTCCCCACTGAGGCATCCCGCCGGCCGAGGCGCCCTATCGGTTGCGGCGCTCCACCTCACCGACCGAGACTCTCCGCCAGATTCTTCCGGTCGGTGGGACGCCTCGCCGCCTGGAGCGTTTCCAGGCGGTAGGCTCCAGGGCTGACAGGAAGCCGTTGCGGGACCAGCCCGTCTCGGCCCGCCGCCTCTTTTCAACCAGCAGGAGAACTCCTCATGACCGTCGAGCTCGTCACCACCTCCAGCCCGGAGATCGTCGAGGCCATGGAGCGCCTCATCCCGCAGCTCTCCCGCAGCGCCCCGGCGCTGAGCGCCGAGCAGTGCGAGGCCCTCATCGGCCAGGAGGGGGTCTTCCTCTTCGTCTTCCGGCCCGAGGCTGAGGCCGACCAGAGCGCACCGATCCTGGGCATGCTCACCCTGGCGACCTTCACGATCCCCACGGGCCTGCGCGCCTGGGTGGAGGACGTCGTCGTCGACGGTGAGGCCCGCGGCCAGGGTGCCGGGCAGGCCCTCGTGGAGGCCGCCGTCGAGCACGCCGGGAAGCTGGGCGCACGCACTGTGGACCTCACCTCCCGACCCACGCGCGAGGCCGCCAACCGCCTCTACCGACGCGCCGGCTTCGAGCTGCGGGAGACCAACGTCTACCGCTACGCCCAGTCCTGAGCACCGCAGCACGACCCCACTGAGCACACGCCCATCACTTCGACAAAATCTTCACAGACGACGCGGCTCCGGGTCATTTACGAAGTTCTGGTCGAAGTGATGGGCACACGGACAACCGGACGGGAGGAGCGGCCGGAGGGCGGACCCGCCGTCTTCGGGGCCTTCAGGCCATGAGGGCATCGATGAAGGCGGCCACGCTCGGGGTGGTGCGCCCGCCGGCGGCCGCGACGACGTCGGCGGGCGCCGGCGATGGCACAGGGGACGTCGGCGCGCTTGAGCATCGAGATGTCGTTCCATGAGTCGCCCACGGCGGCTACCTCGCTGACCACCTGCCCCTGCTCGGCGAGGTGCTCGGCGAGCAGGGCCAGTCCCGAGCCCTTGGACTCGCCCGCGGCCGTGACGTCAACGAAGGTGGCCGAGCGGGTGCAGCTGACGCCGTCGACCGCCTCTTCCAGACTCCGGGCCAGCGCCTCGGCGGCGCGGGAGTCGGGGACGTGCAACGGCATCGAGGTGACCCCCAGACCCGCGATCTCAGACAGGGGCGCCGCGGTGAAGCGGCCAGCGGGCATGCGCTGATCGGTGGACAGGCCGATCGGATCATCCAGCACGTAGTCGTGCTCGAGGGTCGAGGCGAAGACGGACACAGGAGCATCGATGATGACATTCACCGTCCGGGTCACGCAGTGCACCTGGTCGGCGCTGAGCATGCGGGTGCGGCGCACCTGACCGGCCGCATCGATGACGGTCGTTCCCGTGGCGCACACCGCGTAGTCGTAGTCCAGGCCGATGCCGGTCGAGGCGCGAGCCACCTCGACCGCGTGCTGGACCAGCCGCACCGAGCGGCCCGTGGCCAGGACCAGGAGGTTGCCGGCCTTGCGCCAGCACACCAGGGCCTCGGCGTCGGCTTGCCCGACGGCGTGGTGGAAGATGAGGGTGCCGTCAAGATCCGTGGCGAGCAGGCGCATGCCGGCGAGCATAGCTCGCGCTCCCCGAGCCCGCCCCGCGCATCAGCACATCGACGCCGCAACACTTCGACAGAATCTTCATAAATGACCCGGAGCCGCGTCGTTTGTGAAGATTCGGTCGAAGTGTCGGCCTAGACCGTCGGTCGCCCCAGGAGGGAGTCGATGAGGTCGGCCAGGCTGGAGACCGTGCCGTCGCACTGGTCCACCACCTCCGGCGGTGACCAGGGCAGGGCGTAGGCGTGGTCGGCCACCTGGTGCATGGAGATGTCGTTCCAGGAGTCCCCGATGGACCAGGTCTCGATGGGCTCGGCGAGCAGCGAGGCGGCGGCGTTGACGGCGTCAGCAGAACCGTCGGCCAGGGCCACGGTGTCCTGGCCGCCCTCGGCAGGTTTGCCGCTGCTCCTGCTGTCTTCACCGAGGCTCGCCACCAGCCGCCTGAGGCCAGCGCCCTTGGAGGCAGCCGCGGGGACGACGTCCATGAAGTCCTGATTGCGGAATCCCACCGCCTGCCCGTCCCAGCGCTGGCGCAGGTAGGTTTCGGTGCGGGCGGCCATCTCGGGGTCGGTGAAGCGCATCGGCACGCCGACGACCTCGCGTCCCTCAAGGTCGCGCCGGGTGGCTGGGCGGAACAGGGTGAGCAGGTCCGATCCGGAGCCGATCGTGTCGTAGACGAGCAGGTCCTCGTCCAGTCCAGTGGTGAACACGGTGACGCCCGGCGCCCCCTCGACGAAGTCGAGAAGGTCCTCGACGACGCCGGACGGCAGGGTCGTCGAGTAACGCACGCTGATGGCCTCGTCCACGATGGCGGCCCCCGTGTAGAGAATGGCGTTGTCGAACTCGAGCCCCATGGGCACGACGACGTGCTCCAGCGCGGAGACCGACCTGCCCGTGTTGATGACCAAGAGGTTGCCGGCCGCCCGCCACCTGGCCATGGCCTCACGGTCACGCAGCGAGATGGTCCCGTTGAAGACGATGGTGCCGTCCAGGTCGGTGGAGATGAGACAGCGTGGCATGGGAGTCCTTTCAGTCCAGGTCCTGCGGGCCCTCAGTCTTCGTGAGGCCGGCTTGGAGCCGCCTAGGAGCCGTCAGCGCTCTTATTCTCCCCGACCGCCGTGGCACCGTCATCAGACTGGTCAGGCTCCTCATTGCCGTCAATGTCCCGGGCGGAGGCGTCCCGGTGGGTCTTCTTCTCCGCCTTGCGGGCCTTCTTGGCCTGCTTCTTGTCCTGGCGCTCCTGGCGCTCACGGGCCCACTGGGCGTAACCCTCAAGAAGCCTGCGGGAGTCGGGGGTGAGGATCTTGTTGTCCTCGAGCAGGCCCTCAGCGCGCAGGGTCATGAACCGCAGGTACTCGGGGTTGCGGGTCAGACCGTACTGGCGCTTGGCCTCCTCCAGGTCGGAGACGTCGCGACGCACCTGGCGCTCGATCATGGCCCTCCCACCCATGAGGAAGATGGCCACGAGCAGGGCCAGGATCGAGCCGATCCCCCTGGTGAAGGGATAGAGGATGCAGGCAATGATCATGAGCCAGGTGACGTACTTACCCACGGAGTGGGTGTAGCCGTGCCACCGCCCGTCCTCCCCGGTGGCCCAGGTGCGGATCTTGGCGCGCCCGTCGGGGTCGCCGCCGTTGAACCAGTCCCGCACCCGGGTGCTGATCGACTTCTTGCCGTCCGTCTTACCGTGCTCGCTCATACCGGGTCACCCTCCATGATCGTGTCGATGAGCTCGGCCATGGAGCCCACCGTCGTCTCGCAAACGGCCGTCACCTCCGGCGGGGACCAGGGCAGGGCGACGGCGTGGTCGGCGACGGCGTGCATGTCCAGATCGTTCCAGGAGTCACCGATGGTCCACACCTCAATATCCCGCCCCGCCAGGGGCCCGTCCAGGAGGGCCCGCAGCCCGGAGCCCTTGGTGGCCCCGGCCGGCACGAAGTCGAGGAACTCCTGGTTGCGGTGGCAGTCCAGGACGCCCTCCCAACGCTGGGTGACCTCCTCCTGAAGGTGCTGGCGCAGGGCGTCGTCGGTGACGCGCAGGGGCACGCCGATGAAGCGGTGGGCACCCATCTCCTCCAGGGTCATCGGCTCGAAGACCGCCAGGATCGGGGAGATCTCATTGTTGTTGTCGGCCAAGAGGTAGTCGGTCTCGATGGTGGTGGCGTAGGTGGTCACCCCCGGCAGGCCGACGGTGCGCGTGGCCACGTCGCGGGCGACGCCGTCGGGCAGGTAGCGGGCGGAGAGCACCTGGTAGTCGCCGTCGATGAGGACCGCTCCGGTGAAGACGACGCCGTAGTCGAAGTCGACGCCCAGGGGTTGGAGGACATCGCGAGTGGCGAAGGAGGACTTGCCGGTGTCGACGGCCAGGAGGTTGCCGGCACTCCGCCAGCGGGCCATGGCCTCGCGGTCGGCCGGCGAGACGGAGCGGTCGAAGACGATGGTGGCGTCCAGGTCGGTGACGAGGAGTCGGGTCACGCTGGTTCCTTGCTGCAAGGGGGATGTGGAGGGCACTGGAAGTCGGGACGAGTGGCGCAGAGCTGGAAACGACGTCGGAGAGGCGAGATGGCGCATTGATGGCGCGCCGGCGAATCCGGGAGGAGCCTCGCGCATTCTACCGAGTGTGCGGAGCGGGGAGGGGGCCGGAGGCTGGTCCTCCGGAACCCTCCCCGCTCCGAGGCAGGCTGCCAGCAGCGTGCGGCTGGTCCGCTACTGCGTCACAGTCCCAGGAAGCCGGTGGCGGCTCCTGCGATACCGACGGCGAACATGCCCAGGATGATCCACAGGGCGTTGACCTTCTTGTTGAGCAGCCACATGCACAGGAAGGTGAGCCCCAGCGCCGCCAGGCCGGGCAGCAGCTGGTCGAGGATGGACTGGACGGTGGTGTCGGTGACGATCCCGTCGTCGCTCTTCACCGAGGAGACCACCGCCGGGAACTTGATGGTGGTCCACTTGGAGACCAGGGCGCCCATGACGAACAGACCCATGATGGCGGCCATCTGGGTGATCTTCTTGAGCTGGCCGCCGCCGACCTCGGTGACCATCTCAGTACCGCGCTCGTAGCCGAACTTAATGCCGTACCAGCGGGTGAGAACGCGCAGGAGGTTGATACCGACGAAGAACAGCAGCGGGCCGACGATCGATCCGTTGAGGGCCAGGGAGGCGCCCAGTGCCGCCAGGACGGGGCGGGCGGTTCCCCAGAAGATGGGGTCGCCGACACCGGCCAACGGTCCCATGAGACCGACCTTGACCGAGGTGATCGTCTCCTCGGAGATGTCCTCACCCTTGGACTTCTGCTCCTCCATGGCGGCGGTGACGCCGAAGACGACCGAGGAGACCCAGGGGTGGGTGTTGTAGAACTCCAGGTGCCGCTTGAGGGCGGCCGCCTGAGCCGTCTTGTCATCACGGTAGAACTTCCGGATGGCAGGCATGAGCGTGTAGCAGAAGCCCATGGCCTGCATACGCTCGAAGTTGAAGGAACCGAGCAGGAAGGTGGAGCGCCAGTACATCCGGCGCAGGTCGCGGGTGGTGAGCATCTTCTCCGAGGTGGCCGGAGCGGTTTCAGTAGTCATGAGAGTCTTCCTTCCGGCTCAGTCGAGCTCATCGTCGAGGTCGTCATCCAGGTCGCTGCTGGAGCCGCCGTTCCCCGCGGGCGAGGCGGCGGCGGGCAGGCGCACGGAGTCGTGGAACTCGGGGTTGAGCTGGACGTAGATGACAGCCAAGCAGGCCCCCAGAATGCCCAGTGCCACGAGGGTGGCGCCGTTGGGGGCGAGGTCGATGACCCACTTGTCGATGCCCTTGCTGTGGTCGCTGATCGTGGCATTGCCGCCGTAGGTAGTGGCGAAGGTGGCGAAGATGAAGCCCAGGAAGAAGAAGGGCATGAGCTTGCGCGCCTTCATCATGTTGATGACCATGGCGTAACCGACGACGACGATGAAGCCACCGGCGATGTTGAGCCCGTCGGTGATGACCTTTGGGATCATCTCGAGGGCGTTCTTCACCGTGTCACCGGAGGCGAGGGCCGCCACAGCAGCGGTCGGGATGGCCACGCGCAAACCCTGGAGGCCCAGGGCCGTGAAGTGCATGATGGCGATGCCTCGGTAGTTGGCCTGTTCGGCGAAGCGATCCGCTTGGTGGGCGAAGAAGATGGCGATCGTTCGCACGAAGATCGTCAGGGCCTGGCCGGCGACGGCCAGCGGGACGGCCACGCCGATGGCGGCGGCGATGGCGCCCTTGGTGGAGGAGGCGTCACCCACCGAGGCAACGGCGATGACCGTGGAGACGGTGGAGGCCAGCGCGGCGTCGGGCGCCATGGCGGCGCCGACGTTCATCCAGCCCAGGGCGATGAGCTCCAGGGAGCCACCGACCATGATGCCGACGGTGGGGTTGCCCATGGCGATACCGGTCAGGGTGCAGGCGACGAGCGGGCGGTGGAACTGCCGCTCGTCCAGGACGCTGGCCATGCCCGCGACGAACGCCACGAGCGCGACCAGAATGATCTGGATCAGGTTGATGTCTTGCACGGTATGTCTCTCTCACGTGAGGGTTGACAGGACACCCCTCCTGCTCCCGCCGCCCAGAGGCACGGGATGGGAGTGTCTGAGGGAGGTGTGGGGAGGGAATCTCGCAGCGTCAGAGACCTCCGAGATCTCTGGGGCTTAGAGCAGGCCCTTGTCCTTGAGGGCCGCCATGAGGTCGGAGCTCGCGGTGGATGGCACCTGCTGGATGTACTGCTTGATGCCGCGCGAGTCGATCTCCTTGAAGGCCTCGACGTCAGCGGGGCTGGCGTAGACGGCCTGGGAGACCTGGCTGGTGCCCTGCTTGAAGGTCATGCCGCCGACGTTGACCTCCTTGGCCTCCACGCCCAGGTCGAGCAGGCGGACGATGTCGGCCGGGGTCTCGACGACGATGACGGCCTTGAGGTTCTCGTACTTGGGGTTCTTGTAGACGCGGGCGGCCTTCTCGACGCCCAGTACGTGGACCTTCACCTTGCCGCCTCCGGTCTGCAGCATGAGGGTCTTGCGCAGCTCGTCGTTGGCGGCGCCGTCGGAGACGGCGAGGATGGCCTCGGCTCCAAGGGACCCGGCCCAGTTGTTGGCGACCTGTCCGTGAACCAGGCGGGAATCGATACGCAGGAGCTTGACATCCATCAGAGCTCGTCTCCTTCATCGTCAGAAGTGGTGGGTGCAGGGGTGAAGACCTCGGAGAGGACCTTGACGCCGTCAGTGGCGGACGTCCGGGCGGCCTCAACGAGCTCGGCGAGCCCGGCGCCGGCAAGGCGACGGGACAGGACCTCGATGACCATGGGCAGGTTGACGCCGGTGACGACGTCGGCGTCATCGCGCCCCGCCGCGAAACGGGCCGCGGCGTTGTAGGGGCTGCCACCGAAGAGGTCAACGAGGATGAGGTGCTCCTGGCTGGGAGACGCCTCGACCGCGGCGGCGTACTTCGCCAGCAGGTCGTCGGGCCCCTCGGAGGGGTCGAAGGTGACGGCGACGACGTCGTCACTGGGGCCGACGATCATCGCGGAGGAGGCGACGAGGCCTTCAGCCAGGTGTCCGTGAGCGGCTATGACTAGGGAAGCCATGGGCGGGAACCTTTTCCATCCGGGCTGCCGCCAAGGATCCATGAGGCCTGGGCAACAGCGACGTGTGTGACATGGCGACGATAAGAACGATCGGCGTGATGAACACCACGGAGATGCCCACCAATTTCACACAAAAACCCCCAAAACCAACACTGCTAACACGCGTTATCGCACAACCGTCTCGAGAATCTGGCGTAAATACGCATATCAAAGACACCAACCTCGAACAGAGAATGCCAGAATCGGTTAGTTGTGTTACGCATCACAGTACAGGACGATGGTCCCGATTCTCGTCGGTGGAGGCACTGCTGGGTACATTGCGCTCGAGCTCGGCCAGCCAGGCCGTCGCTGCGGCGTCGGAGGGCATCCGCCAGTCCCCACGGGGCGACAGTGAGCCGCCGGCCACCACCTTGGGCCCGTTGGGCAGGGTGGAGCGCTTGAACTGGTTGGTGAAGAAGCGCCGGTGGAACAGCTCGAGCCAGTGTCGGATCTCGGGGAGCTGGTAGGCGACCCTCTCCGCCTGCGGCAGCCCCTCGGGCCAGTCGCCGCCGTCCGCGTCCGACCACGCCTTGTGCGCCAGGAAGGCGATACGGCTGGGGCGCGATCCGCGGCGCAGCACGTGCCACAGGGTGAAGTCCTGCAGGGCGTAGGGGCCGATCTTGGCCTGAGTGGACTGGATGACACCACCGGCCCCGGCCGGAACCAGCTCGGGGCTGATCTCGGTGTCCAGGATGGACAGCAGGGTGCGCCCGACGGCGTCATCAAACAGCTCCTCGGCGACCACCCAGCGGATGAGGTGCTGGATGAGGGTCTTCGGGATACCCGCGTTGACGCCGTAGTGGGCCATCTGGTCACCCACCCCGAAGGTGCACCATCCCAGAGCGAGCTCGGAGAGGTCCCCCGTGCCCAGGACGATACCGCCGCGGTGGTTGGCGATGCGGAAGAGGAAGTCGGTGCGCAGGCCCGCCTGGACGTTCTCGAAGGTGACGTCGTAGAGGTCGCGCTCGCTCACGCCGTCGGGCAGAACGCCGGTGCGGGCGTACTCACCGTAGGGGTGGCCCATCTCGGTGAGCATCTGGGTGGCGGTGGCTCGGATGTCGAGCTCCTCGAAGGTGCAGCCCAGGCCGACGGCGAGGTCCTCGGCGTTACGGCGCGTGCCGGCACTCGTGGCGAAGCCGGGCATGGTGATGGCGTGGATGTCGGAGCGGGGCCGGCCCAGACGGTCCATGGCGCGGGCGGCGACGATAAGGGCGTGGGTGGAGTCCAGGCCGCCGCTGACACCGATGACGATCTTGGGGTTGCCGATGGCCCCCAGTCGCTGGACGAAGGCGGCCACCTGGATGTTGTAGGCCTCGTAGCAGTCCTGGGCGAGGCGGGCCGGGTCGTCGGGCACGAAGGGGAAGCGGTCCACGCGGCGACGCAGGCCGATGTCGGTGCGCGGGGCGGCCAGGTCGGCGCCACCAATGCTGATTCGCCGGAAGGCCGCCGGGTCGGTGAAGGTGGTGGCCGCGGCCGAAGTTCCGGCGACCGGGGAGCTCAGGGTGCGAGCGTTGTCGGTGAAGGTTCCCTGACGCAGGCGCTCGGCGCGCAGACCCTCAATGTCGACGTCAACGACCGTGGCGCGCGGCCCATCCGGGAAGCGCTCGGTGGAGCCGAGCAGCTCGCCATTCTCGTAGACGAGGGTCTGGCCGTCCCAGGCCAGGTCGGTGGAGGACTCGCCCTGCCCGGCGGCGGCGTAGACGTAGGCGGCCAGGCCCCGGGCCGACGACGATCGGGCCAGCAGCTCGCGGTCCTCGGCCCGGCCCACGGTGATGGGAGAGCTGGAGATGTTGACCAGGACCGTCGCCCCGGCCAGGGCCGCCAGCGACGAGGGCGGGACGGGCACCCACATGTCCTCGCAGACCTCGACGTGGAAGGTCAGGCCGGGGACGTCGTCGACCTCGAACAGGAGGTTCGCCCCGAAGGGGACCCGGGCGACCGGCTCGGCGGGCGCGGTAGTGGCGTTGGCGGCCGAGACGTCGTCGGGCTCGGAGCCATGACGCACACCGGGCAGCTCAATGGTGTCCACCCCGGCGGGCAGGGCGTCGCCGGGGGCGAAGTGCCGCTTCTCGTAGAACTCCCGGTAGGAAGGCAGGTAGGACTTGGGGGCGACGCCGCGCACCCGGCCGCCCTGGATGACCAGGGCGCAGTTGTGGAGGCAGTCCCCCAGGCGCAAGGGCGCGCCGACGATGAGGGCGGGCAGAAGGTCGGCGCTGGCGGCGCGCAGGGTCTCGACGGCGGTGAGGGCGTCAGCCAGGAGCACCTCGGACAGGAGGAGGTCGTCGATGGCGTAGCCGGTCAGGCACAGCTCGGGGAAGGCGGCCAGGCAGACGCCGTCGTCGGCCAGAGCCCGGGCCTGCTCGATGATCGCGGCAGCGTTGGCGGCCGGGTTGGCCGGTACCACGGGCAGGGTGACGGCGGCGACGCGGGCGAAGCCCTGGTCGTAAGCGGAGAGGAACTCGATGGCGGTCGCAGAGTCGGTCGCAGAGGTGCTCGCGGTGTCATTCACGGTGTCGGTCACGGCTCGATCCTCCCATCGACGGCGCATTCCTGCGAGACCGCAGCTCCCTGTGTTGTCTCATGGCTTCTGGGAGTCTCGGGGGTCATGACGTCTCGAGACTCCGGTGGGGTGGCTGACCCGCACGCGGGAGCTTCTGCCCGCCCCGCCGGGAGGGGCCGGCCGGGTTGCTCGTAGTTGCCCGAGTGGTGCGGGGCGTGTACTGCACGAGGGCCGGGGGCTACTGGAGGAGGGTCGGGGGTACTCCATGGGGGTCGGGGGTTCGTGCAGTACGCACAACCCTTGGGCAGTAGATCCCCACCCTCGTGGAGTAGGCCGGCTCGGGGCGGGAGCGGGCCGGCACCGACGTCGAAGCACGACCTCCGGGTCCCGCACGAGCGCCAGAAGGGCCCGGGCAGAGGCCGGCAGGGTCAGGACCCGTCACGAAGGCGTCGGGCACTGCCGCAAGAACCCCGGTCTCCATCCCGCAGGCGGCCCAGTGTCCACGGCGCTGACATCAACGAGCCCTCCGCCGAAGCACTCAGTAGAGATCGTTGGAATGCTGCGGTCTCTTCTCGACGTGCGGCGCCGTTGCGCCTTTGATGTCAGCACCGTGGACACCGCTGGCCCGCCGGGCCGCCTTCGTCCAGCCACGCACTGCGCCCACCACATCACCCGTGGAACCGGGGGCGATGAGGTGGGCGCAGCTCTGCACTCACGCATGTGCCCGAGGCGCCGCCTGGAACCGGTGACGGCTGGGACGGACACATGCCAGGAGAAAACGAGTGACGAAGAGGTACGAGGAGACAAGCAATGAGGAAACAGCAATCACCTTTCTTTCGATGAGCCCAGACGGCTCGATGTCGCCGGCGGGTTTCAGTGGTCGTGAGTCTGGTACGAGTCGTGTTGCCACAGCGCTAAAGGCCGCCAAGGGGCCGTCACGAGTCCGCCCCGGCCGACCCAGGCAGGCCCGGGCGGGTTGAGAACAGTCAGTACGGGAGTCAGGACTGGGTGGGGGCCGGCTCGTCGAGCATGAGGCACCAGGCCGCGACGTAGACCAGGCACATGGGGCCGGGCAGGAGGCAGGCCAGGATCGCCCCGACGCGCACCGCGGTCACGGGCATGCCCCAGGCCTCGGCCAGCCCTCCGCAGACGCCGCCCAGGATGCGGTGCTCGCGGGAGCGGCGGGGCAGGGAACCACGGAAGCGGGAGAACTCACCGGACCGCCCGAAGGAGGAACCGGCGTCGCCCTCGGAGCGGGCGGACTGGCTGAACTGACCGGGGTACTGCTGCTGTGTCATGACAACAAGTCTGGCTGAAACGGCTCACCACCCGCCATCGGGGAGCACCCTGAGAAGTCCCCGATGTTTCTCGGGACTCACCCCCCGAGCGCTTGCTCAAGGGCGGACGTCCGCGTAGTTTGCTCCTGCCGCTAACGCGCGTTAGCGGATGAGGGCGGGCGAGAGCACTTGCGCCTCCCGCCCCGCTTCATTCCACCCCGTTCCACCATCATTCTGCATTCGCCCGTATTCGTCTGCATCGCCCGTATTCACCCGCGTTCGTCCGCGATTCACTCACGATTCGCCCCCGCACAGGCCCCCATCCACGCCGATATCTGTGCCGAGCCCGCTTCCCGGAGGACATGCCATGAGTCGGATGACCCGACCACTCAGCGCCCTGATCGCTTTCTGCCTGCTTGCAGCCGGCTCTACGCTGGTCTCCATGCCCGCAGCCGCAGCCGGCCAGGCCCGCCCGGCTTCCGTCGCCCCGGCCGCCCCAGCGACCCCGAACGCCGACCAGGTCGGCGAGCAGTGGCGCCCGCAGAGCCACTACGCCCCGCGGAAGAACTGGATGAACGATCCCAACGGGCTCGTCTACTACGCCGGCGAGTACCACATGTTCTACCAGTACAACCCCGAGGGCTCGGACTGGGGCAACATGTCCTGGGGCCACGCGGTCTCCAAGGACCTCGTCCACTGGGAGGAGCTGGGCGTGGCGATCCCGTACACCTCCCAGTACGGGGTGTTCTCCGGCTCGGCGGTTATCGACACCCAGAACACCTCCGGCCTGGGCAGCCCGGACAACCCGGCCATGGTGGCGCTGTGGACGCGCGCCGACGTCGGCGGCAACCAGTCCCAGTCGCTGGCCTACTCCACGGACAAGGGCCGCACCTGGAGCCTGTACAACAACGGCGACCCGGTCCTGGACATCGGCTCCAACGAGTTCCGCGACCCCAAGGTCTTCTGGGACGAGGTGTCCGGGCGCTGGACGATGGTGGTCTCCCACGCCACCGAGCACCGCGTCTCCTTCTACTCCTCCCCCGACCTCATCCACTGGACCGAGCAGTCCAGCTTTGGGGGCGAGGGCATCACCTCAGCGGTGTGGGAGTGCCCGGACTTCTTCCCGCTGCCGGTCGAGGGCAGCTCCAAGGAGACCAAGTGGGTCCTCGTGGTCACGGTGGCCGACTCCGCCCAGTACTTCGTGGGCAGCTGGGACGGTTCCACCTTCACACCCGAGGAGATCCCTCACTACACCGGCGAGGAGGGCACCACCCTGGCCGACTTCGAGAACGGCTACACCGGTTGGAAGGCCGACGGCGCCGCCTTCGGCTCCGGCCCGGCCACCGGGGACCTGCCCGGTCACCAGGGCAAGGCCTACGTGGACTCCTTCGGCAGCGGCGACGCCGACACCGGCACGCTGACCTCCGACGAGTTCACCGTCTCCTCGTCCTACATCAACCTGCGCACCGCCGGAGGCAGGCACCCCTACAACCCCCAGGCCACCGGCGACAACGGCGGCGGCAAGCTCCTGGCCGGCTTCGACGGCTCCTGGGACGGCTGGACCGTGGAGGGCAGCGCCTTCGGGGCCGCTCCCCCGCAGGGCGCCACCCCGGGCCAGCAGCCGCTGGTCAACCACTCCAGCGCCGGGCTGCTCAACACCTACGTCGACGCCGGCAACGGACAGGGCTCGGACGCCACCACCGGAACCGCGACCTCCCCGACCTTCACCATCGACTCCACCTACCTCAACCTCCTCATGGGCGGCGGCAACAACCCGCGCCCCCAGGGCGGCGGCGAGGGCTCCGGAGTGACCGTCGTCGAGCTCGTCGTCGACGGCAAGATCGTGCGCTCGGCCACCGGTCGCAACCTGGAGGAGCTCAACTGGCAGAGCTGGGACGTCAGCGACTTCAAGGGCAAGTCCGCCCAGATCGTCGTCACCGACACGGCCACCGGCTCCTGGGGCCATATCCTCCTGGATGAGGTGCGCGCCTCGGACAAGAAGGCCTCCCCCATCGCGGACAACACCTCGGTCAACCTGGTTGTCGACGGCAAGGTCGTCGCCTCCGCCACCGGCAACAACTCCGGAACCCTGGAGTGGACGAGCATGGACGTCTCGGCCTACAAGGGCCGCAAGGCCCGGCTCGTCATCGAGGACCACAACGGCAACGCCGAGGACTGGGGCCACATCATGGTGGACCAGATCATCCAGTCGGACACGAAGGCCTTCTCCGGGGCCGACGTCGTCCCGCGCCTGGACTACGGCAAGGACTACTACGCGGCCGTCACCTGGAACAACACCCCCGACGGCAAGCGCTACCAGGTGGGCTGGATGAGCAACTGGGCCTACGCGCGCGACCTGCCCACCACCACCTGGCGCACCGCCATGTCGACGGTGCGCGAGCTGGGACTGACTCGAAAGGACGGCAAGCTGCGGCTGACCGCCAAGCCGGTCACCGCTCTGGAGTCCCTGCGCACCGGTGAGGAGGTCACCCGGAAGGACACCGACATCCCGGCGGGTGACACCTCGCTCGGCCAGGCGGCGCAGGGCAGCTCCCTGGACATCAGCGTCGATCTGAGTCCGGGCACGTCCAGCGTCGCCGGCCTCAAGGTCCTCGACAACGGCGAGCAGTACACCCTCATCGGGTACGACGCCAAGGCCAAGCAGCTCGTCGTGGACCGCACGCGCTCCGGGGTCACCGACTTCTCCCCGAAGTTCCCCGACCGCTCCACCGCCCCACTGTCGCCGGACAGCAACGGGCAGATCCATCTGCGCGTCGTCGTCGACGCCCACTCCGTGGAGGTCTTCGCCGCAGACGGCACCCCTGTCATCACCGAGACGGTCTATCCCACGGAGGGCGCCACGAACGTCTCGCTCTACGCCGAGGGCGGCACCGCACGTCTGAACAACCTGAGTCTGTGGCACCTGGGATCGGCCAGTGACGCCAGTGGCGCCGCCGAGGGGCCCGACTCCCCCGGCCCGGGTCAGCCGGCCGGGCAGAAGCCGGCTGGCCACAACCAGGCGGAGGCGGCCGCCGTGACGAGCCCGGCCGCGGCGGCCACCGGCACGGGCACGTCGGGCAGGTTCCCGCTGGCCCGCACTGGTGCCTCCGTGACGCTGGGCGTCCTGGCCACGCTCGCCACCGCAACCGGCGCCTACGTGCTGCGCCTGCGCCGTCGGCGGGCCTGAGCGCCACCGCCACCCTTGCGGCCGGGGGCATTCGACGCCGTCGGGGACCTTCCCTTGCGGCCGGGGACATTCGACGCCGTCGAGGACGGAAATCCCGCACCCGTACGCGCAGAACGCCCCCGTCTGTTGAGAAATGCACCCGTACGCGCAGAATGTCCCTGGTCGCGGACCGGGCCGGCTGCGTCAGGCAGCACCAGGGCCGGCGAGGCGGTGCGACGCGCTGTCAGGCCGAGGAGCGGCGGATGATCTGCCCGGGTAGGAGTGTCTCGGCGGGTACCTCCCCACCCGCCATGAGGTCCAGCAGGTGGGAGACGGCCACCTGCCCCATCTCCTCGAAGGGCAGGGCCACCGTCGTCAAGGCCGGATGGACCTGGTCGGCGATGAGCTCCTGGTCGTCGATCCCGATGACGGCCACGTCCTCGCGCACCCGCAGGCCCCGCTCGCGGATGGCGTCGTAGGCGCCCATGGCCATGCGGTCGTTGCCGCACACCAAGCCGGTGAGCCACGGGCGATCGGTCAGGAGACGGGCGGCGGCCGCGTACCCGCCCCGGGTGGTGCCGTGGCCGATGGCGGAGCTCACGGTGCTCCAGGGGATGCCGGCCTGCTCCAGGTAGGCCTCGCAGCCGGCGCGCCGGCCGGGCGCCGCCTCACCGTCCTTCGGGTCCAGCTCGATGACGCCGATGTCCCGGTGGTGCCCCTCCAGGAGGGCCTGGGCGGCCAGGCGTCCCATCTGCTCCTCGTCGGGGCGCACGCAGGGCAGGCCGGAGACCGGGTCAATGCAGTGGACCAGGACGGTGGGGATCTCGCGGGCCTGCACGGGCATGCGGACCCGACAGTTCCACCCGGTGGCGTAGATGATGCCCTCGACCCGGGACTTCAGGAGGGTCTCGAAGGCGTCGGAGTTCATCTCCGCCTCGGTGGAGGTCGGCACGATGAACAGGGTGTAGCCGGCACGCCGGACCGTGTCCTGGATCCCGCGGATCGTCGCGGCGCCGAAGGGGCTGGTGACAATCTCGGAGACCAGTCCGATGAGGGAGGAGCGTCGTGACGCCAGGGCGCGCGCTCCGCCGTGAGGTCGGTAGCCGAGCTCGACAGCCACCTGCTGAACGCGTTCGCGCGTCTCCGGGGCGATACGGGCGCCGTCGCGGTTGTTGAGAACGAAGGACACGGTGGTACGCGAGACCCCCGCGGCCCGGGCCACGTCCTCCATCGTGGTCCTGTAGGTGTCGTTCACCCCGTCTCCTCCCGGCCCCTTCGGATCCGCCGCCACTCGCCCGGCACAGCTGGCTCCGGCGCCTGCGCCGCCCGGCGGCTTGGTGGAAGTCTGCCAGGACGACGACGCGGTGCATAACTCTGAGCGGCGGCAGATGGGGCGCCGCTCGCCATGGCGGACGTCCACCTGTGCGCTGGCACACGTAACCGCTAGGATGGTTCTCGTGACAACATCCCCCACTCCCAACTTCACCGTGCGTGCCGTCCTATGGGACATGGACGGCACCCTCATGGATTCCCAGCCCTTCTGGGACGAGGCCTTCATCCACCACTGCCAGACCCGCGGCGGCGACCCGCGCCCCGAGCTCGTCGCCCAGATGACCGGCGCCTCGATCCGCAAGGCCCGAGAGCTCATCGCCGCCACCGGCGCCACGAGCTCCTGGGACGATCCGGCCACCCAGGAGGTCTTCGAGGCGATCGCACACGACGTCGAGGCCTCCGTGGCCGCCGCGCCGCCCCTACTGCCCGGGGCCCGACGGATCACCTCGGCACTGGCGGAGGTGGGGCTGGCCCAGGCGATCGTCTCGGCCTCACCGCGCAAGATCGTCGAGAAGGTGGCCTCCGCACTCGGTGACGTCTTCGCGGTCCTGGTCACCGGTGACGACGGCGTCGGGGCCAAGCCGGACCCGCTGCCCTACGCCACTGCGGTCGAGCGCCTCGACCTGCAGCCCGAGGATTGCGTCGTCGTTGAGGACTCCCCGACCGGAGCGGCCTCGGCCAGGGGTAACGGGATCCACGTCGTGCAGATCGGGACGCAGAAGCACTTCCCGGCCGACCCCGGCCTTATCGTGGTCCCGGACCTGGCCTCGATCACCCCGCACCTGCTGCTGTGGGCGCAGCGCTGACGAGCATCGACGGGGTTCAGCAGCGTCGGCCAGGAGGACGGGCGTCCGCGCTCACGGCCAACACCGCAGCCGCCGGATATAGGAACGGCTCGGGAACCACAGGGTTCCCGAGCCGAATGGGGCGGTAGGGATTCGTTGAGGATGGTCAGGCGGCGGTCTCAGCCGCCGAGAGTGCCCGACCTTCAGGCGGCCCTGGGCCGCTGCGGGGTCTCCGGGTTCTCCTGGAACTCCCACTGGCTGCGCAGGCAGTCGACGTAGAGGCGGATCTCCGCCACCAGGTCGGTACCCAGGGACTCCGAGGCGGCCGTCTCGGGCGTCGTTGAGCACAGCCACTGGAGCTGGAGCCCGTCGGTGAGGGCGACCAGGCTGCGTGCCACAAGACGTGAGGGCATCTGCGGGTCCACGAGCCCAGCGGCCTTGCCGGCCTCGAAGCTGGACTCGAACCGCTCAACGGCGCCGTTGAGGTGGTCAGCCATCCAACGGTGCGCGGGGTGCGCGGCGTCGAGGACCGAGACCGCCGTGGCGGTGTAGATCGCCGTGAGGTCCCGGTGGGCGACGTTGCGCTCGAGCAGCTCGATGTAGCGGTCCAGCAGCGCCCAGGGATCGGCCTCCAGCTCCGCGACGGAGTCGGCGGCACCCAGGGTGTCCACGTTGCCGACGGTGTCCACGGGCGCCTCGACGACGTCCTCCTCGGTGGCCGGGGATTCCACGAGGATACTCAGGGCGTCCTCCTGGTCACGGCGCTCGAGCACCTTGGCGAAGAGCTCGTCCTTGGAGGAGAAATGGTGCAGCAGCCCGGCCTTGGAAATGTCTGCTGCGTTAGCGATGTCGGCCAGGGAGGTGCCGGCATACCCGTGCTCTCCGAAGAGAACCACGGCTTCATTGAGGATGCGTACGCGCTTATCCTCACTGCCCGCTCGGGGGCGCCCGGGTCCACGCCGCCTAGCCGGGGCAACTGGGGGCGGAGTCGGGGTACTGACAGTGTTCATGGCCGAATCATGGCACCTTCCAGTAAGGGAATTGCAAGGCAGAAAAGCGCTCATCGGAATAATCCGCTCAAGTGTGACCTCCACGTGCCCTCCTCGTAACGTGAGTGACGGCTTGATCTCTGTTTTCACATAATTAACCAGGTCCTACCAGCACAGATACCCCCCGACCAAGCGGTCTGTTGCAACAACTGGGATCTCTGCCCGCAACTTCTTCCACGGAGCACCCAGAACCTCTTATGAAGATGCCCAGGAACGCATGGCACCTCCATCTGGGTCACAGTTACATAACACTTGCGGCAATCATGCTTCCGGTTCAAATACCGACGGCGGTCCTCTCCCGCGGACGAGCCTCCCCGGCGCCACCCCGCAGAGAACCGATGCCGATCGGGCGGGATCGTCACCTCCCCTCAGGAGACGGTGACGCTGCCTGAGGTCGACCCGGTGGCCGCCCCGCCGTTGGCGGTCACCACCGCGATGGAGGAGGACGCCGATCCGGCCGTGACGGCACCGTCGGAGGTGGTGGCGTCCATGGTCAAGGCGAGGACGCCCCCGTTGGAGCCGGACGTCCCCCAGCGGTCCTCGCCCGCGGTGGCCAGGCCGCCGGTGGTGGTCAGCGTGCAGCTGGTCAGGGTGGCCTGGGAGGAGGTGTTGGTGACGTAGAGGATCGGGACCGCCTGGGTGCACGTGAGGCCGACCCGGGTCATGACCAGGGTGGAGACCTCGGTGGCGGCATCGGCGTCGGCGGCGTCGCCCGACATGGACTGGTAGAGCATGACGCCACCCTTGGTGGAGGCGCTCGTGAGCGTCGAGTCCGACACGGTGGCGTGGTTCTTGCCCTCGATGACGACGGCCTGGGAGGCGTTGGCCTGGCCGGTCAGGCCGCTGACGGTGATCTGGCCGGTGGAGTAGAGGCACGGGGAGCCGTCGCCGTTCGTGGTGAAGGTGTTGGTGCCGTCGACCGTGACGGTTCCCGAGCCGCGGTCGGTGGCGACCGCAGTGCAGTGGGCGCCCTGGGTCTCGCTGGCCAGGTCGGAGCCGGTGATGACGCCGGCGTAGGTGGCGTGCAGGCCGCGGGAGGACTCCCCGGTGGTGGCGACGGCGAGCTGATGAGGGCGGCCTGGCAGGCGGTAGGTGTCCACGCAGCGGCCATCAATACCGCCCGGACGTCGTAGGTCGAGAAGGAATCGCAGAATTTCAAGGTTTCTCGTCGGGTGTGTCGACAGTGAGGCTGCTGATGCCCTCTGTGTGGGCACCGGGCCGCTCGCGCAATCGAGTCCGGGGTCTTTGTAGCGGATCCGAACGCCTCGGACCCGGCTGCCCCCTTCTGGCGTCTGTGCAGGGCCCTGCTGGTGCTTTGGTTCAGTGCCGGCTTGGGCGCGAGTTCTCCTCGGGTCGGCCTACTGCACGGGGGTGGGGGTGTACTGGCCAGGGGTTGTGCGTACTGCACGAACCCCGGACCTTCGTGGAGTACCCCCGAATCTTGCCCAGTAGCCCCCAACCCTCGTGCAGTGCGCGTCAGGCACCGCCCAAGTAACCGAACCCGCCCCTGCCGGTAGGGCGAGCAACGACTCTCGCGTCTGGGAAACCTGCTTCACCGGTGTCTCAGATGTCATGAGCCCCGAAACTCTCAGAAGTCATGAGACAACACAACCGCCGATAACGGCGTGCTGGAGGCGCTGGCCTCGTGGTACTCAGGGCAGACGGAGGCTTGGGCGGCCGTGGCCGAGGATGAGGCGAGGGGCGATCCGACCTCCCCCTGGAACCCGTCGCGCGAGGTGCTGAGGCGCTCCGTTCGCGCCTGCCACCCGAGATGCTCGCAGCGAGCCGGGCACCCTCGGTTCATTCGGGGTCCGGGTGGTGATGGCGAGGACCTCATGCTTCGCTTCGCGTATCGGCTTCCATCTAGAACCAATGAGATGCATCAAGTATGCATGCACATGCAGACTAGATGCGTTACGCTTGTGCCATGACTGTTCTTGCCGGACTGCTCGATGACCTGGACCTCAGCGACCAGGAGCTTGCGGAAGCGATGCGCGAGGCCACAGCCCGCACATCGCGAGACGGCGTCGGACCGCTGACAGCCGGCATGGCCGACTTCCTGGCCCGGACCACTCCCCGCGGACGAAGCAAGGCCACGGCACGCAAGGTGGAGCGGGTCCTCTCGGATCGCGTCCATGCCGAACAGCTCACCGCCCAGCACGAGGCCGTCCGGGCCGCCTGCGACCTGGCCCGTTCCCTGAGCACACGCCAGGTCGCCACCCTGCTCGGCCGCGCGACGACGACGATCACCCGCGCAGCCGGGCGCACCCTCTACGCCTACTCCGAGGGAAGGTCGCTGAGGTTCCCCACCTGGCAGTTCCACGACGGCCGCCCGATCCCGGGGCTGGCGATGCTCGTGCCGGCTCTGCGGGAGGGGCTGACGCCGGCCACTATCGAGGCCCGGATGACGACGCCGGACCCCGAGCTGCTCGACGGGATGGCACCCACGCAGTGGCTGATCGCCGGCGGAGATCCGGCAGAGGTGGTCCAGCAGCTCTCCGATGCGGACCACCGGTGAGCGCCCGCCCGAAGAATCCTCCACAGCCGCCGTCGACGCTCCAGACTCGCCCGGAGGACGTGGTGACGGTCGAGCATGCCGAGCTCGCCCGCATCGCCTTTGCCCACAGCCCTCATCCTCTGCCGTGGGGCGAGCTGAGAACCTGGGGGCCGCACCCGCGATGCCGCTGGGACCCGCACCCGCTGCCGACGGGCGACCATCCAGGACACGGGGTCCTGTACGCCGCCGGCGACCTGCTCACCTGCGCAGCGGAGGTCTTCGCCGATACCCGAGTCATCGACACGCGCAGCGACATGCCTGTTCTCCAGGTATGGGAGTCAACACGTCCACTGCGCCTGCTTGATCTCAGCAGTACGTGGGCCCTGCGCAACGGAGCCTCGGTCAGCCTCGACAGCGCGCGCCGATCGACGTGCCGGGCCTGGGCGCGAGCCATCAGGGTTCAGCTGCCCGACATCGATGGTCTGCGCACCCGCTCGACAATGACCGGGGGCGACATGACGGTGCTGTTCTCCCCGGCGCAGGACAGCCTGCCAGCACTGCCCCGGGATGCGGCGCCGCTGGCCGACGCAACGATCTACGCCCTCCTGACAGCACTCGCACCCGAGATCGGCTACGAGATCGTCTGAGCCGCCTCAAAAGTCACCAACAGCTCCAGTCATGTTCTACCGACGGGAACGAGCTCCTGCTCAGAATCCAGACTCCCTCTCACAACACCCAGAATATCGGTGAGAACCTCAAGCAGCATACTCGCACCTTCTCCTTCAAGCTGGTCGAACGTAGCATTGTTAACACCCAGAGGAGCCAATGACTCAAAAAGAATGACACCGATAGGTTCATGGCCATCATCGATCCTCTTAGCCACAAATGATCGACTTTGCATGCGAGCCGCGACTTTCTGTGCATCCGCAATGTCCATACCATACGAGTCAACACATTCCTGCACCCACTCATCGCAGTCGGACGACAGCTTTACAACTGATGTCACTCCCTTTTTCCAGGCATCCGAAATGATTCCCTGAGAGTCCGAGTATCGCCCTCGTCCAGTGACGCGCAGATCAGGGTTTCCCGACAACCGGCAAACCTGCACAAAACACTTGTCTTGGTGGTAGTAGATGGAGAGACGGGCATCACTCGTCTTAGTCACGATATCTTCAAATAACCGACGCGCAACAACCTCAAGTGCACCATGCAACTCAAGACTCCAGCGCTTCTGATGCTCACTCAGCCTATCCGACTGCCGAAGGAGCTCCTCGCGCGTAGGGTGCAGCCGAAGATTATGAATGAGTGCGCCGACAACGCCGACTACAGCAACAGCGAGACACAACCACCACCACAAACCACGACCTGAAAAACCAGAGCCACCAGCTAAACTTGGATAGATAAGGCTGAGACTAGCTACTGCTGCCGCAACCTCGCCGAAGTGACTCTTTACCCAACGCCGAGAAGCGAGCGTCAACACCTTCTCATCAGCGTCTCGAAGCCGCAAATGACAAGGCACGATTCAAGCCTAGACAACAATCAGGCATACGCTAGAGAGGTCTGACGCCGCGACACTTCTCCAGCAGCATCCCCCATCAGATTAAGAGCGCTCTCATAAACTTTCTCGGCACGCTCAGCCGCCTGCTGAGCACTGTCCGCCTCAACAAGTAATCCTACGTAGATCGACCCAACAGACGGAAGCACTCTCACCTCATCGGATTTGACGTGCTCAACACTCTCAGCAGCCTCATCAAGCATACTCCGAAGAAGGTCGCACAGTTCGTTTGCGCGACTCTTCTCAATCACCTTGAGGTATGTAGAAGTTGAATACGTCTTCATCGGTGCTCCTGATTGGGAGGAGGTGGATCACCTTGGTGGCAACAGGATACATGCTCCCACTGACGTCTTGGGGATGTTCAGCCCTCAGCATCGTAGGTGATACACAGCGGTCACCGCACACCAGGCAGATCGACGACTCTCTACAAAGACCTATGACAAGTGTGACCTTCGCGCGCCAAGTACCGCCCGGCAGGTTAACCGAGCTCGAGCCCCCTACGATGGGAGGTATGCGCCCTTCGACCCCGCAGCCGCCGCGGCGCCCCTCCCGCCCTAGGCGGAGCTCCGGCCGTGACTCGTCGTCGGCTTCCGGACGGCGGGCCGCTCCGGGCGGCTCCCTGCGCCGCAGCCCGACTGCTCGGCGCTCCACGCATCGCCGATCATCGGGAGTCCTCGAACCTGCCAGCCGCCGTGCGCTCGCCGTCGCCCGACGCGAGCGTCAGCGGCGCCGTACCCGCAGCCGGCTCCTTTACGGCACCACCCTCCTCGTGGCGATCGTCGTGATCGTCGTCGGCCTGCGCGCCTGGGACCTCCGCCCCGGTTTCGCCCTGCCGCTGAGCACCCACACGACCACAACGCCCTCACCCGCCCAGGCGGGGGCGGCCCCACCAACCGCCGGACCGAGTGGGGGCCGCACGGCCTCACCGACAGCGCCCCCCTCCGCACCGTCGGCGTCGCCCAGCCCGTCGGCCTCAACGCTTCCGGCCCCACGCCTGGACGCTGAGGGGTTCGCGCACTCCGACGCCGTCGGCGACGGCACCTGGACGATCGCGCCGGCCGTACCCGTCTCCCGGCCCGCGGCCGGGACCGTCTACCGCTACGTGCTGCAGGTCGAGGGAGGCACCCACGTCGACGCCGCAGCGGCGGCCCCCATCGTCGAGCGCATCCTCAATGACGAGCGCGGCTGGCCCACCGCGCAGAACACGTCCTTCGAGCCGGTGGCCGACCCCGCCGCCGCCGACTTCACCTTCAACATCGCCACACCGCCCAGCGCCGACGCCCTGTGCGCGCCGCTGGACACCTCCGGCATGTGGAGCTGCCGCAACGCCACCAACGTGGTCATCAACTCCGACCGCTGGAACTGGGGAGCCATCACCCACCCCGACGTCGACTCCTACCGCACCTACGTCACCAACCACGAGGTGGGCCACTTCCTGGGGCACGAGCACGAGTTCTGCGCCGGGGCCGGCCTCAAGGCCCCCCTCATGGCGCAGCAGAGCCACGACATCGCCGGTGGCTGCGTCTACAACTCCTGGCCCACGCAGGACAACCAGCCCGGCTGAGGCGCACGACGCTGCGGGCAGCCTGACGGAGCGGACCCACCTGTGCGGCAGGTCCGCCCCGTCGTTAGTCCCCTCAGCCCACTCGAACCGATCGGGCCAGTCGGTTTGTCCCGGCTCAGGCCGGCGACGCCGCCGAGGCGGCGGAGGGCAGGCGCGCCTCGCCCTCGGCTCGCAGTGTCAGGCCGTCGCTGCCGTCGACCTTGTCGACGACGACCTCCTGCCCGTCGAAGACCTCCCCGGCCAGCAGCATGCGGGCCAGGCGATCGCCGATCTCGCGCTGGATGAGGCGGCGCAGCGGCCGGGCCCCGTAGGCAGGGTCGTAGCCCTCGTCGGAGAGCCAGCTGCGGGCCGTGTCGGTCACGTGCAGGTTCAGGCGCCGGTCCGTCAGGCGCTTGGCGATACGGGCCAGCTGGATCTCGACGATCTCGCCCAGCTCCTCCCTGGTGAGCGCATCGAAGACGATGATGTCGTCGAGACGGTTGAGGAACTCCGGTTTGAAGGAGGTCTGAACCACGCTCATGACCTCTTTGCGCTTCTCCTCGGGACTGGTGAGCGGGTCGATGAGGAACTGGCTGCCCAGGTTCGAGGTGAGCACCAGGATGACGTTGCGGAAGTCGACCGTGCGACCCTGGCCGTCGGTGAGGCGGCCGTCGTCGAGCACCTGCAGGAGGATGTCGAAGACCTCGGGGTGGGCCTTCTCGATCTCGTCGAGCAGGACCACGGAGTAGGGCCGACGCCGCACGGCCTCGGTGAGCTGGCCGCCCTCCTCGTAGCCGACGTAACCGGGAGGGGCGCCCACGAGGCGAGCCACGGAGTGCTTCTCGGAGTACTCGGACATGTCGATGCGCACGATGGCGCGCTCGTCATCGAAGAGGAACTCGGCCAGGGCCTTGGCCAGCTCGGTCTTGCCCACGCCCGTGGGGCCCAGGAAGAGGAAGGAGCCGGTGGGACGGTCGGGGTCGGAGACCCCGGCCCGTGAACGGCGCACCGCGTCGGCCACGGTGCCCACGGCGGCCTTCTGGCCGATGAGGCGCTCGCCGATGACCTCCTCCATGGTCAGGAGCTTCTCGGTCTCGCCCTGAAGGAGCTTGCCCACGGGGATGCCGGTCCAGGAACCCACGACCTCGGCGATCTCGGGGGCGCCGACCTTCTCGGCGATCATCGGCTCGCCGGCGGCGTCCTCGGCGGCGTCGGCGGCCTCGGCCTCGCGGATCTGGCGCTCCAGGGCCGGCATGTCGCCGTAGCGCAGGCGACCGGCCTCCTCGAAGTTGCCCTCGCGCTCGGCCAGGTCGGCACGGGTGCGCATCTCGTCCAGGGCGGCGCGCAGCTCACCGACCTTGTTGTGGCCGGCCTTCTCGGCCTCCCATCGGGCGTTGAGCGAGGCCAGCTCCTCGGAGGCGTCGGCCAGCTCGGCGCGCAGGCGCTCCAGGCGGTCGACGTCGGCGGGGTCGGCCTTGGAGACGTCCTCAATGGACTCGTCGAGGTAGGCCTCCTCCATGCGCATGCGGTCCACGCGCCGGCGCAGCTCGTCGATCTCGACGGGGCTGGAGTCGAGCTCCATGCGCAGCCGGGAGGCAGCCTCGTCGACCAGGTCGATGGCCTTGTCGGGCAGCCGGCGGCCGGTGATATAGCGGTCGGACAGGGTGGCGGCGGCCACCAGGGCGCCGTCGGAGATGGTCACCT
>CAUVMS010000028.1:0-25121 GCA_963552815.1 uncultured Actinomyces sp. | reverse complement strand
CGCGGCGCAGCTGCTGAATGAGCTCGACGGCGACCTCCTTGGAACGGTCCGCCTCCCGCTGCATCTCCTCCAAACGTTCTTTGGCTCGTCGAAGAATAATTCCGATACTTGAACACACAAGGGCCCACAAAACTGTGGGGGCCAAAATTTCAAAAAACGGGTATTCGCCGTAGAGCTGCGCAACAAATAGGATTAATAATAATATTATCGTGAGACGTATTTTATTTGCGACAATAAGGTCGACCGCAATGGCGTAAACGAGAATCCAACCCCAGGAAGGGTGGGCGTGAGGCATGGCAAACGACAGTGCAAGTACTGCTGTAAAGCCTATCGTCCCGATGGTGCGACTACTTATGAAAATATAGATAAAGAAAGTGAAGATTTGCAGTATCTCCCATATCACCGATACTCGGTCAGGTGATGTGAGGAGTGTCTGCAGGTCGAGGAACGTAACAATTAATGCAGTGAGCAGCAGTGCAACTCTCCGCAGATGCGGCATGAATCTGTTGTACCGCACCCAAAAAAAGGAGAGGAGACTTGTGCTCTGCATTCTGGAAATAAATTAGCGATCGGCTTTTGGTTCTGTAATGCTTGGCGGTGGGGCTGTTTTGAATGAACTCAGAGGTGTTGACTCCTGCAGGGTTCTGCTGCAGGAGTCAACACCTCAAGAGTCAGTGATTCTACTTCCAGAACCTTGAGCGGCTGCATGCCGGGGCGGGCGGGAAGACGAGGCACCAGTCGTTGTATGCCCTGCCCATGAATGTAGGTGAGTCATCCTGTCGCACGGGTGTGGTGTTTGGTGCGGCGCTAGCGGGAGCAGCAAAACCCGCCAGAAGAAGGGTGACAAGGGAGAGCCGGACGATGGTTTTCATTAAGGGAACTCCTGTCTAGGGGAGAGGTGTCAACGGACAATTTATCTTACCATTCTTGCGGTTCGTGACAACCGTGATCTTGGTTGGGGTGATTGATTCGTTTCTCAACCACATGAGTCGAAATGGGGGTGACCGTTCCAAGAGCCGCCCAGAGGGCAGGCGGGTGGGGGATTGGCTCCCACCCGCCTGTGGCGCGAGCGGGGCGGGTCTCGGCCGCATCGACCATCGAGGGCGGCGACTCCTAGAACCTCGGCAACCGGATACTCATCATGGGACTCACTCACCGCTCCACCGTCGACGGCAGGGGTGAGTCGACTCCGAGACCGGGCCCCTGCGGGAACTCGCCCGCGGCTCCTGCAACGTCGTCGTCCTCGCGTCCGGGCACGTTATCGGCTCCGCCCACAACCGGCACGCAGGCGACGCCCTGCGCAAGACGGGCATCGAGATCGTCGAGTCCCGACGTCAAGTTCGTGCTCGGGCACAGCGGCTCGCACTGCATGACCTACCCCGTCGCCCGCGACGTGGTGTGAACGCAGCTGCCGGTCAGAGCGTTCAGGTCTGCTCAGAGCACCTGGCAGGCTCCCGGCCCCGGCCTGGTCACGATCGTGGCGGCCTGCCCGGCGTCCTGTGCCCGCTCCCGGTAGGCCCCAAGCCACTGGGAGGCGAAGTCCTCAGCATCATCGGCCGGAACCAGGGCGTACACCGACCCGCCCCATCCGGCTCCGAAGGAGGAGGCGCCAATCGCCCCCGCTTCACGGGCCAGGGACACCATGAGCCGGGTCTGCGGCACCTGGTTGCGCAGACCCCGGTCGGCCAGCTCCTGGGAGCGCTGGAGGACCTCGCCGACGCCCGGATCGGCCGCGGCGATCAGCCGGGCGCCGGCCGGCACCAGCACGAGGGACTCGATGAGGAACTGCTCGATCCGCTGCCTCTCGTAGCCGGGGTCGCACAGCCTCAGCAGGTCCCTCAGCGCAGGGTCGCCGGCCGCCTGCTCACCGGTGGCGTTCCCGACAAGATGCCGGACCGCGCCGGCCAGAGAGGCGTCGGCGCGTTCGGTGGCCTCGTTCCACCTGGCCAGCACCGACTGGACGGTGCTCGGCCCGCGGTTGTAGTCCTCCAGGGCTGCGCCGGTCTTGTGCGCCAGCACCCCGCTCACCCCGATGACGAGCGCCCACTGGGAGGGGAAGGAGATGCTCTGCGTGATGTGCATCGGGTCGAAACCGGCTAGGAGCAGCCGGTCCTGGACGCCGCACAGCATGCCGGTGTGGTCCTCGCTCCCGCCGCGGGTTCCCACCCCGCTGGTTCCCGGTAGGTCGCGCCAGGCGCGCCCGCCCTCCACGGCGGCGAGGTAGCCGGCCAGGGACAACCGGTCGGGCATTGCCTCGATCCACCGGGGATCCTCGTCCCACCCGTTGAGGGAGGCCAGGGCCAGGGCCGTGGCGCATACGAGCGCGGAGGACGAGCTCATCCCGGAGGCCGGTGGCAGGTTCGAGGAGATGGACAGATGGGCCGCGGTGCCCGCCCCGAAGTTGAGGGTGAGGCGGTCCAGCACCGTCTGGAGGTAGCGTCCCCAGTGGCCCGCCTCCAGGCCGGGATCCACCCCGGCGCTCAGGGTGATGGGATCGCCACCGCCAGTGGTGGCGGTCAGGGACGACTGCGGTCCCCGGACGCGGCGCGCACGCGCAGTGATCGCCCGGTCGACGGCGCCGACCAGGACCGAGCCGCCGGCGTAGTCGGTGTGCTTGCCCAGGACCTCCACGCGCCCGGGCACCCTCCACGCAACCTCCTCGGAACCCTGGCTCATCCCTTGGCCCACCCTCTGACTCACAGCGACACCTCCAGCTCTGCCAGACGGGCCTCGACCTCGCCGATGTCCTCGCGACGAGACAGATCCAGGACCGCCCCGGTGGCGGGCAGGACCGACACCGGGCCTGGCAGGGCGCGCACGGCGTCGACGATCTCCAGCTCGCCGCGCGGCGAGGGGACGATCCGGCGGCAGGCGGTGAAGATCTCAGCCGTGAAGCCGAAGGCGTTCATCGACACCAGGGCATGTTCCCCGGCGGCCTGGACGGCCTGGGCGGTGGGCTTCTCGACGATCTCCTCCAGCAGCCCGTCGCGGGCGCGCACAAGCGCGAAGGCGGCGATCCTCTCCGCGGGGATGTTGGAGTCGGCCACGAGCGCGGCGCGGTCGAAACCGGCCAGGGCGGTGCCCCGGTGGCGGGCCAGGTCGCGCAGCGCCCGGTGGGGGTAGTAGTTGTCTCCGTTGACCATGAGGAAGGGCTCCCCGCCCACGGCCGACTCGGCGGACAGGACGGCGTCGGCCGTTCCCCGGGGCTCGGCCTGGACGGCCAGGTCGATCGTGAGCCGCTTGAGCTCCAGGGAGTTGATGTGACGGCGGAAGTCCTCGTGCTCGGGCCCGACGACCAGGACGGCCCGCTCGATCCCAGCATCGGCCAGGGACGCCAGGTTGTAGTCGATGAGCCGGTGCTCACCGATGGGCATGAGCGCCTTGTAGCCGCAGGCTGCGGCAGCGGCCTGCTGGGACGTCAGGCCGGAGCCGGCCGGGCCGGCCGCCCGCATGCGGGTCCCCAGGCCCCGGGCCAGGACGACGGCGGTGCGGGTCCGGTCCGCTGCGTCCGTCAGCGCGTCAGTCATATGGATCCTTCCTCCTGCTCGTCTCAGGCGTTCAGGCCGTAGTGGCTCGCGACGGCGGCCGCGGTCGAGCGGGCCTCGTTACCGGTGGGCATCTCGGCGAAGACCCGCAGGAGAGGCTCAGTGCCCGAGAAGCGGATCGTCACCCAGCCGCCGTCTGCGAAGTAGACCTTGCAGCCGTCCTCCCAGGAGATGCGCTCCACGTCATGAGCGAAGGCGGGAAGATCGTGGGCGCGAAAGATGCGCTCCTCCAGCTCGGCGCGCCGCTCCGAGGTGAAGCCGTAGGCGCCCTCCACCATGACGAGCTCGCCGTACCTGGCCACGATATCGGCGTAGAGCTCGGAGAGCCTCTTACCGGAGGCCGCCACCGCCTCGACCAGCAGGGAGCCGGCGTAGACCCCGTCCTTGCCGGGGATGTGACCGCGCACGGTCAGACCTCCGGAGGACTCTCCTCCGATGACGGCGCCGGTCTCGGCCATCTTGGCGCTGATCCACTTGAATCCGACGGGTACCTCGTAGCAGACCTGCCCGTGGGCGGCCGCGACCCGGTCCAGCAGGTGGGTGGTGGACATGTTGCGCACGGCCGGGCCCGTCCAACCCTTGTGGGTCAGCAGATAGTCGTAGAGCAGGACCAGGATCTGGTTGGGGGTGAGGTAGGCGCCGGTGTCGTCGATGATGCCCAGGCGGTCCGCGTCGCCGTCGGTCGCGATGCCCAGGTCTGCGCCGGACTCGACGACGGCGTTGCGCAAGGTGGCCACGGTTCCCTCGGTGGGTGAGGGCATGCGGCCCCCGAACAGCGGGTCGTGGCGGTCGTGGATGACGTCCACCTGGCAGCGGGCGGTCAGCAGGATCGTCTGCAGGCTCGTCTCGGAGACCCCGAACATCGGGTCCAGCACGATGTGCATGTGGGCATGGCGGATGGTCTCGGTGTCGAGCTTGTCGATGATCGCGTCCAGGTACCAGTTGATGGAGCGCTGGATGGTGACCAGCTCGCAGGAGCGGGCCTCATGGGGCTCGACGCTGCGCACGTCCGCATCCGTCAGGGGCACCACGGAGGCGGCGAGCTCGTCGGTGAGCTCCACATCGGCGTCACGGCCACCGGGCAGGAAGATCTTGATGCCGTTGTACAGGGCCGGGTTGTGGGAGGCGGTCACGGCCATCCCGTAGGCGGCCCCCAGACGACCCACGGTCCACATGGTGGTGGGTGTGGGGGAGGGGCGGTCGATGAGGGTGACGCGGACACCGTTGCCGACGAGCACCTCGACGGCCCACCAGGCTGCGGTGTCCGACAGGAAGCGGCGGTCGTAGCCGATGACGACGCCCTGCTCGGCCGCGCCCTCGTTCAGGATGCGGTTGGCCAGCCCCTGGGTCAGGAGCCTGACGTTGGCGCGGGTGAACTCATCGCCGATCACGGCTCTCCAGCCGCCGGTGCCGAAGTGGATCATGGTTGTTCCTCTGGTGAGGCGCCGTTGCCCGGGGCGGGGCGGCGGGATGGATATGGGTGTGGATATGGGATGGCGCTGGGGATGGGGCGGGGTCTCAGCCCTTGACGGCGCCGGCGGCCAGGCCGGACTGCCAGAAGCGCTGCAGGCCCAGGAACAGCACGATCAGGGGGATGACACCTAGATGAGTAAGTCCAAGGGGGGTTAGTGGTCGTAGGGGGTCAGGGTTCGTAGGACGGGCGCGTTGGTGAGGCTGTTGTGCCAGATAGCGGCTGTCAGGGTCAGGATCCGTTGGGTGATGCGTGAGCAGACTCCGGCGGGGGTGCGGGTGCCGTGGCCCTCGAGGTCGAGCTGTCCTTTGAGGGGGTCGTTAACGGACTCGATGATCTGGCGCAGGGGCCGCAGGAACCGTTAGCCGCTGCGAGGGCGCTCACCCTTGCGTCTGGGACGGATCAGCGTGACACCGCCCTTGGCGAGCTCGGCCTCGAAAGCGGCACCGTAGTAGTTCTTGTCGGCGATGACCACCTGACCGTCCTGGGCGGGCTGGTCCATAGTGGCCAGTACCGCGAGCAGGGTCTCGCGCTCGTCGGCCTTGGCCCCGGTCAAGGCCCAGCCCACAGGAAGACCGTGAACGGTGCACACCAGGTGCAGCCGCAATCTCCAGAAGAAGCGTGAGTGGGAGGCGCTAGTCACCCGTACTCGGCCCATCCCGCCAGGGCCGAGCGCATCACGGTGGGCCGAGAGCGGGCGCACTCGATGGGAGTGGAGTCGACCAGCCAGACGGTGTCATCATGAACGCGCGAGCCCCGACGCAGGGTGGCGCACACCCAGGTCATGGTGGCAGTCAGCGAGTGGACGCGCTCGTTGTAGCCGGACTGGCCCGGCACCCGGGGGAACATGGCGCGCAGGTCGGTATCGGACCTGAGGCGGCGTATCCAGCGGGTCTCACTGGTGTAGCCCGGCAGGGCCTGCACGACCGCCAGCGTGATGATCTCGGCGTCGCTGGTCACCGCAGTGATACCGACTTGTGGGCGTGGTGGCAGGACCTCGGGATGGTCCTTCAGCAGATCATCGACAGTGACGTACAGTGCGGTGGCGAGGGCCTCCAGGCCGGTGCCCATGAGCGAGCCGTCCTTCCCAACAGAAGCGGTGAGATCTGGTGTAACACCACCGATCCTGCGAGGCCCTCGCCCCTACCCCAAGCACCCACGCCGACCCACACCCCCCCCTTGGAATCAATCATCTAGTCGGCTCTCTGGGCCGTGATCGTGTCCCTCAGCCTAGTGATTCGGGGAAGATGGCGGGCTCCGCTTCGGGCGGGCGGCCTGTGGCGTCGGTGACGGTCCGTGTCCTCCCTCTGGTCGGCGCGGTCGGGTGGGGAGGCCTCCCTCGTGCCGTCCGCCGTCCCGGAGCTGGGCGGGATCGAGATCCAGAACAAAGTGTGATTATGTTCACTTTCGACCGTCTTGAAGGGCTCCGGTTGCAGATGTTCTAGTTATTGGTTATGTGTCGCGCCTGTGGTCCTGATGAGTGCGACCCGCGTGAGCCCTCGTTATCCATGGTCGTTTCAATCATTTCTGGCACTGCGAGGTGGTGGGGTCGGCCTCTGTGCGTGAGGCGGTCCTCGCCTTGCTTCTAGAGTGTGTCCCCGATCACGCCCTCAGGTGTGTCAAGGCCCGACGTCCGGCAAATCGACGAATATGGACATACCGTCAAATTGACCACCTGAATGCTCCGCAGCACCATAAGACGGGCTTGCGGCCGTCTTGGGGCCCCGGAATCGGCTTTCGCAGCTCGTCCTTCGAGTCCCGAAGTGGGCAGGCCCAGGAGCTAGATCTCGAGGAGTGCTGTGAAAGTCATAGAGGCCAACCATGTCTACAAGGTCTTTGGTCGGCGACCGTCAGAAGGCGTCAAGAGACTCAAGGCCGGCAAAACGCGGGACGACCTGAGGAAGTCGGGGCAGACCGCTGCCGTCATCGATACCTCCTTCGACGTCGACAAGGGCGAGATCTTCGTTGTCATGGGCTTGTCGGGCTCCGGCAAGTCCACGCTCATCCGCATGGTCAACGGCCTGCTGCCCATTACCTCGGGAAGCATCACCCTCTACGGGGAGGACCTGGCCCATATCTCCAAGCCGAAGCTGCGCGATCTGCGCCGCAAGCGGGTCTCCATGGTCTTCCAGAACTTCGCTCTCCTGCCGCACCGCACAGTGGGGGAGAACGCCGCCTACGGCCTGGAGATCCAGGGGATCAGCCGCTCCGAGCGCGAGCGCCGGGCCGGGGAGGCGCTGTCGATGGTCGGCCTCGAGGGGTGGGGCGGCTACAAGCCCGGCGAGCTCTCCGGCGGGATGCGCCAGAGGGTCGGCCTGGCCCGGGCGCTGGCCGCCGAGACCGACATCCTGCTCATGGACGAGGCCTTCTCCGCCCTCGACCCGTTGATCCGTCGCGAGATGCAGGACCAGCTCATCGACCTCCAGGGCAAGCTCGGTAAGACGATCCTGTTCATCACCCACGACCTCAACGAGGCCATGCGGCTGGGGGACCGGATCGCCATGATGCGCGACGGACGCGTCGAGCAGGTCGGCACGGCCGAGGAGATCCTCCGCGACCCCGCCTCCGACTACGTCTCCCGGTTCGTGGCCGACGTCGACCGAACCCGGGTCCTGACGGCCGGCTCCATCGCGGAGCCGCCCTACGCGATCCTGGGCTCGGACCGCAGTCCCCGCGCCGCCCACAAGCTTCTCAGGGAGAACCAGCCGTCGTGGCTGCTGGTGCAGAACCGCGACCGCACGCCATTCGGCTACGTCTGGGAGGACGACGTCGCCCGTGCGGTCACCGAGGGCTCCAACGTCCTCCCGCTGTCCACGATCCACGAGATGCCGGTCGTGTCCTACTCGACCCCTGTCAACGAGCTGTTCGCCTACGCGGCGCAGCACGCCGCCCCCATCGTCGTCGTCGACGACGACGGACGGATCTCCGGCGTCATCCCACGCGTCACCCTGTTGGCGGCCATCAGCGGACAGAATCAGGGCCTGAGTGCCGGGTCCCCTGAGTCCGCCGCGTCCGACGACGTCAAGCAGGCCGTCGAGGCCGTGCGGGCCGCCGAGCAGGCCGATGCATCCGCATCGGCGCATGCCGGAGAGGCCAGTGAGACCACCGAGGCCGAAGGAGCCGACGCCTGATGATTCCCGTGCAGACCTTCATTCCCAAGATTCCTCTGGGCAGGATGGTCGAGGTCCTCATTGACTGGATCCAGAACCATCTCCACGGCTTCCTCACCGTGATCTCCCAGGCCGGGACCGCTGTCAACGACACGCTCGTGGACCTGCTCCTGGCCGTGCCGCCGCTGCTCCTGGTGATTGTCTTCGCGCTCATCGCCTGGATGGCGAAGTCGTGGAGGCTGGCTGTGGGGACCGCCATCACCTTCCTGCTCGTCATCTCCCTGGGGCAGTGGGACAACGCCATGGAGACACTGGTGCTGGTCACCATCGCCACCCTGACCGCCCTCATCTTTGCGATCCCCCTGGGGATCTGGGCGGCCCGGAACAAGTACGTCTCCGCCCTGATCCGGCCGGTCCTCGACCTCATGCAGACCATGCCGGCCTTCGTCTACCTCATCCCCTCGGTCCTGTTCTTCTCCATCGGTGTGGTTCCCGGCATGTTCGCCACGCTCATCTTCTCCATGCCTCCCGGGGTGAGGATGACCGAGCTGGGCATCAAGCAGGTGGACAAGGAGACCGTTGAGGCGGGGCGCTCCTTCGGTGCGACCGACTGGCAGATCCTGCGGGGCATCCAGCTGCCCCTGGCCATTCCCACCATCATGGCCGGTGTCAACCAGGTCATCATGCTGGCCCTGTCGATGGCCGTCATCGCGGGCATGGTCGGCGCTGACGGCCTGGGTAAGGAAGTCGTCAACGCGCTGTCGACCATCGACATCGCCAAGGGCACCGAGGCGGGACTGTCCATCGTGTTCCTGGCGATCTTCCTGGACCGGGTGACCGCGGCCCTCGGGGCGCCGCGGGAAGAGGGCTCGCTGTTCTCGCTCATCAAGAAGCGGTGACTCATGACTCGACGACGCTTTTCCGCCTCGCCTTCACCGGCGTCGGGCGCACACCGAAGGAACGCCATGCAGACCTCCCGCCGCACGTTCACCACCGCCCTCGCCGCTCTGGCGAGTGGGGGCGCGCTCGCCGCCTGCGGGCGAGGGGCGGGTGCGGGCAAGCGGATCCGTCTGGGCTTCGTGCCGTCGTGGAGTGACGGTCTGTCCATGACCCATCTGCTCAAGACCCAGCTCGAGAAGGCCGGGTACCAGATCAAGCTGACTGACCTGAGTGAGGCCGGCCCCTTGTACGCCGGACTCAGCCAGGGTGCGGTCGATCTCTACCCCTCCGCGTGGCCCGACATCACCCACAAGGACTACATGGACAAGTACCGCAAGTACATCGAGGACCTGGGGGCCTACTACGACTCGGCGAAGCTGTGCTGGTCCGTCCCGGACTACTCCTCGCTGACCTCGATCGAGGACATCAAGCCCCACGCCTCGCAGATCGACAACCGAATCGTCGGCATCGAGTCGGGGTCCGGTCTGGTCAAGGCCTCCGAGGAGAAGGTGATCCCGGCCTACGGCCTGCAGGACATGAAGTTCCTGACCTCCTCGACCGCCAGCATGCTCACCGAGCTCAAGAAGGCTGTCGACGCCAAGCAGGAGATCGTCGTGACCCTCTGGCACCCCTTCTGGGCGAACACCACCTTCAACATGCGTGACCTGGAGGACCCCAAGGGGGCCTTCGGCGAGGGGGAGGGTCTCCACTTCCTGGGGCGCGAGGGGTTTGCGCAGGAGTATCCCGAGATCGCCGCGTGGCTCGGATCCATCAAGATGGACGAGGCCACCTACGGCAGCCTCGAGGACCTCGTCGTCAATACCTATGGTGAGGGCAAGGAGGACGAGGCGGCCATCGCCTGGTCCCAGAAGAACCCGCAGTACGACTTCAAGAAGTCCTGACGTCGGACGGCTGTGAGTCCGTCTTGGGGTCCGCGAAAGGCTGGACGGGGGACGGCATGGCCGCAGAGCGCGAGTGAGGTCTACCGTGCGGGGACAATCCGCGCGGCCGGGACCAGCTCCACCACGACTCGTAGGTCGGGCGCCTGTCGACGCAACCTCCTAGTCCTCGATGCGGTTGCCGTCCTCATCGAGCAAGTAGCCCTCGTCGTCGATCGGCCGGAAGGTCATCAGGCCATCGGCGATCTCCTCGGCGAAGTGCTCCCTGGTCATGAGCCGGGTCCGGCGGTCGCGAAACCTCCTCGGATGGTGGCGATGATGCCGCTTACTCCGCCCCAGGCTGCTCGGGCCCTCCTGATCCAGGAGACGACTCTGCCGAGCGATCGAAGAGGGGTCTGGGAGACCGTCGTGCGGGGACTGCCGAGTCCTAGGCTGGAGCGTCTCCCGGTTGAGCTCGGGGACGTACCGGCGACCGTCGTGGAAGTCGGCCGTGACGTACTCCGGTGGGATCGGTTGGGGCTGGTGAATACGCTCCTGGAGGGCGTCGTAGCCGAGCGAGGTGTCCCACGGCCTCTCAATGACGGCGACGAAGGCCATGAACGGCAGCCACGTGAGAACCGTGAGCGCCGTCGTCGACGCCGGGACGAGGATCCGGGCCGCCAGGAAGCCGGCGACCGCAGGGCACAGCACGGCGATGAGGGTCAGCAGCAGGCCGTGAGCATCCTGGGAGCGCCAGACCCGCATGATGAGCCGGTGGGCGGAGGCGTCGATGATCTCGCGCACCGTCACCGCCACCAGGGAGAACAAGGCTGCCCGGCCGACACTCAGGCCGGTCCCGGTGATCGCGGACCAGGTGACCACGATGATCGTCAGCCCGATCGCCCCGGGCACCCCGAGCACCAGGCGTCCCGCCACCATCGCGGAGATGGGCGTGACCGGCTTCCAGTGACCACGTCCTTCGCTGTGCTGTTCCGGGCTGCCCTCGCTCATGGATCCTCCCCGGCTGGCCGGATGGCTGTATTCAACCGTTTAGTCATTCTACAAAGCCCGCTCAGGGCGTCTCACCTCGACGCAGCGGTCGGTGTCGGAGCGGGCCCGGCCGACGGCTTCGGACGGTGGTCGTTGGGTGTGTGTTGAGGTGGGACCTGCCACCCTGTGACCCGGTTTCATCATGCTGGTTGAAGATCGTGCGTATTCTGTGCCCGTGAGTCCGGACCATCAGCCTGCCAGTGGCGAGATCGATATCGCCTCTCTTCATGCGCAGGACTCCACCGGGCTGCTGGACCGGATCGACCGCGCCGTGGTCTGGGACATTCCCCTGACGACGCCGTTTCGCGGCATCACCCGTCGCGACGGCGTCCTGCTCCACGGCCCCGGCGGCTGGGGTGAGGTCGCGCCGTTCTGGGACTACGGGTCGGAGGCCAGTGCTCCCTGGCTCGCCGCCGGCCTGTCCCAGGCCCTGGGAGGGGTCTTCCTGCCCCGCTACCGCGAGACCATCGTCGTCAACGTGACGGTCCCCGAGGTCGGCGCCGAGGAGGCGGCCGAGCTGGTGAGCTCCTCCGGGGCCAGGACTGCCAAGGTCAAGGTCTCCGGCCGACGCGACCGGCGCTCCGCCGACCTGGAGCGGCTCGAGGCGGTCCGCTCGGCCATCGGCCGCTCCGGAAAGGTACGTATCGACGTCAACGGCGCCTGGGACGTGGACACCGCCCGCGAGAACCTGCCGCAGATGGACCGGGCCGCCGGCGGGCTGGAGTACGTCGAGCAGCCCTGCGCCACCGTCTACGACCTGGCCGACCTGCGCCGCTCCGTCGACGTCCCCATCGCCGCGGACGAGTCCATCCGGCTGTCGGCCAACCCGCTGGAGGTCGTGCACCGGCGCGCCGCCGACGTCGCCATCCTCAAGATCGCCCCGCTGGGCGGCGTGCGCCGGGCCCTGGACATGGCCGAGCGTCTCGGGCTGCCCGCCGTCGTCTCCTCCGCTCTGGATACCTCGGTGGGCATCATGGCCGGCGCCACTCTCGCCGTCAGCCTGCCGACCCTGAGCCATGCCTGCGGCTTGGGGACCGTGCGCCTGCTGAGCCAGGACGTCGCCGAGCCCAGCGTTCTTCCCCGCGACGGGGTCCTGCGCGTCGACGCCGGCGCCCCCGTCTCCGAGCGCCTCCTGGACGAGGTCAAGGCGGGCCCCTACCTCACCAAGCACTGGCAGACTCGCCTGCTGCACCTGGCCGGTGCCCTGCACGCCCGCCGTCAGCGAGAGGCCCGCGACCCGAGCCTGGCCGTGGCCGGGCTGCCGTTGTAGACCCCCGCTGACCCCGCCGGCCCCGTGCGGGGGACTCGCCGAACTGTGACACATCGCAGCGGAGCGCAGACCTGGGGCTCTCGTATCCTCGCCCTTGTGACCAACTCCCCGGAGTGCCCGCAGCTCCCGCCCGCCCTGGCCGACGCCCGCAGCCTCGTGGCCGCGCTCCTGGCCGAAGGCGTCCGTGAGGTCGTCCTGTGCCCGGGATCGCGCAGCGCGCCGCTGGCGGACGCCCTGGCCGACGCCGCCGACACCGGGGCCCTGAGGCTGCGGGTCGTCCTGGACGAACGCAGCGCTGGCTTCATCGCCCTCGGTGCCGCCCGAGCTCACGCCCTGGCCGGGAACAGCCGGTGCGCCGCCGTCGTCACCACCTCGGGGACGGCCGTCTCCAACCTCCACCCCGCTGTCAGCGAGGCCGACGCCGCCGGGATCCCCCTGCTCGTCATCAGTGCCGACCGGCCCCACGAGCTGGTGGGCACCGGCGCCAGCCAGACCACCGAGCAGACCGGGCTGCTCACACCGGCTCTGCGCCTGGCCATCGACCTGCCTGCGGACCTGTCCACCGACCTCGGGGTCGGTGCAGCCCAGGCCGCCATCGCAGGACAGGTGCGCCGCGCCGTCGCCGCCGCCACCGGTGCCCTGAGCAGGGACCCAGGGCCGGCGCAGATCAACGCCCGCTTCCGTCCGCCCCTGGCGGCTCTGAGCGGCGAGGCGGCTCCGCTGTCCGTGCCGGCACCCGCCCGTCCGGCCTCGTCCGAGGACGGCACGGAGCCGGGGGATCCGACCCCGCCGGCTCTCAGGACGGACGGCGGCGAGCTGGCCGGTGAGCTGCCCTCCCCGGAGGGCAGTGAGGGGATCATCGTCGCGGGTGACACCGCCCATCCTTCCGTCGGAGCCTTGGCGCGGGCCCTGGCCGAGCACCTCGGCTGGCCGCTCCTGGCCGAGCCCACTTCCCAGGCCCGCGGTGGCCCCCAGGCCCTGATCCGCTACGCCGAGCTCCTGGCCACCGAACCGGGGCGCAAGCTCGCCGGGCACGCCCGCCGCCTCGTCGTCGTCGGCCACCCCAGCCTCAGCCGCTCGGTCACCGCGCTCCTGGGGCGCGAGGACCTCGACATCACCGTCCTGACCGCGCGCGCCCGGTGGGCCGACGTGCCCGGGAGGGCGCGGCGCGTCATCCCCATCGACGGCCCCGGTCTGTTGTCAGCTGACGACGTCGCCCTCCGAACGGTCCAGCTGGCCGACTCCCTGGGCCTGGTGCGGGCCGGCGCCAGCTGGACCAGCTCCTGGCACCGAGCCGTGGCGGACCTGCCCGAGGCGGCCCGGTCCGGCAGCGCCGACGCTGTCGCGAACGCCGCGGTGGAGGCCGTGTGGGAGGCAAGCCTGATCGCCGGCGCGCCCACCCTCCTGGTCGGCTCCTCCATGACGGTGCGGCGGCTCGACCGCCTCGCCCGCCCCGCCGGCCCCGGGCGCGCCGCCCCGAAAGCCGTGGCCAACCGCGGCCTGGCGGGCATTGACGGCACCATCGCCACCGGCATCGGGCTGTGGATGGCGTCCGGCAGGCCGGTGCGTGCCGTCTTGGGGGACCTCGCCTTCCTCCACGACGCCATGTCAATGGGGAGAGGACTCCGTGAGGAGGAGGCGGACCTTCAGGTTATCGTCGTCGACGATGGCGGAGGAGCGATCTTCTCCCGCCTCGAGTACGCCCGCACCACAGCACCTGATCGGTTCGAAAGGCTCTTCGCCGCCCCACAGTGTGCGAGTATTTCCGAGCTGGCCGCCGCCCTGGGCGCTCGCGTCCACGTCCCCGAGGACGTCCCGGCTCTCCAGGCGCTCCTGGCCGAGCCGGTCGTCGGCCTCAGCGTCGTCGTCTGGAGAGCGGAGGAGCACGCGGGGACCAACGGGCTCCCAGCAGATCAGGTCCCAGATGCACGCCTAACGCCCGGACAACATGAACGACGATAGAGATAGATAGAGATAGACAGCACCGCGCAAGATGAGACCCGCAGGAGAGGCGCCGGCTCACCCCGAGCCCGCCTTTCCTCCTCTCAGCGCGCTGCGTGACAACGGTTACACGAGATCCACAGCGGAGCCACAGGTAAAAGTCGGAAACGGCCCAGAGCCCTGATGTTGTCTACCTGCTGACCTGGACAGGGCCGACGGCCCGAGGAGGAACACACGTATGAGCGGCTACGACGAGACGAACCCGGAGACCTACCGGCCCGCTGAGCCCAGCCAGGCGGCAGGCGGAAGCTATCCCGGTGTCGGCTCCCAGCCCGCCAGCAGCCAGGAGGCGTCGGCCGCGGCGGCCTCCGGCAGTGAGCCCCTGAGCGAGTCCCCGGGCGTGTCCCCGAACCAGGCCGGACACGAGGACCTCTCCCAGGCCTATAACGCCGACGCCCCCCAGTCCGAGCCGGTCCTGCCCGGTACCGCCCGGGCAGCGGACGCGGAGTACACCCAGCAGCTGCCCGCCGACCCGCCCACGTCGGTCCACCCACAGCCCGCGGGCGCCTCCGCGTCCTACAGGAGCCAGCAGCCGGGGCAGTACCAACCGACACAAGGGCAGTACCAGTCCCAGCCCCAGCAGCAGAGCCAGTACCCCGCCTACTCCCAGGGACAGCCGGCGGCCCCTTACGACCGGTCCTTCTCCCAGCAGCCCTACCAGGGGCCGCAGGCGCACCTCGGTTCGCCCTACACGAGCGTCCCGACGACGCCCGGCGGATACGACGTCACCCAGTCCGTGAACCGCGGTACTGAGAGCTCCTCCTTCCTGGCCTCGGACGCCTCCAGCGGGGAGGGCGGCAGGAAGCGTCGACGGGGACCGGGCTGGTTCGCCCTGGTGGTCTCCGTCGTGGTCGCTTCCCTTCTGGGGGCCGGCGGCGCCGTCGGAGCAGTCAAGGTTCTCGACGCCCGCGGCGAGAGCGCCTCATCGCGCTCGTCGTCCGCCCCGACTGCGATCGCCACCGGTGACACGACTAAGACCGTTGACAGCACTGGCCATGCCCCCGACTGGGAGGCCGTCTCTGCCGCGGTGTCCAACGCGGTCGTGTCCATCGCCATCGCGACGGAGAACGGGACCGCCCTGGGGTCCGGAGTCATCTACGACAAGGAGGGGCACATCATCACCAACAACCACGTGGTGGCGGGCGCCTCGCAGATCCAGGTGACTCTGGCCGACGGCCGCGTCTACGACGCCGAGACCACCGGCACCGACCCCGCCACCGACCTGGCGGTCATCCAGCTCAAGGACGCTCCCGATAACCTCACCGTCGCCCAGCTCGGCGACTCCGACGCTCTGACCACCGGCCAGGACGTCATGGCGATCGGCAACCCGCTGGGCCTGTCCTCCACGGTCACCACCGGCATCATCTCGGCGTTGGACCGCCCTGTCGTCAACTCCCAGGGAGAGGGCGGTGAGGGCGGCTCGGGCAGCGGCGCGTCGTCCTCGGCGGTCTACACCAACGCCATCCAGATCGATGCCGCCATCAACCCCGGTAACTCCGGCGGCCCTCTGTTCGATGAGAAGGGCCGGGTCATCGGTATCACCAGCTCGATCGCCACGATGGGACGCTCCAGCTCCGGCGAGAGCGGCGGCTCGGGCAGTATCGGCATCGGTTTCGCTATCCCCGTCAAGCTGGCCGAGAAGGTTGCTAAGCAGCTCATCGAGTCGGGGTCGGCCACCCACGCCTACCTGGGCGTCAATCTGGAGACCGGTGCCGCAAAGACCGACGGCGAGAAGCGCGCCGGCGCCAAGATCACCTCGGTGGAGAGCGGCTCGCCCGCCGACAAGGCCGGCCTGAAGAAGGACGACGTCGTCACCGCCATCGACGGCAAGACCACCGCCCAGGGCTCGGCACTGACCGGCTACGTGCGCCAGTACTCCGCTAACGACAAGGTCAAGCTCACGGTCATCCGCGACTCCAAGAAGCAGGACATCGACGTCACCCTGGCCGAGCGCAAGGACTCCTGAGACTCCTGGGCAGGGGGTTGGTCAGCCGCGCACGCCCAGGACGCTCAGCACGGGGCGCATCTTGGCGATCGTCTCGGCCAGCTCGTCAACCGGCTCGGAGTCCGGCATGATGCCGCCGCCCCCGAACACTCTCGCAGGGGACTGCGGTCCGGGGCCGTCGGTGGGCAGCTGGGCGCTGCGCAGTGCGATGCACCACTCGCCCTCGCCGTGCCAGTCCACCCAGCCCACGGGGCCGGCGTAGCGCCCCCGGTCCATGGACTCGGCCTCCTCAATGAGACGCGCGGCCGCCGGCGTCGGCGTCCCGCACACGGCCGCCGTCGGGTGCAGCGCGTCTACCAGCGCCAGGGCGCCGGTGTCCCCGGCGACGACCCCGGTGACGTCGCTGGCCAGGTGCAGGACGTTGGGCAGCGTCAGGACGAAGCGCGCCGGGGCCTCCACTACCGAGCACAACGGCTCCAGCGCCGTGATCGCCGAGGCTCGGGCCAGCTCGTGCTCCCGGTTGTTCTTCTCCGAGCCCTCCAGCCATGCCTCCAGACGAGCCGTGGCCAGCGGGTCCTCACCGGTGCGCCGTCGGGCCGTACCGGCCAGGACCCGGCTGATGAGGCGCCGATCGCGCAGACGCAGCAGCAGCTCGGGGCTGGCCCCCACCATCTGGTCGACGGCGAAGGTCCAGGTGGAGGGGTAGTCGGAGGCCAGGCGCCGCAGCACCGTGCCGGTGGCCAGTGGCACAGCCGGACGCGCCAGGACGTCGCGGGCCAGGACCACCTTGCGGGCCTGTCCTGCACGCATCCGTTCCTGCGTACCCGCCACCGCCCGGCACCACTGCTCCTCGCTGAGCGCCCCGACCTCGACGACGGCGCCGCCCGCACCTTCGGCGCAGGCCTCGACCTCGTCGCCATCGGCCTGCTCCCGGCCGATCGCCGCGCGGGCCTCGGTCACAAGCCCCTTGATGAGCGCTTCGGGATCCGGGTGCTCCGGCTCGGCCCGGCCCGCCGGAGCGGGCACCGCGGTCGTCAGCCAGGCGCCGTCGTCGTCGAGCCCGATGAGGACCTCGGGGACCAGCAGCACCGAGGACTGCTCGGAAGTGGGGGAGAAGGTGATGGTGCCCAGAGCCACGGGCCCGGTCCCGGGGCGCACCAGTGCATCTGTCCACCAGGCGGCGCCCACAACGGCCCGCCAGGCCGCCCGCAGGGCCTCGATGCGTCCCTCGCCGTGGGCCGTGATCGTCAGGACGCGCCCCAGGCCGATGAGTCCGCGTCCCTCGTGGACCCAGGAACAGACCGCCTCGCGGCCGGCCAGCAGGTCGACGAGCTCCAGTCCCGCGAGTGCGTCATCGGGTAGCTCGTGTGTGCGGAAGGACAGCCGCGGCGGCGCGGCCTGGCAGTGATCGGCCCTCACGACTCGGCTCGACTCTCAGTGCTCGATCACGGTGTGCGCGGCATGATCTGACCGGGTGGCCCGGTGGACGGCGACGATCCCGCCGGAGAGGTTCTTGTAGCCCACGCCCCGCCAACCGGCCGCGTGCATGAGCCCGGCCAGCTCCCTCTGGTCCGGCCAGGCCAGGATCGACTCGCCCAGGTAGTTGTAAGCCTCGGTGTTCGATGAGACCAGGCGTGCCGCGGCCGGCAGGGCGCTGCCCAGATAGAAGCGGTACATACGTCGGAAGAGAGGGGAGACCGGGGTGGAGAACTCCGCGATGACGATCCGCCCGCCCGGGACCGTCACCCGGTGCATCTCCGCCAGCGCCCGCGCCGTGTCCTGCACGTTGCGCAGCCCGTAGGAGATGGTGACGACGTCGAAGGTCTCATCGGCGAAGGGCAGGGCCGTGGCGTCCCCGGCCACGAAGGCGATCTCGGGGTGGCGGCGCTTTCCCTCGGCAACCATGCCGGTGGAGAAGTCGCAGGCCACGACCTCGGCGCCGTCGGCGGCGTACTCCACCGAGGAGGTGCCGGTCCCCGCAGCCAGGTCCAGGACGCGCATCCCCGGTCCGGCGGCCACGGCCGCGCGCGTCACCCGGCGCCACATGTGCACCTGGAACAGGCTCATCACGTCATTGGACAGGTCGTAGCGGCGCGCGACGGCGTCGAACATCCCGGCGACCTCGCGCGGGTCCTTGGCGAGGGTGGCTCGAAGAGGGGATCGGCTCATGGGGAGCATCATCGCAAATCCCGGTCGCGGCAGCGCCGTGGAGCCTGGTCGGAGGAGCGGAGGTGAGTACCCCTGACGGGTTAGGACACAGGTCCCGTCCGACGATGTTGAAATTCGTCACTCCCTTGCAGCGTAATTCTGGAACGGCGCGGCATGCCGCCGCTTGGTCGCCTCGCCGAATCATGACCGTCACAGCAACGAAAACCTCTGGTCAGCGCCTGCGGGGGCGGCGCCGCCCAAGAGGCGGGCGCCCCCTGGGTACAGTCGGTACAGGTCCCGACGGCCGCGGGGCTGCATTACGGTGCCAGCTGTGATGCCTACGACAACACCTGCCGTACCAGACGCACCGAGGAGGGGAACCCGAGTGACTCAGGCTGCCGCCCAGTCCAGCGCCTCCGCCACAGCCGACGTCATCGTCGTCGGTGCCGGCCCCGCCGGCTCCTCGGCGGCCTTCCACATGGCCACCCTCGGTCTCGACGTCATCCTCCTGGAGAAGCAGGAGCTCGGCCGGGACAAGGTCTGCGGCGACGGCCTGACCCCCTCGGCCGTGCGCGAGCTCGTCTCCATGGGAATGGACACCTCCGGCTGGCAGCGCAACCGCGGTCTGCGCGTCATCGGGGGCGGACACCTCCTCCACTTCCCCTGGCCCGAGCAGGCATCCTTCCCCTCCTACGGGATGGCCCGCCCACGAGCCCTGCTCGATCGGGACCTGGCCGAGCACGCCGCCGCGGCCGGCGCCCGCCTGCTGACCGGCGTGACCGTCACCGGCCCCGTCACCTCGCCCACCGGGCGGGTCACCGGCGTCGAGGCCCGCCCCACCAACCGGGTCGCCTACCCCGGCATCGAGAGGCCCACCACCTTCACCGCCCCGCTGGTTGTCGACGCCGGAGGAGTCTCGGCCCGCCTGGCCACCGCTGTCGGACGCACCAAGAACGAGCGCCGCCCCATGGGCGTGGCCGTGCGCGCCTACTTCCGCTCCCCGCGCGCCCAGGACGCCTGGATGGAGTCGCGCCTCGAGCTGTGGGACGGCAAGCCCGGCAAGTCCGATCTCCTGCCCGGCTACGGGTGGATCTGGTCCGTGGGGGAGGGGCTGGTCAACGTCGGGCTCGGCTCGGTCTCCTCGCGCGCCTCGGCCACCGCCATCGACTACCGGGCCGTGTTCAACCGCTGGATGGACAATGTCCCGGCCTCCTGGGGCTTCACCAAGGAGAACCAGGTCGGCGGCCTGGTCAGTGCGGCCCTGCCCATGGCCTTCAACCGCAAGCCCCACTACGCCGACGGCCTCATGCTGCTCGGCGACGCCGGCGGCATGGTCTCTCCCTTCAACGGCGAGGGCATCGCCCAGGCCCTCCTGTCCGGTCGCCTGGCCGCCCAGGCCGCCGCGCAGGCCGCCGCCCGCTCCACGACGTCGGGCCGTGAACAGGTCCTGGCCCAGTACCCCAAGGCGCTCAGCGCCGAGATGGGCGGCTACTACACGCTCGGGCGCGTCTTCGTCGCCCTCATCGAGCACCCTGAGGTCATGCGCCTGTGCACCCGCTACGGGCTGCCGCGCAAGCGCCTCATGAAGCTCGTCACCAAGCTCCTGTCCGACGGGTGGGAGCGTCGCGGCGGCGACGGAATCGACCACTTCATCCAGCTCCTGACAAGGATGGTGCCGGAAGCATGAACCCCTACGCCTCCCTGCTCATCATGGCCGCACTGGCCCTCGTGGTCGCGATCGGTGGTCTGGCCATGAGCGCCATCATCAGCCCCACCCGGCGCAACCGGGTCAAGGTCGCCAACTACGAGTGCGGCATCGACCCCACCCCCGCCAACACCGAGCACGGGCGCTTCCCCGTCTCCTTCTACCTGGTGGGCATGACCTTCATCATCTTCGACGTCGAGGTGGTCTTCCTCTACCCCTGGGCCACGGCATTCGGGCGTCTGGGGTTCTTCGGACTGGGCGCCGCCGTCCTGTTCATCGGCCTCATCACCGTGCCCTACATTCTCGAGTGGCGCCGCGGCGGACTGGACTGGGACTGAGGCAGACGGACTGAGCAACGAGGCACCAGCGACGGGCCCAACGGGCGGTACGCGGCCCTGACGATCTCAAGGAGTACACAGCAGTGAAGAGCATGAAAAAGCACAACGCCTTCATGGCGTCCATCCCTTCCAAGCGCAACGACCCCTACGCGGCCGCTGCCGCCGAGGTGGACAGCCCCGGCTTCCTGCTGACCACCGTTGAGAAGCTCGCGGGCCTCGCCCAGGCCCGCTCCATGTGGCCCGTCACCATGGGCCTGGCCTGCTGCGCCATCGAGATGATGGCCGCAGGCACGCCCCGCTTCGACATGGCCCGCTTCGGCTGGGAGGTCTTCCGGGCCTCCCCGCGCCACGCCGACGTCATGATCGTCTCGGGCCGCGTCTCCCACAAGATGGCACCGATCGTGCGCAACGTCTACGACTCCATGCCCGAGCCGAAGTGGGTCATCTCCATGGGCGCCTGCGCCTCCTCGGGCGGAATCTTCAACAACTACGCCGTCGTCCAGGGGTGCGACCACATCGTCCCGGTGGACATCTACCTGCCCGGCTGCCCGCCCCGCCCCGAGATGCTCCTCAACGCCATGCTCGAGCTCACCCGCCAGATCGAGAAGAAGCCGCTGTTCAAGCACCGCGAGGAGATCGCCCGCGCCGTCGAGGCCGCCGCCCTGTCCGCCACCCCCACCCATGAGATGAAGGGCCTGCTGGCATGAGTGAGAAGAACGCTCCGGCGAACGGCTCCGGCTCCGACGCCCTGCCCGAGGTCTCAGCGGTCCCCGCCGTCCCCGAGATCGCCGGCACCCCCGTGCGTCCCGAGCTGCGCCTTGAGATCATCGCCGCCCCCACCGGGCAGTTCGGCGCCTCCGACGCCGGCGACACCACCGGCTACGGCGAGCACCGCAGCGTCGTCACCCTGGCCCCGGCCGCCGTGCGCCCCTACGGCAGCTGGTTCGACGACGTCGTCGACGTCCTCATCGAGGACCTCCAGGACGCCGGCGTCGACCCGGCCGCCGCCATTGAGAAGGTCGTCATCGAGCACGACGAGCTCACCTTGTTCATCGCCCGCGAGCACCTGCTCGACGTCGCCCGCCCCCTGCGCGACGACCAGGACCTGCGCTTCGAGCTGTGCCTGGGCGTCAGCGGCGTCCACTACCCCCAGCTGGCCGGCCGCGAGCTGCACGCGTGCATCGAGCTCATGAGCCTGACCCATGGCGGGCGCCAGCTGCGCCTCCAGGTCGCCTGCCCCGTCTCCGACCCGCACGTGCCCTCCCTCGTCTCGGTCTACCCCGGTAACGACTGGCACGAGCGCGAGACCTGGGACCTCATGGGCATCGTCTTCGACGGCCACCCCCACCTGACCCGCACCGCCATGCCCGACGACTGGGTGGGCCACCCCCAGCGCAAGGACTACCCGCTGGGCGGCATCCCCGTCGAGTACAAGGGCGCCCAGACCCCGCCCGCCGACACCCGGAGGTCCTACCGCTGATGAGCCCCACACGCACTTTCCGCGCCTCCGGCCCCGCCACGGACGACCTGTCCGCCGGCGCCGAGCAGTTCACCGTCAGCGGCGGGGACTGGGACGACGTCGTCGCCCAGATCGCCGAGCGCGACGAGGCCGACCGCCTGCGCAACGACCGCATCGTGCTCAACATGGGCCCGGTCCACCCCTCCACCCACGGCGTGCTGCGCCTGGTCCTCGAGGCCGACGGCGAGGTCGTCACCGAGGTCCGCGTCGGTACCGGCTACCTGCACACCGGTATCGAGAAGAACATGGAGTACCGCACCTGGGTCCAGGGCGAGACCTTCGTGACCCGTATGGACTACGTGGCCCCCTTCTTCCAGGAGGTCGGCTACGCGCTCGCCGTCGAGAAGCTCCTGGGCATCACCGACGACGTCCCCGAGAAGGCCACCGTCACCCGCGTGCTGCTCATGGAGCTCAACCGCATCGCCTCCCACGTCGTGGCCGTGGGCACCGGGGGCAACGAGATGGGCGGCACCACGCTCATGACCATCGCCTTCCGCTGCCGCGAGAACATCCTCAAGGCCTTCGAGATGGTCTCCGGGCTGCGCATGAACCACGCCTACGTCCGCCCCGGGGGGCTGGCCCAGGACATTCCCGAGGGCTTCACCGAGTTCGTGCGCTCGGTCATGCCGGACATGAAGAAGGACATCCACGAGCTCGAGCTGCTGCTCATGGAGAACCCGTTCCTCAAGTCCCGATTCATCGGCGTGGGCGAGATCAGCCTGGCCGGTGGGCTCGCCCTGGGACTGACCGGCCCGTGCCTGCGCGCGGCCGGCTACCCCCTGGACATCCGGCGCACCAAGCCCTACTGCGGCTACGAGACCTACGACTTCCGGGTCCCCACCTACAAGGTCTCCGACTGCTACAACCGCCTGCGGATCCGGCTGGACGAGTCCTACGAGTCCCTCAAGATCGTCTCCCAGTGCCTGGACCGCCTCGACGAGATCTCCGCCCGCGGCGACGACCCCTCCAACACCACGATGGTGGCCGACCCGACCATCGCCTGGCCCGCCCGCATGGCCATCGCCACCGATGGTCAGGGCCAGTCCCTCGAGCACGTGCGTGAGATCATGGGCTCGTCCATGGAGTCCCTCATCCACCACTTCAAGCTGGTGACCCAGGGCTTCCGGGTCCCGGCCGGGCAGGTCTACCAGACCGTCGAGCACGCCAAGGGGGTCCTGGGCATCCACGCCGTCTCCGACGGCGGCACCCGCCCCTACCGGGTCCACTTCCGCGACCCCTCCTTCTCCAACCTGCAGTCGCTGGCCATGATGGGCGAGGGCGGCATGATCGCCGACCTGGTCCCCACCCTGGCCTCCATCGACCCCGTCCTGGGAGGCGTGGACCGCTGATGAGCACCACCGAGAACGCAGTCAACCCAGCCGTCGAGACCATCGCCACCGTCAGCGCGATGGACACCGTGGGCACCGTCGCGGCCGCCGCCGTCGCCGCCGGATACAGCCCCGAGGTCGCCCAGGGCCTCCAGGTCGACATCGAGCGGATCATCGCCCGCTACCCGGCGGGCAAGGAGCGCAGCGCCCTCATCCCGATGCTCCACCTCACCCAGTCCGTGGACGGCTACGTCTCACCGGCCGGCATCGCCCTGTGCGCCGCCCGGCTGGGCCTGGACCGCGCCGAGGTCAGCGCCGTGGCCACCTTCTACAGCCAGTTCCGCCGCCACCCCGCCGGCACCTACCACGTGGGCGTGTGCACCAACGCCCTGTGCGCCGTCATGGGCGGGGACGAGATCTGGGCAGCCGTCACCGAGCACACCGGCCTGGGCGCCGAGGAGACCAGCGAGGACGGCACCATCAGCCTTGAGCGCATCGAGTGCAACGCCGCCTGCGACTACGCCCCCGTCGTCATGGTCAACTGGGAGTTCTTCGACAACCAGACCCCCGAATCCGCCGTCGCCATGATCGCGGCCCTTGAGCGCGGCGAGGACATTACCCCCACCCGCGGGCCCGAGACCGTGCCCACCTTCCGTGAGAACGAGCGCCTGCTGGCCGGTTTCGAGGACGGGCGCACCGACGAGGGACACGGCCCCGGTGAGCCGACCCTGCGGGGCCTGCGCATCGCCCGTGAGCAGGGCTGGACCGCGCCGAAGGAGGAGTCCAAGTGAGTGCCACCGCCACCTACACCGCACCGGGCACCCTCACCCCGGTCCTGAGCGACCTGTGGGACCAGGAGCGCTCCTGGACCCTGCGAACCTACCTCGACCACGGCGGATACGAGGGTCTCAAGCGCGCCAAGACCCTCAGCAGTGAGGACCTCATCACCCTCATCAAGGACTCCGGCCTGCGCGGACGCGGCGGCGCCGGGTTCCCCACCGGCCTGAAGTGGTCCTTCCTGCCCCCGGTCGACGGCGGCCCGCGCTACCTCGTGGTCAACGCCGACGAGTCCGAGCCGGGCACCTGCAAGGACATCCCCACGATCCTGTCCAACCCGCAGGCGCTCATCGAGGGCATCGCCATCACCTCGCGGGCCATCGGCGGCGACCACGCCTTCGTCTACCTGCGCGGCGAGGTCCCCCACGTCTACCGCCGCCTGCTCAGCGCCGTGCGCGAGGCCACCGAGTCCGGCATGCTGGACACCGGCTTCGGTCTGGACGGCCAGCAGCGCCTGCGCATCACCGCGCACGCCGGTGCCGGCGCCTACATCTGCGGGGAGGAGACCGCCCTGCTGGACTCCCTGGAGGGCCTGCGCGGCCACCCCCGCCTCAAGCCGCCCTTCCCCGCCGTCGCCGGCCTCTACGCCCGGCCCACGGTGGTCAACAACGTCGAGACCATCGCCTCGGTCCCGGCGATCCTGGCCCGCGGAGCCCAGTGGTACTCCACCATGGGCACCGAGAAGTCCAAGGGCCACGGCCTGTTCTCCGTGTCCGGGCACGTGGCCCGCCCCGGCCAGTACGAGGCCCCCTTCGGCATCACGATGCGCGAGCTCATCGAGCTCTCCGGCGGCATCCGCCCCGGCCACGAGCTGAAGTTCTGGGTCCCGGGAGGATCCTCGACACCGATCTTCGGCCCCGACGAGCTCGACGTCCCCCTGGACTACGAGTCCGTGGCCGAGGCCGGCTCCATGCTGGGAACCCGCGCCCTGCAGGTCTTCGACGAGACCGTTTCCGTGGTGCGCGTAGTCACCCGCTGGACCGAGTTCTACCAGCACGAGTCCTGCGGCAAGTGCACCCCCTGCCGGGAGGGCACCT
>CAUVMS010000027.1:0-25582 GCA_963552815.1 uncultured Actinomyces sp. | reverse complement strand
GGCGTCGGCGAGCAGGTGGGCGGGCAGGTTCTCGGCGCGCCCTCCAGGGGCCAGATGCGCCAGGTCGGCGGCGGTGGCGAGCTCGATGCCGCTGGAGCGGCGCTCGGCGTGGAAGGCCCGGTCCACCAGCAGGTCCTCGACCATGCCGACCTGCCCGAGCCCCGGTGCGGCCAGGGTGAAGCCGACGGCCCGGCATCCCTCGACGACGTCGGCCCGGCGGACCATGTCCTCGGTGGCGGCGTCGGCGAGGTTGTAGACAGCGGCGAGCCGGGTGCGGTCGTAGACGCGGGCCTTGTCGACGGCGTAGGCCTCCAGGCCCCCGTGCCAGTCCAGGTGGTCGGCGGCCAGGTTGAGGCAGGCCGAGGCCAGGGGCGAGAGGGTCCGGGTGGTGTGGAGCTGGAAGCTGGACAGCTCCACGGCCAGAGCGTCCGCGCTGGCGGCCAGCACCGCCTCGATGACGGGGGTTCCGATGTTGCCGACAGCCGGCGCCGTGAGCCCCTGGGCCTCAAGGATGGCCGAGAGCATGCCGACCGTGGTGGTCTTGCCGTCCGTACCGGTGAGCGTGAGCCAGGGGACGTTGGCACGGGAGGAGTCCTGCTGGAGCCTCCAGGCCAGCTCGACCTCGCTCCAGATCTCGATGCCGGCCGCCTCTGCGGTGCGCAGGACCGGACCGGTGGCCGGGACGCCGGGTGAGACGACGAGCAGCCGCGCCGGGGAGTCCGCCAGGGCCGCCGCCGTCTCCTCGCCGTCTGCCGCGGTGGCGGAGACCACCGAGGTGACCATCGCGGCGTGCGCGGAGGCGTTCAGCGCCTCGATGGAGGCCTCGCGGCTGTCGAAGACGTGGATACGGGCACCCAGGGTGGCCAGGGCGTCAACGACCGCCCGCCCGGTGCGCCCCAGTCCGACGACGGCCACGTGGGCGCCGTCGAGCTGGTCGCGCAGGGACCCGGCAGGACCGGCGACGGCGGAACCGGCCGCGCTCGCCGTGCCGGTGCTGCCGGTGGGCTCACCGGGGACTTCAGTCAGGCTGGTCACGGTGCGGGTTCACGCTCCTGGTTCTTCACTGCTCCTCACCGGCTCGTCGGAGAGGAGATTGTGCATCAATGGTTCATCAGGCCTGCCAGGCCCGGGCGTCCCGGCTCACCCGAAGATGAGCTGGCGCAGGTACTCGGCGTAGAACAGTCCCAGTCCCGCGATGACGCACAGGCCGGCGATGATCCAGAAACGGATCACCACGTTGACCTCGGTCCATCCTCCCAGTTCGAAGTGGTGATGCAGTGGAGCCATGCGGAAGACGCGTCGGCCAGTCGACTTGAAGGAGACGATCTGGATGATGTCGCTCATGACCTCGGCCAGGAAGAGCCCGCCCAGGATGACGGCGAGGAACTCGGTACGGGTCAGGATCGACAGCCCCGCGACGGCCCCGCCCAGGGCCAGGGAGCCGGTGTCGCCCATGAAGATCTTGGCCGGCGAGGCGTTCCACCACAGGAACCCGAAGCAGGCCCCCATGAGGGCGGCGGCGATCATCGCCAGGTCTCGTGGGTCCCGGACCAGGTAGCAGGTGGTGGGAACCATGGTCTCGTGGCCGTAGTTGCAGGACTGGTTGGTCTGCCACACGCCGATGAGGGTGTAGGCGCCGAACACCATGGCCGAGGCACCGGCGGCCAGACCGTCGAGGCCGTCGGTGAGGTTGACGGCGTTGGACCAGGCCGTGATGAGGAAGTTCGCCCACAGGATGAACAGGATGAGCCCGACGACGCTACCGGCGAAGGCCAGGTCGATGGCCGAGTCCCGGGCGAAGGAGATCCGGGTGGAGCCGGGTGTGAGCCCGTTGCGGTCGGCGAAGTGCAGGGCCGCCGCCGAGAAGCCGACACCGATGAGCGCCTGCCCCACGATCTTCTGCCAAGCCCTCAGCCCCAAGGAGCGCTGCTTGGAGATCTTCTCGAAGTCGTCCAGGAAGCCGATGAGCCCGAGCCCGACGATGAGGAAGAGCAGCAGGACCCCGGAGGCGCGCGGCGTGCGCAGCTGGGTGAGGTTGGCCAGGCTGTAGCCCAGGACGGTGGAGATGATGATGACGAGGCCGCCCATGGTGGGCGTGCCGCGCTTGGTGAAGTGGCCCTGGGGGCCGTCCTGGCGAATGAACTGCCCGTACTCCTTGGCATGGAGGTAGCGGATGAGCAGCGGGGTTCCCAGCAGGGTGCCCACCAGTCCGACCACGCCGGAGATGAGGATGGCGGTCATCGGGGACGAACCTCCTTGAGGTGGTCGGCCAGGCGCCAGGCGCCTGATCCGTTGGAGCCCTTGACCAGGACGGCGTCGCCGTCGGACAGGAGGGCGTCGATCTGGGAGATGGCGGTCGCGGCATCGTCGAAGCCGACGACCTCGACCCCTCGTGCCCTGGCGGCGTCGAGCGCCTCCTGGGTGGAGCCGATGCCGATGAGCATAGCCGCTCCGGCCTGGGCGGCTAGCTCGCCGGTGCGGGCGTGATCAGCGGCGGAGGACTCCCCCAGCTCGAGCATCTCGGAAACCACGACGACGCGGCGCCGACTCCCGGCCAGCGCCGGCAGGGCGGCGAGCGCCGCCGTCATGGAGTCGATGTTGGCGTTGTAGGAGTCGTCGATAAGGAGAAGATCACCACTGAGCTCCGACACATCCATGCGGTGGGGGCTCTCGATGCTCACCGAGCCGAGGCGCTCGGCGATGAGCTCGGGGTCCAGTCCTGCGGCCAGGGCCAGGCCGGCGGCGGCCAGGGCATTGGCCACGTTGTGAGCGCCGGCCACGGCGAGCCGGACGCGTCGGGGCCCATCGAGTCCGGGCAGATGGAGGTCGAAGGCCGCGTGGGCGGCCTCATCCAGGGTGATGTCCTCGGCTCGCAGGTCGGCCCGGTTGCCGTGGGCGGAGAAGGTGAGTACCTGCGCGGGGGCGAGTTCGGCCATGGCGGCGGCGCGGGCGTCGTCGGCGTTGAGGATGGCGGTGCCGCCGGGCAGCAGGCCGGCGATGATCTCCGCCTTGGCGGCGGCGACGCCCTCGATGGAGCCGAATCCGCCCAGGTGGGCGTGGCCGATCATGAGGACCCCGGCCGCGTCCAGGGGCGCGATGTCGGTGAGGTAGGCGATGTGGCCGGGGCCGGAGGCGCCCATCTCCAGGACGAGGTAGCGAGTGTGCTCGTCGGCCTCGAGGACGGTCAGCGGCAGGCCGATCTCGTTGTTGAAGCTGGCCCTGGGGGCGACCGTGGGTCCGGAGGCGGCCAGGAGCTGGCGGGTGAGGTCCTTGGTGGTGGTCTTGCCCACCGAGCCGGTCATCGCGACCACGGTGAGGCGCTGGCCTCGATCCGCGGCGGCCTGGCGCAGGCCGGCCAGATGAGTGCGGGCCAGCGCACCCAGGGCGACGACGGTGTCCTCCACGAGGACGAGTCCCATGGGCAGGTCCTCGGTCCTGGACAGCCTCTCCGCCTCGGACTGCGCGGCCGCTCGGTCAACCGCGTCGGCCTGGCCCGCGCTCTCATCGAGACTCAGTCCTGCCCGGGCGGCGGCCAGGTCGGAGACGATGGCGCCGACGGCGCCCAGAGCGGCGGCGGAGCCCAGGTGGGCGTGGCCGTCGGTGCGTTCACCGTGGACAGCGACGAACAGGGAGTTGGCGCCGGCCAGGCGGGAGTCGGTCACGACGGGACCGGTCACGGTCGCGTCCGGGCCGATGAGTCTGCCACCGACGGCGACTGCGATCTGACTCAGGCTGAGGTTCATCCCCGTCCCCATTTCTCCTCGACGGCCTCGGCCATGACGGGGGCGTCGTTGTAGCGGATGAAGTCTCCGGCCATCTCCAGGAAGGGCTCGTGGCCCTTACCCGTGACGATGACGGTGTCGTCGGGGCCGCACAGCTCGACGCCGCGGCGCACGGCGTCGCCGCGCCAGGTGGTGACCTCCTCGACGTTCTCCAGGTCCGGGCGCACGGTGCGCACCCCGTCCAGGATGGCGTTGCGGATGAGCTGGGGGTCCTCGCTGCGGGGGTTCTCGTCGGTGACGACCAGGACGTCCGCCAGTCGAGCGCACACCTCCCCCAGCATGGGTCGCTTGCCCTGGTCGCGGTCGCCGTCGGAGCCGAAGACCACGATGAGGCGGCCCGGGGTGATGGGACGCACGGCCTTGAGGGCCAGCTCCATGGCGTCGGGGGTGTGGGCGAAGTCAACGATGCACAGGCCGCGTCGGTCATCGCGCTGGCTGATGCGCTGCATACGGCCCGGGATGTTGTGGGCCCCGGCCAGGGCGGTGGTGGCCGTGGCGGCGGGCACGCCTGCGCGGATGGCCATGACCAGGGCCAGGGCAGCGTTCTGGACGTTGACGAGTCCGGGCAGGGGGCAGGAGGCCTCGATCTGCTCGCCGTCGGGCCCGTGGAGGGTGAAGGTGGTGGCGGAGTCGGTCAGGGAGACGGCGGCATCGCTGACCCACCAGTCCGCGGGAGTCTCCCCGGGGTAGGCGCGCACGCGGTCGATCTCGATGGGGGCCTCGGCGGCGAGAGCGGCGCCCCACTGGTCGTCGACGCAGACGACGCCGCGACGGGCGTGCTCGGGGGTGAACAGCTGTGCCTTGGCCTCCAGGTAGCCCTCCATGGTCTTGTGGAAGTCGAGGTGGTCGCGCTGGAGGTTGGTGAAGCCGGCGACGTCGAAGACGACGCCGTCGAGCCGGTGCAGGACGATGGCGTGGCTGGAGGCCTCCAGGGCCGCGGCGCCGACCCCGTCCTCCACGGCCAGGGCCATCATCCGCTGCAGGACGGGGGCCTCGACGGTGGTGCGCGGGGACTCCACGGAGCGCTCCCCCACACGCAGCTCGACGGTACCGGCCACCATGCAGGCACCCACGTGGGCCGACAGGATCGCGTCGAGGAAGTAGGAGGTGGTCGTCTTGCCGTTGGTGCCGGTGACGGCGGTGGTGATGAGGCCGCGTGCGGGGTGGTGGTAGACCTCGGCGCTCAGGTGGCCGACGACGGCGCGGGGGTCCTCGCAGATGAGGACCGGGGTCCCGGGTGCGGTCTCGTGGACGATCCGGGCGCCGTCTGCGTCGGTCAGGACGACGACGGCGCCGGAGGCGACGGCCTCGGCGGCGAAGCGGGCGCCGTGGAAGGTGAAGCCGGGCAGCCCCGCGAAGAGTTCGCCCGGAGCGGTGTCACCGGAGTCGACGCTGACCCCCAGGATGCTCAGGTCCTTCAGGGCGGCGGCGTCGTCAGCTGAGGCGGGAACCAGGGAGAAGCGCTCACACAGAGCACTGACGGGGATGGGACCATTGGAGCCCGGCCGTAGGGCAGCGGCCGACTCGTAGGCGTGGTTGCTCATAGTTCCTCAATCTATCGCGACCTTCGACTGTCGATCTTCCACAAGACCCCCTACGGGTCACTTCGCCGGGGTGCTGGTGGTCACGATCATCTATCTCATGGGGGACCTCACTGGCTCGCGTCCCGTTCCCCACCGGCGCCGTTGCGCGCGGCCTGGGCGGCCACGACGTTCGGGTCCGGGGCGATGTTGAGCGCCTGCATGGCGGCCAGCGCCACCTCCCGGAAGACGGGGGCGGCGACGGTGCCTCCGAAGATGCCCTCGGGCCGGTGGACGATGACGGCGATGGCCAGGACCGGGTCGCGTGCCGGCAGGAAGCCGACGAAGGAGGCCACGGTGGAGTCATCGGTGAGGATCTCGGTGGTTCCGGTCTTGCCTGCCACCAGATAGCCGTTGATGGAGGCGGACTCGGCGGTGCCGCCCTCCTGGGTGACACCCATGAGCATCTCGGTGAGGGTCTTGGCGGTGGCCTCGGAGATCACCCGCACCCCCTCAGGGCGGGTCTGGGGGGTCTCCTTGCCGTCGGCGTCGATCCAGGCGTCGATGACGCGCGGGGCCACGCGCACGCCCTTGTTGGCGACGGTGGCCAGCACCTGGAGGGACTGGAGGGTGGTTCCGGCCACGCCCTGACCGAACATGGTGGTGTAGCGGGTACGGTCGTCCCAGGAGCTGGGCGGGTAGATGATCCCGTCGGACTCGGCGGGCATCTCGATGCCCGTGGCCTGACCCCAGCCGAAGCGCTTCATGTAGTCGTAGCGGACGTCGTCGGGGACCTTCTCCCCGATCTGGACGGTGCCGACGTTGGAGGACTCGGCCAGGACCCCGGCGGTGGTCAGCGTCTGGGTCTCGTGCTCGTGGGCGTCCTTGAAGGTCTGCCCGCTGGCCGAGGTCCAGGTGTAGGGGATGGTCCACGTGTCCTCGGGCTTGACCGCGCCCTCCTCCAGGGCGGTAGCGAAGGTGACGACCTTGCCGACGCTTCCGGGCTCGAAGATGGCCTGGACGCTGCGGGCGGTGCGGTTCTCCTCCGAGGTCGCAGACGGGTCGGAGGGGTCGACGGAGTTGGAGTCGGCCAGGATGACGACCTTGCCCGTGCTCGGCTCCATGGCCATGACGATGCCCCAGTCGGCGTGCTGGGCGGCGACCGTGCGGTCGATGGTCTCCTGGGCGATGGACTGCAGGTCCGGGTTGAGGGTGGTGCGCACCGTGGCGCCGGGCCTGGCGGGCGCGTCCTCCTGCTCGCCGGTGGGGATGATGACGCCGCTGCGTCCGATCTCCTCGCTGCCCTTGCCGTCGACACCGGTGAGGACCTTGTTCTGGGTGAGCTCCAGCCCTGCGGCCCCGATGAGCTCACGGTTGTGCTCGCCCTCATGGGTGAAGCCCAGGACGTTGCCGGCCACGGTACCGGCCGGGTAGGTGCGTCGGGTGCGCTGGTCGGGCTCGACCCCGGGGATGTCCAGGGCCTTGATCTTGCGCCAGGTGTCGGGGGCGACCTCCTGGGCGATGACCTCATAGGTCCGCTCGCCCACGAGCTTGGCCCCGAGCTCGAGGGGGTCGACGTCGAGGATCGGGGCGAGCTGGGCGGCCACCGCCGCCGCCCCGTAGCCGACGACGACCTTCTCGTTGACTCCGGTGGACTCGTTGAGGCGCATCTCGGTGCGCTCGTACTGGGCGATGACGGGCTGGTTGACGCCGACGTCGTAGCTGACCGCCGACGAGGCCAGGACCGTGCCGTCTCTTCCGGTGATGTCTCCCCGGGGGGCCCGGTTGACCCAGGAGACCGTGCGCTCGGCCTTGGCCTTGGCGGCCAGCTCCGGCCCTTCGACCGCCTGGACGTAGACGGTGCGTCCGGCCAGGGCCGTGAACATCAGCAGCCCTCCGGCCCGGAGCATCTGACGACGCGAGGGGTTCACCAGCGCCTACTTCCCAGCCTTGGGGGCCTGGGCGGGGGTGCCCTCGGTGAGCTGGCCCTTCTCGACGTCGACGACGCCGGGGGCGGCCGCGGGCACCATGCCCAGGTCCTTGGCGCGGACGGCCAGGGTGTCGGGCGCCGAGGCCTCCTGGACCTGGGTGCGCAAGGTCTCGACGTGGTCCTCGGCGACGTTGAGCTCGACCTGCTTCTCCTTCATCCGGTAGGCGGTGTCAGCCATCTTGGCGTTGAGGAGCATGGAGGCGACGAGGGCGCCGGCCAGCACCATGATGATGAGCGTGAGGAAGGGCAGGGAGGACGCCGTCGCCCGGGTGGCGCCGCTGATGACGCGCAGCTGGGGACGTGAGACGGAACCGGCCTCGGTGCGTCCCTGGGTACCGGTGGAACCACTTGCCTGGACGGTGCGCCGCGTCGTGATCGGGCGGGTGACTCGAGCAGTGGCGGTGGCGCTCATCGATGTGCCTTCCCTGTGTTGTCGTTGAACTGGTCTGAGCTGATGGAGATTGACGGGTGCTGGTGGAGGACCGGCGACAGCGAGTGGCTACGTCGTCCGGTACGGGCCGGTTCGGCGTCTGCCTCCACGACCGGGTCCCCGGCCCCGACCTGTGGAGGAGGCCGCCTCCGGCGCTGGGGCCTGGTCGGCCGGGCGCAGACGCACGGCTGCGCGCAGCCGGACCGGGGCGGAGCGGGGGTTGTGGTCGAGCTCGCGGGCGTCGGCCTTCTCTGCACCGCTGGTGAGCAGCTCGAGGTAGGGGCGGTCCGCCTCGGGCACGACCGGCAGGTCCTGTGGGGCCCGGGAGGTGGCCCCGTGGGCCAGGGCCCGTTTGACGATGCGGTCCTCCAGCGACTGGTAGGACTCCACCACGAGGCGTCCTCCGACCCGCAGGCTGTTGAGAGCCCGAGGCACGGCCCGCTCCAGGACGTCGAGCTCGGCGTTGACGGCGATGCGCAGCGCCTGGAAGGTCCGTTTGGCGGGGTGCCCGCCGCTGCGCCGTGCTGCTGCCGGTACGGACTGGCGGACAAGCTCGGCCAGCTCCTGGGTGCTGGCCACCGGCTGGCCGGACTCGCGGCGACGCACGATGGCGGAGGCGATGCGGGAGGCGAAGCGTTCCTCGCCGTAGGTGCGCAGGATGCGGGTGAGCTCGACGGCGCTGGAGGTCTCCAGCAGATCCTGGGCGGTGGGCCCCGAGCCCTGGTCCATGCGCATGTCGAGGGGCGCGGGGCGGGCGTAGGAGAAGCCCCGCGAGGCCTCGTCGAGCTGGAGGGAGGAGACTCCCAGGTCCATGAGGATGGCGTCCACCGTCCCCTCGGCGTTGGTGGAGTGCTCGCGAGCCACCCGGTTCACGGCGTCGTAGGTGGACTGGACCGCGGTGAAGCGGTCGCCGAAGCGCTCCAGGCGCGCCGAGGCCAGCGCGATCGCCTCGGGGTCGCGGTCGATGCCCACGACACGCAGAGCCGGGAAGCGCTCGAGGGCGGCCTCGGTGTGACCCCCCATGCCCAGGGTGCAGTCGATCATGACCGGCGTCGCAGAGGCTCCCCCGGTGGGGTCCTCAGTAACGCGCTCCACCGCGGGGGCGAGCAGGTCCAGGCAGCGCTGAAGGAGCACCGGCTCGTGCCTGCCTGCGGCGTCAGCAGCGGCCGACTGCGTCTGGGGGCTAATCATGCGGCGTCCTCCTTCCTGGAGCCTGCCCGGTGCTGCGTCCTGGGCCTGTCTGGTTGACATGTCTGGTTCTGGGTGGCTCGAGAGCCTTCGAGAAGTCGTCGCCCGTGGTCCCTGACGGGGTGGATGCTCGTCCTCGACGTCGGTACTCGGGCCGGGCGGTGGCCGTCTCGCCAGGACTCCTCCCGTGGTTCCGGCGCCGGGGAAGAGGCGTCGGACGCGGCATCGGGCGGAGACCTCACGAGAGGGCTCACCAGCGCCGTGATGGCGCCTGTGTGCGGTCCGCGGTATTCAGTTAGTGGAAGGCCGGGTGAGCGACCCGTTCAGAAGAAGCCGGGGATGATCTCCTCGGCCGTGTCGGCGAAGACCTGTTCCTGGGCGGCCAGGTAGGTGCTCCAGGCCTCGGCGTCCCAGATCTCCACCCGGGCCCCGGCCCCGATCACGGCCAGGTCCTTCTTCAGGCCCGCGTAGGCCCTCAGCGGCGCGGGGAGCGTGATGCGCCCCTGCTTGTCCGGGATCTGGGAGTCCGCCCCCGAGAGCATGACGCGCACGTAGTCACGCGCCTGCTTCTGGGCGAGGGGGGCCTCGCGCAGCTGGGCGTACATGCGCTCGAACTCGGCGGCGGTGAAGGCGTACAGGCAGTGCTCCTGACCTCGGGTCAGGACCACTCCGCCCGCAAGCTCCTCCCGGAACTTCGCCGGGAGGATGAGGCGGCCCTTGTCGTCCAGCTTGGGTGCATGCGTTCCCAGGAACATGAGCCACCTCCTTCCCCTCGGCGATCCCGTGCACCCCACCCTACTCCACTTCCCTCCCTTTTCTCCCACCCTCCCTCCGCGAGCACATCACAACTGGGCATCACCAGCCCGACCACAGTCCAGCACCAGCATGAGTTTTCGTTGGAATGACGCCAATCCATGACAGCCTCAGGCGCGGTGGAGGGGAGTGGAGGACGAGTGGAGGGAGGCGTTCACCACGACCTCCTCGGCGTGGTGGATCCACAGGAAAAAACCAGGTCTCGCTCGGCCTGCACGCAGGTTGACGGTGCCCAGAGACTCGGGTGGAGATTCGTGACAGGACCCGCGAAGCCCCTCTGCGCCCTGCCGGGGCACTGCTCAAGCCCGCACGAGATCAGGTCCTGTCCCGGGCGGGTGAGCGCCGGGGCCAGGACCTGTCGAGATGGTGGTGGGAGGTGGAGGTGGAGGGAAGTGGGGGGAGCCGGCCTGACGAGGCTGTCCGCCGGGAAAGGGAGGAGAGGCGCAGAGGGGCGGTGGCTGGAGGAGGTCAGTCCTCGGAGTCGCGGCGCCGCTCCCATCGCTCGGACTGGCGGTCCATGAAGGAGGAGCGCTTCTTCTTTCCATTCCCGTCCCGGCCGGGCCTACCACCGCCGGATGCGGACCTGTGCGAGCCGGATGCCTCGACCCGGGTCAGGGCGAGGGCGACCCCTCCGACGGCCACCAGGAAACCCGCCACGCCCAGCAGGATGGACACAAGGTTGTGGCGCACCGAGACCCCCGCGATCAGCAGTGCCAACCCGATGAGAACCAGGGCCACACCGCCGCCGATGTGGCGCGGTGAGGGGCGCGAGAGCCGGCGCTCCTCGCGTTGAAGCGTCTGTGCCAGGTCGGGGTCGTCCGCGTGGAGCTGCGACTCCAGGTCCCGCAGGACCTGCTGCTCTCGCTCTGACAGTGCCATCATGCTCCTTGCTTCCGGGCGGGGCCGGGGATCTGCGCCGTGGTTGCCAGGATAGGCGTTGTGGGGGCTCAGGAGAAACTCGTGGGCCGTTTTGGCCCGGATTGGCCGGACCTACCGGGACCGACCGGATTCGTTCGGGGCCTGACCGGTTGCACTCACTGCCCCTCAGCCTCACGGCGAGGTTCCCGGGCGGATCCGCCACCGTCTCCCAGGAGGCTGGCCGGTGCCAGCGCGTTACTACCCCACCTGCGGCGCACGGCGTCGGCGGCACGCTCCGAGGCGCCGTGCCGGGGATCCTCGTCCAGGAGGAGCTGGACGCCGTCGTCGGGGCGCAGGAGACCTTCGACCCGCACGCCCAGGAGCCGGAAGCCGCCTGCCGGCGAGGGCAGGGCGGAGAAGAGCGCGGCGACGATCTCCCAGATGTCGCGGGCGAGGTCGGTGGGAACCGGCAGGGTGCGCGAGCGGGTGACGGTGGTGAAGTCGGCCCCTCTGGCCTTGAGGACGACGACGCGGCACCGCAGCTCTCCCGCCCGCAGGCGGGCGGCGCACTGGTGGGTCTGGTCCAGCAGGACCCGCCGGGCGTGCTCCCTGTCGGTGACGGTGTCGAAGAAGGTCGTCTCGGTGCCCACCGACTTCTCCTCACGCACCGGCTCCACCCTGCGGGGATCGATACCGTGCGACAGCTCGTGCAGGTGGCGCCCGGCGGCCCGGCCGAGGATCTTCTCCAGGTGGCGCACGTCGGTGGCCGCCAGGGTGCGTACGTCGTTGATGCCCCACCGGGCGAGGACCTCCTGGGTCCTGGCACCCACGCCCCACAGCGCCCCGACCGGCAGCAGGTTGAGGAAGTCCTGGGTGGTGTGGGCCGGGATGAGGAGCAGGCCGTCAGGCTTGGCGTGCGACGAGGCCAGCTTGGCGACGAACTTGGTGGAGGCGATTCCCACCGAGGCCGGCACACCCACGCGCCGGCGGATCTCCGAACGGATCCACCTGCCGATGGTCACCGGGGAGCCCATCCGGCGCCGGGCCCCGGTCACGTCCAGGAAGGCCTCATCGATGCTCACCTTCTCCAGGACGGGGGTGATCTCCGCCAGGACGGACATCACCTGGGCCGAGACCTGGGAGTAACGGCCGTGGCGCACGGGAAGCACGACCGCCTGGGGACAGCGCCGGGAGGCCTCGGCCATGGACATCGCCGAGGAGACACCGAAAGCGCGGGCCTCGTAGGAGGCCGCCGAGACGACTCCCCGGCCGTCTCGGCCACCGACGATGACGGGACGACCGACCAGCTCGGGGTGCTCGAGGAGCTCGACCGAGGCGAAGAAGGCGTCCATGTCGACGTGGATGATGGGCGCGGCGGAGTCGTCATCCCCCCAGGAGCGGCGCGCCGCCTGGGAACGAGGCGCTCTACTCATCTCCACCTCCTCGCAGCTCCCCGCCGGCATCCCGGCGCCGACGACCTGCTAGACGCACGGCGACGTCCTGCCCGATAACGGCCGGCTGAGACCGGCTGAGACCGGCTGAGCCTTTCTCAGTGCCTCCCAGGCTACCGTGACCCTGTGACACGTAAACGCAGGGCCTTCGACGCCCCGGCGCTCAGTGGCCTGCCCACCGGGCCGGTGCGGACCTCCTTCGCCACGGCCGAGCTCGTGGCGCGCGACACCGGCGTTCTTCTGCTGCTGGACGGCGCGGAGTCGTCCTTCCTGGACCTGCGTGATCCGGCCCACCTGGACTTCGAGTACCACCAGCAGATGAATGCGGTGCTTGCTGCGCAGCGTGGTGAGAGCAGCCCCGTCAAGGCGCTCCACCTGGGCGGGGCGGGCTGCGCCCTGGCCAGGGCGTGGGACGTGATGCGCCCCGGATCCCAGCAGCTCGCCGTCGAGATCGACGAGATCCTGGCGAACCAGGTGCGCACCTGGTTCGACCTGCCCCGCTCCCCCAGGCTGCGCATCAGGGTCGGTGACGCGGCCGAGGTGGTCTCAGGGCTACGGCCCGGCCAGTGGGACGTCATCGTGCGGGACGTGTTCAACGGCGGCAGCGTGCCGGACGCCTGCCGGAGCCGGGAGTTCCTCACCGCATGCCTGGAGGCACTGGCGCCCGGTGGCGTACTACTGGTCAACACCTCCTCCACGCCTCGCGCTCAGGCAGGAGCCGAGATCGAGGCGCTCGCCGAGGCGCTTCAGGGTGATGCCTCCGGTCTGGTGATCGTCGCCGATCCGGCCGCGATGCGCGGCAGGCGCCGGGGCAACCTGGTGCTGGTGGCCCGCCGCGAGCCTTTCACGGCCGGAGAGCATGAGGAGATCGAGCGCGCGGTACGCCGCCTGCCGCTGCCGGTGCGCACCTGGTCCCCCGATGACGCCGCGGTACCGCGCCCGGAGAGCGGTCAGACCAGCTAGAGGCGCCAGGCGGCCGAGCTCTCCCGGACCGCTCAACCCCCGCGGCCGGAGTTCCAGCCCTGGGTCCCCAGGTCGCCGGAGTCGTTGGCCTCCAGAAAGGCCTCCAGGCGGGCACCGATCTCATCAGCGCTGGGAAGGTTGAAGACGGGCGCGGCGGTGTCGACCTCGCTGGTGGCGATCCGGGGGGCCATGGCGTCGTACTGGGCCTCCAGGGCGGAGACGACGGCGCTGACCTCCGGCTGCTGGGCGGCCTCGGCGTTGATCTCGGCGCGGTTGATGTTGGCGGCCGCCTCCAGGTCCCCCACCGGAAGCGCCAGGCCCGTGGCCTGCACGACGGCGGTCAGCAGCGCCGAGGCGCCCTGCGGGAACTCGTCACGGGCGACGTAGTGCGGGATCGCGGCCGAGACTCCCCGCGAGTCCAGGCCCAGCTCGCCCAGCCGCAGCTCGAGGTAGGCCGACATCGAGCCGGGCAGCTCGACGTGGCCGAAGAGCTCGGGCTGGGTGGGCAGCAGGTCCGGCTGGCTGCCGTGGTGGTGCACGTAGGTCGGGCGGGTGTGGGGCACGGCCATGGGGATGCCGCTCATGCCGATGGCCTGGCTCACGCCCATCGAGACCGACAGGTGCGCCACGGCCCCGACGAACTCGTCCCAGCGGTAGTCCGGCTCGCTGCCGTGGAGCAGCAGGAGGTCCTCGCCGTCGTCGTCATGGAGGAGGTCCAGAACCAGCTCGGGCATGACCACCGAGGAGTAGGTGTTGTGGACGAAGGTCATCGTGGGGCGCCGGGCACGGTAGTCCACAAGGGCATCGATGTCGAAGGTCGCCAGGCGCTCGCTGGGCAACGTCATGAGCAGCTGGTCAACGGCCAGGGAGCCGGCGTTTCCGGCGTCCATAGCGCCCTCGAAGTAGTGGATGAGGACCCTCGGGGAGATCGGCTGATCCGCGGGGTGCTGGATGGTGAACAGTGGTCTCACGAGCCCGTCTCCTCCTGTCTGGTCTGGTCGGTCCTGTCCCGTTGCACGTCTGCCGCCCTGTTGCGGAGACAGGTGAGGCCGACGGCGCCGGGAGGGTCGTGTAGGTGTCCTGCAATGGTCTCAGATCGAGGCTCAACTCGGTCGTGGCCCGGTCCGGAGACGTGCGCCCAGTACGCGGTTCGGCGTTTTACCAGGATTCGTACGGGTTCGTACCTGGGAACGGCCGCTAGCGTCCTCAGCACTCCTGCCAACACCTTTTGGATTGTCGATGTTCCCGCCCGTACCGGGTTCGGGTGACGTGTTCGCCCTCGGCGTCCCCACCGGGACCTCAGCAGGAGAATAATGGGTCGACCGTACTGAAGCCATCTCCGACCCCAGAACCCGTCAGTGTCAGTCAGTGTCAGTCAGTGTCAGTCAGTGTCAGTCAGTGTCAGTCAGTGTCAGTCAGTGTCAGCACCTGCCAGCGCGCGGCAGCCGACCAGAACCAGAATCGATGCGAGGCTTTGTGAGTCAGACGATCCCCTCTCCCCCGCCGCAGTCCCAGCGGGAAGCACTCCAGCGGGCAGAGGATGATGCGGGAGACGATGCGGGCAGCGCCCGCGAGCGCGAGCTGCGCGGTGAGCAGCAGATCGTCGACCTCGCCTACAGCGAGCTGGACCGGCAGCTGGCCCAGGCCCGCCGCTCCCTGGCGCGCATCGAGGCCCAGGGCGTCAGCGGCACCCACCAGTCGCGCGGTGAGCGCGACGCCTACGCCGTGCACTACTCGTCACTGGTCTCCTCCCTGGAAGGAGTTGAGGACCGCCTGGTCTTCGGGAGGATGGACATGAGTCGAGCGCCCGGCGACCTAGACGGCACGGAACGACCCGCAGACGCGGCATCCGCAGCATCCGCGGCTTCCACAGCCGCAGCCGCCTCGGCATCCTTGCCCGGATCGGGTCGGGGCGCGGGCAGCTCGTCGCCGGTGACCGACGGGGGGCGGCGCCACTACGTGGGCCGTATCGGGCTGCAGGACGCGCAGCACCGTGAGGTGATCCTGGACTGGCGCGCTCCCCTGGCCCGGGCCTTCTACCAGGCCACGGCCTCCCAGCCCATGGGGCTGGTGCGCCGTCGGCACATCGACACCCGGACCCGGCGGGTGCTCGGGGTGGAGGACGAGGTCCTGGACCTCACCGCCCTGGAGGCCGACGGCGCTGCGGTGAGCTCATCGGGGGCCAGGGTGGCCGCCGGGGAGCTCCAGGGCGAGGGGGCGCTCATCGCCGCGATGTCCACGGCCCGCGACGGCCGGATGGGCGACATCGTGGCCACGATCCAGGCCGAGCAGGACCGGATCGTCACCTCCTCGGGCCGGGGCGTGCTCGTGGTCCAGGGCGGCCCGGGAACGGGCAAGACGGCGGTGGCACTGCACCGGGTGGCCTACCTGTTCTACTCCGAGCGCGAGCGCCTGGAGCGCTCCGGCGTGCTGCTGGTGGGGCCGTCGCGGACCTTCCTGCGCTACGTGGAGCAGGTTCTGCCCTCCCTGGGTGAGACGGGCGTGGTCTCCACGACGATCGGTGACCTGATTCCGGGCGTGCGGGCCACGGCTCAAGAGGACGCCCGCATCGCCGAGATCAAGGGACGCTCCCTGTGGGTCAAGGCCCTCGAGCGCGCGGTGCGGGGCCTGCAGCGGGTCCCCGAGTCCCCGCGCGAGATCGAGGTCCAGGGGGTGCGCCTGTCTCTGGAGCCCAGTGACGTGCGCGAGGCGGCCTCGCGGGCCCGCCGGGGCGGCAAGCCCCACAACCTGGCCCGGGAGGCCTTCGTACTGTGGCTGCTGGAGCGCCTGACCGACCAGTACGCAGCGGCCACGAACCAGGACGCCTCGGACGCCGACACGCGTGCCTGGATCCGTGAGGACATTCGTACCGCCCGCGACGCCCGCCGGGAGATCAACCTGTGCTGGATGCCGACGACGCCCGAGGGGCTGCTGGAGCGCCTGTGGAGCCGCCCCGCCCTCCTGGAGCAGGTGGCGCCGTCCTTGAGCGAGCAGGAGCGCGCGTTCCTGCGCCGGGATCCGGGGGCCGCTCTGACGGCAGCGGACATCCCGCTCATTGACGAGCTGGCCGAGCTGCTGGGCCCCAGTGAGGACGCCCAGGCCCGGCGCGCCCGCCTGGAGGCCCGGCGTCGTGAGGACCTGGTGGCCTACGCGGCCCAGGCGATCGAGTCCCAGGACCTGGGTGATGGAATGGTCAGCGCCGAGATGCTCGCCGACCGGGTCTCCCAGGGCGGCCCCACCCTCACCCTGGCCGAGCGGGCGCGGGCGGATCGGACGTGGACCTACGGGCACGTCGTCGTCGACGAGGCCCAGGAGCTCGGCGCCATGGCCTGGCGGGCGCTGGCGCGCCGCTGCCCGGTGCGTTCCTTCACGGTGGTGGGTGACCTGGCCCAGTACTCCGGGCCCCATGCCCCGGACAGCTGGGGCGAGGTGCTCTCCGCCCTGGGGACCGCACCGGCTGAGGGTGGTGGACGCTCCCGGGCCCAGTCCCGTCATCGGGCCCGTTCGCGCTCCCGCAAGGGCAGGCAGTCGGGGCGCTCGCGCGGCGGGTCGACCCCGCTGCGCGAGGAGGCCCTGAGCGTCTGCTACCGCACGCCGGCCACGATCATGGAGGTGGCTGAGGAGACGGTGACGCAGCTGGGTCACCCACCGGTCTACCCGGTGCGCTCGGTGCGCGACCTGCCCGACTGCCTCGAGATCACTGAGATCACTGAGGTGGCCAGCGAGCCGGCCACGGCGGGGCAGGCACCGGATGGCTCGCTCGCTGAGGACTCTGACGCCTGGGGCCGGGCTCTGCGCGAGGTGGCGACCCAGGAAGCGGCCCGGCTTGACCAGGAGGTGGGCACCGGCGTCGGGCGCATCGCGGTCATCTCCCCCTCACCTCGCCGCACCGAGGCCCTGCTGCGCCAGGACCCGGCCCTGACCGCGGCGATGGAGGCTCCGGGCGGGGACGTGCTGCGTTCGCGGCTGCTGGTGGTCAGTCCGGTCCTGTCCAAAGGCCTGGAGTTCGATGTCGTCGTGCTCGTGGATCCGGCTCGGATCGGTGAGCGCAGCCCGGGCGACCTGTACGTGGCGATGACCCGGCCCACGCGCCGGCTTCGGGTGGTCAGCCGTCTTCCTCTGCCGCAGGGTCTTGAGGCCCGCTCCCGGACCCGGTGAGCGCGATCGCACACGACCGCCGATGGCAGTGACCACGCAGGTTACGCCACCGTAGGTTACGGTTGCTCCTGACCTCTCGCCGTCGCGCCGTGCGACACCCGCGGCGGGCGGGATCCTCCCGGCAGGGGAAGGCTTACGGCAGACAAGGGGGAAGACCCATGAGTGCTCCACGCACGTCGGCACCCGAGGATACCCATAACGGCGCCGGCCGCAGCGGCGAGCATGGTCAGGGCGGCGACGCCGCGATGGCGACCGGCTCGGGCCCCTTGCGGGACACGGTTCTCACCGCCGTCTACCGGGCTGCGGGAGTACCCGCCACGATCGCCACGGTGAGCGAGCCCCTGTCCTGCATGCTGCGCGACGCCGCCCGGGACTTCCCGGACCGGGTCGCCCTGGACTTCATGGGCGCCACCACCACCTACTCCCAGCTGGAGACCCAGGTGGCCCGGGCCGCCGAGGCGCTGCGGGGCCTGGGGGTCGGGCGCGGAGACGTCGTCGGTCTCATCCTGCCCAACTGTCCTCAGCACGTGGTCCTGGCCTACGCGGCCTGGCGCATCGGGGCGATCGTCGCCGAGCACAACCCGCTGGCACCGGCCGCCCAGCTGCGCGAGCAGTTCCACATCCACCGCGGGCGCGTCATCATCGCCTGGGAGAAGACCATTGAGCGCCTCGTGGCGGCGGTGGGCTCCCTGGAGGCGGCGGGCCTGGGAGGCCTGAGCGTGTACTCGGTGGACCTGTCCCGTCACCTGCCGCTGCGCAGTCGCCTGGCCCTGAGGCTGCCGGTGGCCGCCGCCCGCACCCAGCGCCGCGAGCTGCGTGGCAAGGTGCCGGCCGGGGTGCGCTCGTGGGACGGCCTGGCCGCCTCGGCCGCACCCCTGGCCACGGGATTCCCCCTGCCGGGGGTCTCCGAGGCGGCCGCGCTGCTGTACACCGGCGGGACGACGGGCACGCCCAAGGCGGTGTGCCTCACCCACGAGAACCTGCGCTCCAACGCCGAGATGTCGCTGGCCTGGGCCTCGCGCACCACGAGCGTGGGCAAGGAGACCTTCTACGCCGTCCTGCCCTTCTTCCACGCCTTCGGCATGTCCTTGTCGCTGCTGTGCGCGGTGGGGCTGGCCGCCACCCAGGTGGTGCTGCCCAAGTTCGGGGCGGACCTGGTACTGGCCGCCTGGAAGCGGCGCCCGGCCACCTTCTTCCCCGGGGTGCCGGTCATGTTCGACCGCCTGGTGACCCGGGCTCGGGCCACGGGCGCCGACCTGTCCTCCTGCAAGATCGCCGTGTGCGGGGCGGCCCCCAACCCGTTGGCCGTTGCCCAGGCCTGGGAGGAGGCCACCGGTGGCACCATCATTGAGGGCTACGGCATGACCGAGTCCTCCCCCATCATCCTGGGCAACCCGATCTCGCCGGCGCGCAGGCCCGGCACCCTGGGGGTGCCCTACCCCTCCACGCAGGTGCGGCTGGTGGACCCTGAGAACGTCGAGCGCGAGGTGGCGCCCGGTGAGGTCGGCGAGCTGCTGGCTCGTGGTCCCCAGGTCTTCACCGGCTACTGGGACAACCCCGAGGAGAGCGCCGAGGTGCTGCTGGACGGGGGCTGGCTGCGCACGGGCGACCTGGTGCGCCAGGAGGAGGACGGCTTCTACATCATCGCCGACCGCCGCAAGGAGCTCATCATCTCCGGGGGCTTCAACATCTACCCCACGGAGGTGGAGGCCGCGGTCCGCTCGATGCCGCAGGTGGAGGACGTCGCCGTCGTCGGGCTGCCGGCCGAGGCCGGCAACGAGTCCGTTGTCGCCGCGATCCTGCCCAAGGAGGGCCAGACGGTCACCCTGGAGCAGGTGCGCGAGTGGGCCGCCAAGAACCTGTCCAACTATGCCCTGCCGCGCCAGATCGCGATCCTGACCGAGATGCCCCGCTCCCAGATCGGCAAGGTGCTGCGGCGCGTCGTGCGCGAGGAGCTCCTGGCGGCCCGGGAGGCGGCCTCCGGGGCCGCGACCGCGGCGGCCGTCTCGATCGTCGAGCACTTTCCCGGCAGGGGCGAGCGCAAGGACGACGGTCAGCAAGGATGACACGATGTCTCACTGAGCCCTGGCTTCTGTCACCAGCGCTCCCGCCCATCTCCCACGCCCAGCGACAGCCCTATCCGATCCCACAGACATGAGCAACAGCACTATCGACACCGGCGCCCCGCCGCAGCAGGTCACCGAGGACCACCACCGCTACCTGCGCCCTCACTACCAGCCGGGGATTCCTGCGGCGATCGAGGTTCCCGACGCACCCTTGAGTGAGCTGCTGGAGACCGCGGCGCGTTTCTACCCCGACCGGGTCGCCATCGACTTCCTGGGCGCCGCGACGACCTACCGCGAGCTGCTGGAGGCCTCGGAGCGCGCGGCACAGGTGCTGCGGACCTCGGGCGTGCGCAAGGGTGACCGGGTGGCTCTCATCATGCCGAACTGCCCGCAGCACGCCATCGCGCTCTACGGGGCGCTGCGCATCGGGGCGATCGTGGCCGAGCACAACCCGCTGGCGCCCGCCGAGGAGATCCGCTCCCAGCTGGACGCGCACGGGGCGAAGGTCGTCATCGCGTGGGAGAAGGGCGTTGAGCTCGTCACAGATCTCGTCACTGACCGCGCCGGTGATCCGGGCTCCGGAGGCGAACCTCTCAGGGGTCGCACGGTTTTCAGTGTGGACCTCTCGGCGGCGATGCCGAAGCGCCTGCGCGCCGCGCTGCGTCTCCCGGTGGAGCGGGCCCGCCAGCAGAGGGCTGCTTTCCGAGCGGAGAGCCTTCCCTCCGGCGTGCGCTCCTGGGACAAGGAGGTGGCCGGTGCTCATCGGATCCCCTCGCGCTTCCCCTACCCAGCCGGTTCCGACGTCGCGGTCCTGCTGCACACCGGCGGGACGACCGGCACACCCAAGGCGGCGATGCTCACGCACGTGAACCTGCGGGCCAACGCCAACCAGGCCATCGCCTGGGTGCCGATGCTGCACGAGGGCGGGGAGAACTTCCTGTGCCTGCTGCCCTTCTTCCACGCCTTCGGGCTGACCTTCAACCTCTTCTGCGCGGTCCAGAAGGCCGCCACCCAGGTGATGCTGCCCAAGTTCTCGGTGGATCAGGTGCTCGCAGCGCACGAGCGTCGCCCCTTCACCTTCTTCGTCGGTGTGCCGGTCATGTTCGAGCGCATCCTCGACGGCGCCCAGAAGAGGGGCACGAGCCTGCGCACCCTGCGCTACGGGGTGTGTGGGGCGGCCCCGATGCCGCCGGAGGTCGGGGCCCGGTGGGAGAAGGCGACCGGCGGGTTCTTCGTCGAGGGCTACGGCATGACTGAGACGAGCCCGATCGTCGCGGGCACGCCCATGGGGCCCTCACGCCGCCTGGGTGCGCTGGGCCTGCCGTTCCCCTCCACGGACGTGCGCGTTGTAGACCCCGAGGACCCGGACCCCGCTCGGGAGGTTCCCGACGGCGAGCCGGGCGAGCTGCTGGTGCGCGGCCCCCAGGTCTTCGCCGGCTACTGGGAGGATGAGGCGGCCACGCAGGCCGCGATCCTGCCGGGTGGGTGGCTGCGCACGGGCGACATCGTGCGCCGGGAGGACTCCTTCCTGTGGATGGCCGACCGCAAGCGCGAGCTGATCCTCACCGGTGGCTTCAACGTCTACCCCAGCCAGGTGGAGGCCGCGGTCCGCCTCCTGAAGGGCGTGGCCGACGTCGCGGTGGTGGGGCTGCCCGACGGCGCCAAAGGCGAGCTCGTGTGCGCCGCCGTGGTTCTCACCGAGGGGATCGCTCTGGGTTCCGTGACCCTGGAGGCGGTGCGGAAGCATGCCGAGCGGACGGTTCCGCGTTACGCGCTGCCGCACCGTCTGGAGGTCATCCAGGAGATGCCGCGCTCCCAGATCGGCAAGATCCTGCGCCGCGTTGTGCGCGAGCAGATGCTCGCCAGAGCCGCGGAAGAGGGCTGACCGGCTGCGACACCTGTCGTCTCTGAGCCCGCCCGGGGCTTACGGGGTCAGTGCCCGCTCCCAGGGCTCGACGTCGCCGGGGACCACCCGGAAGATCGGGTGCGCCTCAAGCCGCTCCGGCAGGGGAAGGAGATCCGGGGCGCGCCCGGCCAGTTTGGCCTCCAGGTGGCGGCGTTCCAGGTCCATCTGCCCCTCGGTGACCGTCAGGCTGACCCCGGCGCACTCCGCCTCGGGGACGTCGATGCGGGTGGCGTCGAAGCGGTAGCCGCGCCTGACGGCCTCCTCGCGCAGCCCCCACAGGTAGGCGCCCACCGCCACCGCCGGAGTGACCGGTTCCGGGGCGGCGCGGAAGCGCTCGAGCTGGGAGTGGTTGCGGTAGCCACGAGTACGTTCGGCCAGGACCGCCTGGGCCAGGAGTGACTCGCGCCAGCAGGCCACCAGTCCCGCGCGGTCCAGGTGGGAGGGGTGAAGCGACCACATGCGCATGGTGTCGGTGTCCTATCGGTTTTCAGAGCAGCCCGGAGGCGGCCAGGACCTCACGCAGGGCGGCGACCTCAGCCTCCTCGGCACGCACCAGGGGCAGACGCAGGGCGGGGCTGGGCAGGCGTCCCTGGAGGTGGAGGGCCTCCTTGGCCATGACCGCGCCCTGCCCGCCGCCCATGATGGCGTGGACCAGGGGGCGGAGCGTCCGGGCGAGGGTGCGGGCGCTGGCCAGGTCGCCGGCGTCGACGGCGGCGATCATCTGGCGCCAGGAGTGGGCGTCGGCGTGGGCGGACACGGAGATGACGCCGGAGGCGCCGTGGGTGAGCCAGGCGAAGTTGAGGCCGTCGTCGCCGGAGTAGTACTCCAGGCCGGTGGACTCCATGCGGCGGAAGCCCTGCTCGACGTCTCCGGTGGCGTCCTTGACGGCCTTGACACGGGGGTTCTCGGCCAGGCGGGCCAGGGTCTCCTCGGTGATCTTCACGCCGGTGCGTCCGGGGATGTCGTAGACCATGACGGGCAGGTCGGTGGCCTCCACGACGGCGTTGATGTGCTGGTAGACGCCCTCCTGGCTGGGGCGGTTGTAGTAGGGGGCGTTGATGAGCAGGCCCTCTGCGCCGGCCTCCTGGGAGGCCACGCCGATGCGCACCGCGTGGGCGGTGTCGTTGGAGCCGGCGCCGGCCATGACCATGGCGCGCCCGGCCAGGGCGTCCTTGACCTGACGGATCAGCTCCTGCTTCTCGGGGGTGTGGGTGGTTGGGGACTCGCCGGTGGTGCCCGACAGGAGGATCGTGTCGGCGCCGTCGTCGACCAGGCTGACGGCCAGGGCTCGGGCGGTCTCGAAGTCGACATCTCCACTGGGCGTGAAGGGGGTGACCATGGCGACACCGACGGAACCGAAGCTGCGGGAGGGGGCTGAGCTCATGGTGCCACCTTAACGCGCACCCGACCCGCATAAGATGCGTTCTCGCGATCTGTTTCATAGGTGTCGGCATTTCCTGCTGCGCCCAGGGACCCGGCGGGCCCGTCACTTAGGCTCGGGCCATGACCTCCTCGACCTCACCGACCTCATCGCCCTCCGGAAGCCGGGACGACTCCTTCCTGAACGCCGATCCGCTGGCCGGGCTCAGCCCCCACCTGGATGTGCGCGCACCGCACCAGCACCCCCACAGCGCTCACGACCCTCACGACCCGCACGACCATGACGAGCCCCAGGCACCAGGGGGGTTCGTGCGCCCGGCCCGGGTGGAGGACCTGGCGGCGATCGGGCGGGTCCAGGCCGCCACCATGCTCGCCTCCCTGGAGGCCGGCCACACCGCCGAGCACAGTGCCCCGCTGTCCGAGGGCGTGCGGGCGATGATCGCCGCGCCGGTTATCGCAGCGGGCTGGGAGACGGCCGTGGCCGAGCCGCCCTCGCCCGAGCACCACGTCCTGGTGGCCACCACCGCTCAGGCAGACGCCGAGAGCCGGACGGTGGTGGGCCTGCTGGGTCTGGCCCCCACCCAGTCCATGGATGCCGAGGGCCACGTTGATGAGGCCGGGTTGCGAGCAGTGGAGGTCACGGCCCTGGGGGTGGAGCCGGCAAGCCAGCACCGGGGGCACGGCTCCCGGCTCTTGGCGGCGGCCGTGGATCTGGCCCGTCAGGACGGCGCCAGGGCGCTGGTGGCCTGGGCGGTGCGCGGAGACGAGTCGGTGAGCCGGCTCCTGACCTCGGTCGGCATGGCGCCCACCGGGGCCCACCGGGTGCTCAGCGTCGGCGAGGGCATCACCGAGGACTGCTGGGCGGCCTCGCTGTAGTCCCCCAAGCGGACGCTGCAGCCTCTCCCCCGTCTCAGAGGTCGAGCAGGGCGTCCAGGCCGATGGTCAGGCCGGGCCGGCTGGAGACCTGCCGCACGGCCAGGACCACGCCGGGCATGAAGGAGGCCCGGTCGAAGGAGTCGGTGCGGATGGTCAGCTGCTCGCCGGGGTTGCCGAGCACGACCTCCTCGTGGGCGGTCAGCCCCCGCAGCCGCACGGCGTGGACGTGGACGCCGTCGACGACGGCTCCGCGAGCGCCGTCGGGGTCGGTCTGGGTGGCGTCCGGCATGGCGCCCAGGCCGGCCGCGGCGCGGGCGGCGGCAATGCCCTGAGCGGTGGCGACCGCGGTGCCCGAGGGCGCGTCGACCTTGTTCGGGTGGTGGAGCTCGATGACCTCGGCGGACTCGAAGTAGGGGGCGGCTTTCGCGGCCAGGCTCATGGCCAGCACGGCAGACAGGGCGAAGTTCGGGGCGATGAGGACGCTGCGTCCGGCGGCCTCGGGCCGGGCCAGGTGCTCGCGGACGCGCCCGTAGGACTCCTCGTTCCAGCCGGTGGTGCCCACGACGACGTCCACCCCGGCGTCGAGGAGGGCGTGGACATTGGCCTCGGTGACGCTGGGGACGGTGAAGTCGACGGCGACGTCGGCGCCTGCCAGGTGCTCGGCGTCGAGGGTGTCCCCCGCGTCCAGGCGGGCCACGAGCTCGAGGCCCTCGGCGTCCTGGACCGCCTGGCAGACGGTCGATCCCATGCGCCCGGCGGCGCCCACAACAGCTACGCGAATCGTCATGGTCCCACCCTAGCGAGTCACCCGTGCGCCGCGAGGGCCGTCTTACTCGCCGTGCCCCAGCAGGCCGGGGCGGACGAGCTCCAGCCAGCGCCGACGGGCCTCGACAGAGCCGTCGCCAGGGTAGAAGACCATGAGAATGTAGAGGTCGGAGACGGTGAGGTCGGAGCGCAGCCGTCCGCTCGCCCTCCCCGCCTCAATGAGACGCCCCAGTGCCTCGGTGGCGCGAGTCTCCGGCTCGGCGTAGTCCACCTCCGCCCCCAGCGCCCGCGCAACAACCTTGGCAGCATGACTCCGGGCGATCATCTCCAGGGCCCGCTCCAGGAAGCTCAGGAGCTCCTGGGCGGCGTCGGCCCGGCCGGCCTCGACGCGCGTCCAGGCGTCCTGGGCGTCGTCGGCCAGGGTCTCGACGTACTCGTTGACGACGGCCGCGAGCAGGTCCGCCTTGTTGGGGAAGTGCCGGTAGAGCGTGCCGACGGCGACGCCGGCCGCCCGAGCGATCTCCCCCATGGCGACGTCGGTCCCCCACTCGGTCACCAGGTTCCTGGCGGCCTCCAAGATGGCGGTCCGGTTGCGCACCGCGTCGGCACGCCTCGGCGGAGCCCCCGATGACGCCCTGATCGTTGCTGTTGTCGCGGCCTGCGCGGTGGCCTGCTCGCCCGCGTCATGCGTCACCCCTGTCATCCTTCACCCTCCCGTCTTGCTCCTCACCGCGCCGAGCGTCTCAGTTGCGCGTAGATGAATCTACATTCATGATATTACCTGAATGATGATTCATGTTAGCGAGAGGAATCGCTCCGATGACCGCCACCACACCCGCAAGCGCCCCCACGACCTCCACCCAGACCTCTCCCTTGAGCTCTGCGGACCATGGTGCGCCCCGTACTGCCCTCGTCACCGGCGCCTCCTCCGGCATCGGCGAGGACACCGCCCGCACGCTCCAGGCGCTGGGCTATACCGTCTACGGCGCCGCCCGACGCACCGACCGCCTCCAGGCCCTGGCCGCCGACGGCATCCGCCCGCTGACCATGGATGTCACCGACGACGCCTCCGTGAGCGCCGGCGTGGGCCGCATCCTTGAGGAGACCGGCCGCATCGACGTCCTGGTCAACAACGCCGGCTACGGCTCCTACGGGGCCATCGAGGACGTCCCGATCGACGAGGCCCGCCGTCAGTTCGAGGTCAATGTCTTCGGTCTGGTCCGCCTCACCCAGCTGGTGAGCCCGCACATGCGCATCCAGGGCTCGGGCACCATCATCAACATCTCCTCCATCGGCGGGAAGCTGACCACGCCGCTGGGCGGCTGGTACCACGCCACCAAGTACGCCGTCGAGGCTCTGAGCGACGCGCTGCGCATGGAGCTGTCACCCTTCGGAATCGACGTCGTCGTGGTTGAGCCCGGCGGAATCCGCACCGC
>CAUVMS010000026.1:0-25685 GCA_963552815.1 uncultured Actinomyces sp. | reverse complement strand
TGTCCGCCGCCCGCTCCGAGGTGCCGGGCACCTGCGCCACCGTCACCCTGGAGGGCCGCCGCCCCATGCCGGTGGAGATCCAGGCGCTCGTGGCCCCCACCAACGCCGGCTCGCCGCGGCGCACCACCTCCGGGGTGGACCACTCCCGCACGGCCATGGCGCTGGCGGTGCTCAGCGCCCGGCTGCGGGTGGACACCTCCAGTGCGGACGTCTACGTCTCCACCGTGGGCGGGGCGCGCGCCGTCGAGCCGGCCACGGACCTGGCCGTGGCCATCTCCGTGGTCTCGGCCGCACGCAACCTGCCCACGCCCGCCGGGCTCGTGGCCTTCGGTGAGGTGGGGCTCACCGGTGAGGTGCGCGCCACCGTCGGCATCCAGCGGCGCCTGGCGGAGGCATCCCGGCTCGGCTTCGACCGGGCGATCGTGCCGCTGGCGGGATCGTCCGAGCTGCGCGAGGTCACCGGGATGCAGGTCCTGCCGGTCGCTCACGTGGGTGAGGCCATGGGGGCGGCGCTGCCGCGCGGCTGAGGCCGCAGTGCGGATGGAAAGGCCGCCCATGATGATGGCGGGATGGGCGCGGTAGACGTTGACGGCACTGACAAAGCACTGCCAACGCTGACTGCTTGGTCGGTACTGCGGCGAGAAACCTGTCTACCGGAGCAGACACGCGCTTCCAACAGACCGAGCGGTCCAGTGTGGGAAGGCCCTCTCCGAGAGGTGACCCACCTGCCGATACCATGGGGCCGTGAGCACCGGTACGTGCATGCTCAACCAGATGGCGCTGAACCAGACGGCCAGGAGCGATTGACCCCGCCCCGGTGAACACGGACATTGCGCGTCCTCCCCCAGGACACCGCGAGATCAGGAGAGATGATGACCGAGGCCGCTGGCCAGCTGCGCGAGACGCTTGCGCTCGTCGCTCCCGGCACCGTCCTTCGTGACGGCCTGGAGCGGATCCTGCGCGGTCGTACCGGGGCGATCATCGTGCTGGGCTTCGACCCGGTGGTCGAGGCCATCTCCTCAGGGGGCTTCCACCTGGACGTCGAGCTCTCCGCGGCTCGGCTGCGAGAGCTGGCCAAGATGGACGGCGGCGTCGTCGTCGACATGGACACCGCCCGGATCCGGCGCGCCAACGTCCAGCTCCTGCCCAACGCCTCGATCCAGACCTCGGAGACGGGCATGCGCCACCGCACCGCCGAGCGCGTGGCCCGCCAGACCGGCTACCCGGTCATCTCCGTGAGCCAGTCGATGCGAATCATCTCCCTGTACGTGGATGGCAAGCGCCACGTCCTGGAGCCCAGCGAGTCGATCCTGGCCAGCGCCAACCAGGCCCTGTCCGCGCTGGAACGCTACAAGGCCCGCCTGGACCAGACCTCCGCCGGCCTGGACTCCTTGGAGATCGAGGACCTGGTCACCGTCCGCGACGTCACCGCGGTGCTCCAGCTCATGGAGATGGTCCGCCGCATCTCCGCCGACATCGACTCCTACGTCCTGGAGCTCGGTACCGACGGGCGCCTGCTGGCGCTCCAGGTCGAGGAGCTCACCCGGGGCCTGTTCGCTGAGCACGGCTTCCTCCTGGAGGACTACCTGCCCGAGGGCCTGGACACCGCCACTGTGGACGCGCGCCTGAAGTGGGTCGGCTCCCCCGCTCTCCTGGACCTGGCGATGGTGGCCCGGTCCATGGGCCTGGGCGGCATCGACGGCCAGGACCTGGACGCCCAGGTCTCCCCGCGCGGCCTGCGGATCCTGTCCAAGATCCCGCGCCTGCCCGTGGTCACCGCGCGCGCCGTCGTCGAGCAGTGGGGGTCGCTGCAGGGGGTTCTGGGCGCCACCATCGATGAGCTCGAGGCCGTCGAGGGCGTGGGCGCCCAGCGGGCCCGGACCCTGCGTGACGGGCTGTCACGGCTGGCGGAGATATCCGTCGTCGAGCGCTACTCCTGAACCCTTCACAGCCCTCGGAGCTCCGGCACCAGCGAGCGCCCTGCACCGTTGCGGCCAGTACGGGTCGATACGGGCCGGACGGCCTCAGCCGATGACGAAGACCCGATCCTCGGTCAGGTCCTGACCTCCCATGACGAAGCGGAAGCGGTAGGTCCCGGCCCCCGCAGCGGCCCCTGGGGCGGTCTGGCCCTGGCCGGCCGAGGCGCTCACGGAGGAGGCATCGGTCGGGCTCGGGTCAGCTGAGGCCGCGTCCTGGCCCGTGGCCGGCGCGCTCGCGTCGTCGCTCGGCGTGGAGGAGGCCGAGGCGCTGGCCGGTGAGGCGGGTGCTTCCGTGGCGGCGGCGCAGTCGGAGGTGGCGGCGTTTCCGTTCCACGTCACGCTGACATCGGCGGCCTGGCCCGGGGGGAGAAGAAGAGGCCGCTCGGTCTGGCCCACCGGGCAGGTCATGGAGTCCCACACCTGCTGGGAGCCCGAGGAGACCCGTACCCCCACGGCCTGGCTGCCGGCATCAAGGAGACAGGGCGCCGAGCCGTTGTTGACCAGGGAGATGGTGAAAGTCGCTCCGGCGCCCACACCGACGGACTCCGGGCCGTGGACGGTATTCGACAAAGCTGAGGGGTCGCAGGTCACGGGAGTGGGGTAGACGGTGCGCACCTGGGCGGCGGCGCGCTCCGCGTCCTGGTCGCGGATCGTGCTGCGCACCCAGAAGTAGCCGACGACGACGGCCACCACGAGCAGCAGGAGGAACAGCAGCGCACCGCCCAGCACGAGCGTACGGCGCAGGCCGTAGCGAGGCTGGGGAGGGATCGGCTTGCGCAGCCGTCCGCTGCGGGGCTGGTCCGGGCCGTTCGGGACGGAGTCGGGGGCGCCGGTGAGCTGCCCGCCACCGATGTGGGCCCACTGGGCGCCCTTGCCCCAGCCGCCGCGACGACGGCCGGAGCGACCGGTCTGGGTCGAGCTCGTCCGGGCGGAGCGAGCGGTCCCCGGAGCGGCCTGCCGCGAGCGCGCGGCCGAAGAGCCATGGGAGCCTTGAGCGCCCTGGGTGCTCTGGGAGCGCTGCGGTCCCTTGCCTGCTCGCCCCTTGTGGGCTCCTTGACCCTTGCCTCCTTGGGCCGGCTTCCCCGAGCGCCCCCCGGAGGCCGAGCGGCTCGCCTGCCCCGAGTGCAGGGGGTGGCCGGTCTGCTTGGTGCCGGGGGTGCGGCTTCCACGCCCCTTGCCGTGGGGGGAACGGTCGGCCCCGGTGCCGGAGCGAGACGATGAGGAGGGTCCGGCGCCCTTGCGGCCGGCGGAACCGCCCGCACCTCCTGCCTGCCGGTGGGGCCGGGACTGGGCTCCTGAGGAGGAGCGGCCGGCGGAGGAGCCCGCGCCGCGACGGGCCGAGCCGCGTCGTCCTGCGCTTTCCCCGTGACTGCGTCCGCGTCCCTTGGCCATGGTCACGACTCTACCGGCGCAACGGTCGTAGGGCGGTGAGCGCCCCGCCCGGGCGGGACTGTGATCCCTCGAGTGCCTTAGACATCCATCGCTGTCAGCCGCGGGCCGGCGCTCACCGGTCCGGCCTCCCGGAGGCTCCGTAGGCCCCAAGGGCTGGTTCCCCGGTGCGATCCGACGAGCCGCAGGATGCGTCCGTACGCTCGTTGTTGCGCGGTCCAAGGTCGACGGGCGGTTACGGGAGCCGGTAGGTGGCGCCGTCGTCGTCGGTGGCGATGAGTCCGTCAGCCAGGAGGGTGGCCAGGGCGCGCCTGGGCTGATCGGGATCGGCGGCTCGGCCGGTGGAGCGCGAGCCCGCGCGTGCGGCGCAGGCCACCAGCGCTCCGGCCTCCACGGGCTGCCCGTCAGGGGTCTCCCGCAGGAGGGCCATCACCAGACCACGGGCCTGACGATCGGTGCCGTGCCAGGCCTGGGTACGACGTCGTCCGGCGTGGATGTCCGCAGGGCGGCCGGCCGCCAGCCAGGCGCAGCTGCTGCGCCACGGGCAGGCGCTGCAGTCCGGTTCGCGGGCGGTGCACACCAGGGCGCCGAGCTCCATGACGGCCACCGACCAGTGGGCGGCGGTGGCGTCGTCGTCGGGCAGCAGGTGCAGCGCCCGCTCACGCTCGGCCCGGTTGAGGCTGGGGGCGGGCAGTGCCTGGCCTCCGACGGCGCGCGCCAGGACCCGCCTGACGTTCGTGTCCAGCACGAGGGCGCGGCGACCATGGGCGAAGGCCAGGACCGCGCCGGCCGTGTACTCCCCCACCCCGGGCAGGGCCAGGAGGGCGTCGAGGTCGTCGGGCAGGACGCCGTCGTGCTGCTCGACGACGCTGCGGGCGCACTCGATGAGCCGTAGGGCCCGGCGCGGGTAGCCCAGGCGCCCCCAGACCCGCAGCACCTCGGCGGTGGGGGCCTGGGCGAGCTCGGCCGGCCCGGGCCAGTGGCGCATCCACTCCTGCCAGGCGGGGATGACGCGGGCGACCGGGGTCTGCTGGCTCATGACCTCTGAGACGAGGACCTCCCACGGTGTCGTTCCGGGCAGGCGCCATGGCAGGTCCCGGGCATGGGCGTCGTACCAGGCGATGACGATCTGCGCCGACGGCTCACCCGGGGCGAGAGGCGGCGGCACCGGCGCTACTACAGGGACGGCGGGCACGGCGCGCACAGCCGGCACAGACAATGCGGGCGGCGCAGTGGCAATCGCGTCATGAGGGTCATGCGGGGCGGGGCGGGCAGGCACGGTGCACACCGTAGCGGCAGCGGCTTGGACGGGGCTGGCCGGCTCCGACCCGCCCGTACTGGGCGTAGGTATCGGGATGCTGGCTGCACTGCCCCCATCGCTCCCGTCGCCCTCAACAGATCGTGACGGCTACCTGCCGCCGGCAAGGCGGCGCAGCAGGCGCACCCGCGGTGACCACGTCGCGGGCCGGGCCACTGACCCGGTCGTCTCCCGCTCGGCGTTGTCGAAGAGGTCCTCGACGACGGCGTCGTGCAGGGGCTCGACCATGACCGGGAACATGACCCTCATGGCCCCGCTGGTGCGTCCGATGAGGACGTGGCGGATGCGGGTGCGCTTCTCGTCCAGGGCGTCCAGGCTCAGCTCGTGGGCGCCGATGATTCCGGTGCGCGGGCGGAAGGTGAACCGCACCCGTCGGCCGGGCTCGTACTCGCTCACGTAGTAGTAGATGTCGTCATGCCCTCCATCGGCCCCCGGCGTCAGGGGCCGGTCCAGGACCATCGGCGGCCAGTACCGCGAGGGCCACAGGCGATCATCCTTCTGCCCCAGAGCGTCGAGCAGGATGCCCAAGGGCTTGAGCGGGGCGTCGATGACGCGTTCGTGAACGTTGCGGATCATGGGTGCTCCTCCATGGTGATCGCATGGGTGTCCGGAAGGATCGCGCCCGATCATGAAACCGCGCAGAACCACGGTATGCCGCTCTGAACCGCACTCAGCCCGTTCAGCCCGGTCGGCTCACAGATGCAGGAGCATGCGGGCGTTGCCCAGGGTGTTGGGCTTGACCCGGGCCAGGTCGAGGAACGCGGCCAGGCCGTCGTCGTGGGAGCGCAGCATCTCGGAGAAGACGTCCGCGCCCACGGGCGTTCCCTCGATCGGCTCGAAGCCGTGGGAGCAGAAGAAGGGCTCCTCAAAGGTCAGGCAGAACACCCGCTTGAGCCCCATCCGCCGCGCCTGCGTGATGAGCTCGCGCAGGAGGGCCGAGCCGAGCCCGGTCCCCAGGGCGTCGGGGTGGACGGCCAGGGTGCGCACCTCGGCGATGTCGTCCCACATGACGTGCAGCGCCCCGCAGCCCACGATCCTGGGGGCGGCCGGCGAGAGGGTCTCCCCACCGTCGACTTCAACGCCGCCCGGGACCTCCTCGGCGACGATGAACTCCTGGATGTCCTCGAAGTAGGAGATGAGGTCCTTGGCGACCAGGACGCGGCGCTCGGCATAGGGACGCACCAGCTCGGCGATGGCGCGCACGTCCGCCGGGCGCGCCGGCCGCAGGATGCGACGCGCGCCGCCGGCCCCGTAGACCTCGACCCGACGGGTCGGCCGACCGATTGGCCGGTACTCATCTGTCATGACAGCCGTGGTACTCATCGTCATCCGTGTTCCGTAGAGATTCCGTAGGGATCAGTTCTCGTCTCGCGGCCTGCAAGGCTGATGCTCCACCGGCGGCGTCGGGCATTGTGCAGATCGCAGTGCGATCCGGGCTCACATCCTGCCACGTCAGTCGCTCACCGAGAACCGGTTCCCAGCTGCCCCCGGGCCTCGGCGAGCTCCAGGACCGCGCGGGCCGTGGCGTCGTCGACGACGAGGTCGGTGGCGGTGCGGGCACGCAGGGCAGCCAGCAGCGCCCGGGCCTTGCCGGTCCCGGCGGCCACGCACAGGCGCCGCGGGATACGGGCGAGCTGGGCGGGGGTCGGGCCGGTGGCCCGGGCATTGAGAGTGACGTCACGCCAGGAGCCGTCAGCCCGCAGCAGCACGGTGCACACGTCGCCCACCACGTCCTGGCGGCGGAGGACGGCCTGGTCCCGGGCAGTGAGGTGGCCGCCCTCGTAGACCTGGGAGGGCAGGGCGGCGTCGAAGGTATCGAGGGCGCCGACGCCGAAGACCGCCAGGCTCGCTCGGCGCGTCACCGCCAGGACCCGCTTGACCGAGCGCTCCGACCACATGGCCTCGCGCGTGGCCACGTGGTCGAAGAAGGCCGGCACCGGGAAGGAGATCGTGCGGGCCCCCAGCGAGGTGCGCAGCTGCGAGAGGACCTCGCCGGCGCTGGGGCCCTCGCGCATCGGGTCCGAGGCCCCGTTGAGCTGGACGACCGTCAGTCCCGGGACCGGCCGCGAGGGCAGGGCGGCGCCGACCTCGGACATGGTGGTGCCCCAGGCGACGCCGACGACGACGCCCCCGGCGCCGTCACGGCCCGCATCCATCTGTCTCTCGTCGTCGCCGCGGTTCCCACGCCCCTGGCCGGCGGGCCCCGGCGCGGCCGGAGCAGCGGTTCCACCCGATCCGCCGGACTCGGCCAGCGTCTCGATGAGGTCGACCATGTGCGCGGCCGCGACAGAGGCGACCTGCTGGAGGCGGTGGATCTCCGTGGTGCCCTCGCGCACCGGGACGATGTGCGTGCGCACGTCGAAGGCCTGCGCCATCCGCCCCTCCAGGGATCCGGCACCACCGGGCTGGACGAGGGTGACCCGCACGATACCCTCCCGTCGGGCCCGTGCCAGGAGCCGGGAGACGGTGGAGCGCGAGACCCCCAGGTGGTGGGCGATCACCTCCATGGTCTCCCCCTGGACGTAGTACATGGAAGCCGCCTCGTAGGCGCGCACGAGGCCGCCGAGATCGGCGCCGCCCCTTGCGGCACCGGCTGCGTCGATGGCGCCCACGGCGTCCTTGCCGGTCACGTCGGTCTCTCTCCTCTCACCACCGCGGAGCCCTGGCGCACCGCGGTAAGGGGCACAATTCTCCTCCACCCGGACATCAGGTGTTCTCTACAGACGGTATCTGCTCCGGCAAACGGACATTCTTGTGAAAGCCCCCATATCAGCGTGCACGTTCGTGCATCCACCTTGCGCATACTCCCACAGATGACGACAGTGGTGACCATCGCCACGGTGGGGCGGCGTGAGCGCAACGGGACACGGCGCAGCCAGGCACTCACCCGACTCACCCACCTGGCACCCCGGTCAGCACCGACCGGGCCCGCAGACCTCAGCAACCGACCTCGCAAAACGTAGGAGCCCAGGAGCCATGACCTCCACCCGCACCCCCTCCTCGAAGAAGAAGACCTCCGCCCGCGGCACCGGTCCCGCGGGTCCCACCTGCCCCTCCTACCCTGCCCCCACGCACGACACCGCGCTCAACGCCGCCCAGCGCAAGCACGCCCTGGAGGAGATGTCCTCATCCGAGGGCCTGGATCTCCTCGTCGTCGGCGGCGGCGTCACCGGCGCCGGTATCGCCCTGGACGCGGCCGCCCGCGGCCTGCGCACCGGGATCGTGGAGATGGGCGACTGGGCCTCGGGCACCTCCTCATGGTCCTCCAAGCTCATCCACGGCGGTCTGCGCTACCTCTACCAGCTCAACTTCGCCCTCGTGCACGAGGCCCTCACCGAGCGCGGCCGGCTGCTGACCACCACCGCGCCGCACCTGGTCAAGGCCCAGCCCTTCCTGTGGCCGATCAAGCACCACTACGAGCGCTCCTACTCCGCCGTCGGCGTGGGCATGTATGACGCCCTCGCCCTGGCCGGCGCCCGCGGCCGCAAGACCGTGCCGATCCAGCGCCACCTGGGGCGCAAGGGCACCTCCGCGCTCGCCCCGTCGCTGGACACCAGCGGGCTGGCCGGCTCCATCCGCTTCTTCGACGCCCGCGTCGACGACGCCCGCCTGGTCATCGACCTGGTGCGCACCGCCGTCGGCCTGGGGGCTCTGGCCGCCAACCGCACCAAGGTCACCGGCTTCATCACCGACAAGCGCGGCCACGTCCACGGCGCCCGCGTCACCGACCTGGCCACCGGCACCACTCACGAGGTCCGCGCCAAGCGCACCATCAACGCCGCCGGCGTGTGGACCGAGGAGGTCCAGGACCTGGCCACCGACGCCGGGGGCCTGAAGGTCCTGGCCTCCAAGGGCATTCACATCGTGGTCCCCAAGGAGGCCATCGACGCCGAGACCGGGGTCTTCCTGCGCACCGAGAAGTCGGTCCTGTTCATCATCCCCTGGCCCGAGTACTGGGTCATCGGCACCACCGACACCCCCTGGGACCTGGACGTCTCCAAGCCCGTGGCCACCGCCGCCGACGTCGACTACATCCTCGAGCACGCCAACTCCGTCCTGTCCCACCCCATCACGCGCGACGACATCATCGGCGTCTACGCGGGCCTGCGTCCCCTGCTCCAGCCCAAGCTCAAGCCGGGCGCGGACGCCGCCTCGACGAAGGTCTCCCGCGAGCACACGGTCACCCGGGTCGCCCCGGGCCTGACCGCCATCGCCGGCGGCAAGCTGACCACCTACCGGGTGATGGCCTCCGACGCCGTCGACCACGCCCTGGGCGAGGCTCTGACCCACGCCCACCCCTGCGTCACGCAGGAGCTGCCCCTGGTGGGTGCGGCCGGCTACCACGCCCTGGCCAAGCAGGCCGGACGGATCGCCGGCGAGCGCGGCTGGACCCTGGAGCGGGTCACCCACCTGCTGGACCGCTACGGCGACGAGACCCCCGCCCTGCTCGAGTCGATCGACGCCGCCGGCCCCGAGGCGCGACTGGGCGAGCCGCTGGCGGAGGCCCCCACTTACCTGCGCGCCGAGGTCGCCTGGGCCGTCACCCACGAGGGCGCCGAGAGTCTCGACGACGTCCTGCTGCGCCGGGTGCGCCTGGACTTCTCCCGCCGTGACCGGGGTCTGGCCGCCGCCGACGAGATCCTCGAGATCATGGCGCCGCTGCTGGACTGGTCCAAGGAGGACGTCGCCGCCCAGAAGGAGGCCTACACCCAGCGCGTGGCCCAGATCGCCGCGGCCGAGGCCGAGCTGACCGACGCAGCCGCGGTGGCGCACATCACTGAGCCGATCTAGGTTTCTGTCGGCCGAGCGAACCGCCCTCGGTGCCGCTCGACCCGACTACTTCCGTGCTGCCCGCCGCTTCCGGCGGCGGCGGGCAGCACGTCACCCATCACCCATCAACGAACCGGACCGTGCCGGCGCCGTCCGAACCCGCACAACGTTGTGCAGAAAGAGAGCCGCAATGTCTGCGACCCTGACCCAGATCTTCGCCTCGGAGGCCTTCGGGACGTTCCTCCTCATCCTCCTGGGCTGCGGCGTCGTCGCCGGTGTCTTGCTGCCCACCTCCAAGGCCAAGGACGGCGGCTGGATCGTCATCACCATGGCATGGGGACTGGCGGTCTTCGTGGGCGTCTACGCCGCCTACAAGACCGGCGCGCACCTCAATCCGGCCGTCACCGTCGGTCTGGCAGTCGCCGGACGAGACCTGGCCGAGGGGATCCCCGCCTCGGCAACCAACATCCTCGTCTACTTCGCCGCTCAGATGGTGGGCGCCATGGCAGGCGCCGCCGCCGTGTGGCTGGCCTACAAGAAGCAGTTCGAGCAGAAGGCCGACGCCGCCGCCAAGCTCGCCGTGTTCGCCACCGGCCCGGCAGTGCGCTCCTACGGATGGAACGTCGTGACCGAGGCCCTGGGCACCTTCGTCCTGCTGGCCTGGATCCTCGTCTCGGGCAAGACCCCCTCCGGGCTCGGCCCGCTGGCCGTGGCCATGGTCATCGTCGTCATCGGCCTGAGCCTGGGCGGCCCCACCGGATACGCCATCAACCCGGCCCGTGACCTGGGCCCGCGCATCACCCACGCCCTCCTGCCCATCCCGGGCAAAGGCAGCTCGGACTGGGCCTACTCCTGGGTCCCGATCGTCGGCCCGATCATCGGCGCCGTCGCCGCCGGACTCATCGTCCCCCGCATGGTCGGCCTGTTCTGAGCCCGCACGGCCACGACACCACGCGTCCGCACCGGCCGTGCGGCGCGCAGCCTCCACCACCAGCACTGACCACACCGCCACTCACAACGCAGTGAAAGGACAATTCCTTGAGCCCCAACAGCCCCGATGAGAAGAAGTACGTCCTGGCCATCGACCAGGGAACAACCTCCTCACGCGCCATCCTGTTCAACCACGACGGAGAGATCGTCGCCGTCGACCAGAAGGAGCACGAGCAGATCTTCCCGCGCGCCGGCTGGGTCGAGCACAACGCCATCGAGATCTGGGACAACATCCGCTCCGTCGTCGGCGGGGTACTCGCCAAGGCGCAGATCAACCGTCACGAGATCGCCTCGGTGGGCATCACCAACCAGCGCGAGAGCGCCGTCGTGTGGGACAAGAACACCGGCGAGCCCGTCTACAACGTCATCGTCTGGCAGGACACCCGCACCCAGAAGATCTGCGACCGCCTGGCCGGCGACGAAGGCCCGGACAAGTACAAGGACCGCGTGGGCCTGGGGCTGGCCACCTACTTCTCCGGCCCCAAGGTCGCCTGGATCCTGGAGAACGTCGAGGGCGTCCGCGAGCGCGCCGAGGCCGGCGATCTCCTCATGGGCACCATGGACACCTGGACGCTGTGGAACCTCACCGGCGGTGTCAACGGCGGGGTGCACGCCACCGACGTCACCAACGCCTCGCGCACGATGCTCATGAACATCGACACCCTGGACTGGAACCCGGAGATCTGCGCGGACATGGGTATCCCCATGTCGATGCTCCCCGAGATCCGGCCTTCCTCGGGCGTGTTCGGCTACGGCCGCAAGAACGGCCTGCTGGTGGACACCCCCATCAGCGGCATCCTGGGCGACCAGCAGGCGGCCACCTTCGGGCAGGCATGCTTCGAGAAGGGGCAGGCCAAGAACACCTACGGCACCGGCTGCTTCATGCTCATGAACACGGGCACCACCCCGGTGCGCAGCGAGAACGGGCTGCTGACCACCGTGTGCTACCAGATCGGGGACGAGCCGGCGGTCTACGCCCTGGAGGGCTCGATCGCCGTGGCCGGCTCGCTGGTGCAGTGGCTGCGCGACAACCTGGGCATCATCGCCGACTCCAAGGAGATCGAGGCGCTGGCCGCAAGTGTCGAGGACAATGGCGGGGCCTACTTCGTGCCGGCCTTCTCCGGGCTGTTCGCCCCGCACTGGCGCCCCGACGCCCGCGGCGCCCTGGTGGGCCTGACCCGCTACGTCAACAAGGCCCACATCGCCCGGGCCGTGGAGGAGTCGACCGCCTTCCAGACCCGCGAGGTCCTCGAGGCCATGAATGCCGATTCAGGGCAGGCCCTCACCGAGCTCAAGGTCGACGGCGGCATGACCCGCGACGAGCTGCTCATGCAGTTCCAGGCCGACCAGGTGGGTGTGCCGGTCGTGCGTCCGAAGGTCGCCGAGACCACGGCACTGGGGGCGGCCTACGCCGCCGGCATCGCGGTGGGCTTCTGGTCGGGAACCCAGGACGTCATCGATAACTGGGCCGAGGGCAAGCGCTGGGAGCCGACCATGGAGGAGGCCGAGCGCGAGAGGCTCTTCCGCAACTGGAACAAGGCCGTCCAGCGCACCCTGGACTGGGTTGACGACGACGTGGTCGAGTAGCAAGTGACATGACCGCGTAGCGTCCAGCAGCGCTCGCGGTCGGTGGCAGCGGTGGCTGCCGCCGCTGAAGCAATACACGCAGCACCCCGGCGTCGCCGGCGGGTCCCGCCTCCTCCTCGGGCCCGCCGGCGGCGCCGTTCACCACGTCTTGGACAGCTGATGTTCAGCATTTCCCGGTCGGTGTGTCACGGATGGAGACTTTTACCCCGCGCAATGCTCGTCTCTCCAGTGCCTCACGCGTATCAGTGCAGGTCAGCGCGGTTCCGCCGGGGAGAGACCCTCGGATCCGAGCTGACAAGTCTCCCGTTGTGACACGGCGACGGGTCTCAGGGGCTCGCCTAGTCCTCTCGTACACTGTTGAGCCCTTTAATGGGTCGGTAGATTCCTGGGTGTTGCTCCCCGGCCTGACCCTGCGGGGACCCGTCCCGTTTCCTCTGCGAGGAGTCCCCGTATGACGGCCCATCCGCCCACCTCCCGCCCACAACAGCCCATGCAGCCGCCTTCCGCCTCCACACCATCACTGCCCGTCGACGAGGCCGACGATCCCTCCGGTGCCGGCGGCCTCACCGGTTCCGGCACCGGTGAGCGGATCATCGACCGGATCGAGCGGGCCGACATCGTGCGCATCGCGGTGGTGGGCCTGACGGCTCTGGGCACCTGGGCCGCGAACACGGCCGATACGCCCAGCTGGGTGGTGCCCGCCGTCGGAGCCACGGCGCTGGTGGTGGGCTGCTGGCCGATCGTCGTTGAGGCGGCCGGGGACCTGCGCGAGCGGCGCATGAGCATGGAGCTGTCGATGCTGCTGGCCATCGTGGCCGCCGCTGCGATCGGCGAGTGGGTGACGGCGCTGGTCATCGCCGTTTTCGTGCTGGCCGCCGAGGTCCTTGAGGACCTGTCGATGGACCGGGGACGCGACGCCCTGACCGATCTCATGTCCTTCCTGCCGCAGACCGCGCGGGTGGTGACCGGCCCGCACACCGATGAGACCACCGAGGTCCCCCTGGACGAGGTGCGCCCCGGGCAGGTCATCGCCCTGAGTCCCGGGGGCCGGGTGCCGGTCGACGGCATCGTCCGCACCGGCTGGGCGGACGTCGACCAGTCCCGGATCACCGGGGAGTCCATGCCCGTGCAGGTCGGGCCGGGAGACCGGGTCCCGGCGGGGTCCATCACCCGTGGGGCCCTCGAGCTCGAGGTCGAGCGGGTCGGTGAGGACTCCTCCTATGGGCGGATCGTGGCGGCGGTGCGCCACGCCCAGTCCTCGCGTGCGCCGGTCCAGCGTCTGGCCGACCGGCTGGCGGCCCGCATCGTCTACCTGGCGCTGGCGGCGGCCCTCGTCACCTACCTGGCAACTGAGGACGTGCGCTCCACGATCTCGGTCATCATCGTAGCCGGGGCCTGCGGGGTGGCCGCGGGCACTCCCCTGGCGGTCCTGGCCGCGATCGCCCGCGCCGCCCGCTGCGGGGCCTTCGTCAAGGACGGCACCCACCTGGAGCAGCTCTCCGCGGTCGACACGGTGGTGCTGGACAAGACCGGGACGCTCACCGTGGGCGCGCCCCGCGTCGTAGCTATCAGCCCTGCAGAGTCCTCCGCGACACCCTGTGCGAACGAGGACGAGGTCCTGGCCCTGGCGGCTGCGGCGGAGTGGAACTCCGAGCACCCGATCGGCCAGGCCATCCGCACCGAGGCCGCCATGCGCGACCTGACGGTGCCGATTCCGAGCAACGTCACCTACTCCCCCGGTGCCGGCGTGAGCGCCCGCGTCGACGGGCGCCGGGTCACCGTCGGGCGCAGGGAAGGACAGGAGCACCAACCGGGCCGGGACGCCACCGGGTCCGAAGGCAGCACCGTCATCGCATCCCATACCGCCTCAGACCCGGAGGCGCCGTCGGCCACCTCGGTGGTAGAGGTCCGGGCCGACGGCCGGCTTCTGGGCACTATCGTCCTGGCCGACCGGCTGCGCCAGGGGGCGGCCGCCGCCGTGCGCGACCTGGGCGCCATGGGTCTGGAGACGCTCATGCTCACCGGCGACTCGGCCGCCTCCGCAAGCGACGTGGCCCGCGTGCTCGATCTGGCCGAGAATCAGGTACGCGCCGGGCTCCTGCCCACCGACAAGGAGGAGGTCGTCCGCTCGCTGCGCCGGGAGGGAATGTGCGTGGCGATGGTGGGCGACGGCGTCAACGACGCCCCGGCCCTGAGCGCCGCAGACGTCGGCATCGCCATGGGCACCGGCACGGATGTGGCCCGTGAGGCCGGGGACGTGGTGCTCGTGGGCTCCGCCCCGGCCGACCTGGTTGAGACCGTGCGGGTGGCCCGCCGAGCCCGGGGCATCATCATGGTGAACTTCGTGGGCACGGTGGTGGTTGACGTCGTCGGCATGATCGCCGCCGGGCTGGGGCTGCTGGGGCCCGTGGCCGCGGCGCTCGTGCACGTCGTCTCCGAGTCCGCCTTCATCCTCAACTCGGCCCGCCTAGTGCCCCGCCCCGCGCGCAAGCGCTGAACCGGCCGACGGCGGGCGCCGGCGCCGTACCCACGCAGCCGGTGTCCTGGGCTCCACCAGTTTTTAGCGCACGGAGTGGACCGCAATAACGCGCCGGACGTCGTCGTGCGACGGCGGCCACGACCAGTCCCTTATCAATTTTCTCCCGGGTTTCTGCGCGAAAGCGACACCCTGCCGGGTCACATGGTGCACAAGGCACCATCTCCGTGGCATGATCGTTAGGCCTTAGTACCCAGGAAGCAGCGCCGCGGCTACCCACCCGGCCCGTCCGCGACCTGGATGACCTTCATCAGTACTCACAGTGGAGTAGCCATGACGCCAGCCGTCCTGACAGCCCTGCCGGCACACCCGGCACCCCTCGCCCCCGCACTGGCGGGCCTGCCTGCAGCCTTCACGCCGTCGACCACCGCCGTGGGCGGCAACGTCTACCTCACCGCCGCGGTGGGCCTGCTGCCGCTGGTGGTGTTCTTCGTCCTCATGGGCGTGTTCAAGGTGGCCACCCACTGGTGCGCGATCATCTCCCTGGTGATCGCGTCGATCACCGCCGTCGCCCTGTTCCACATGCCGGTGTGGATGACCGTCATGAGCGCCACCCAGGGCATGGCCATGGGATTCGTCCCGATCGTCTACATCATCATCGCCGCCGTGTGGCTCTACAACCTCACCGACGTCTCGGGCAGGTCCGCGGACCTACGGGCCGTGTTCAACGCGATCGGCAAGGGCGACATGCGCGCCCAGGCCCTCATCGTGGCCTTCTCCTTCTGCGGCCTGCTCGAGGGCCTGGCCGGCTTCGGGGCCCCGGTGGCGATCGCCGCCGCCATGGTGGCGACCCTGGGGCTGCCCAAGCTCAAGGCCGCCGTCGTCGTCATGGTCGGCAACGCCATCAACGTGGGCTTCGGCGCCATGGCCATCCCGACCACCACCGCCGGAAAGCTCGGTGGCGAGGACCCGGTGACGGTCGCCACCGCCATGGGGCACCTGACCTGGGTGTTCTGCGCCTTCATCCCGCTGCTTCTGCTGTTCATCCTCGACGGCGTGCGCGGCGTCAAGCAGCTGTGGCCCCTGGCGATCGTGGCGGGGCTGGCCACCGGCGTCGGCCACTTCTTCACCCCCTCGATCTCCTATGAGCTCACCGCGGTGCTGGCCTCCCTGCTGGGCCTGGCGGCCTCCTACGTCTTCCTGCTGGTGTGGAGCCCCAAGACGCCCGAGGAGTTCCGCTCCCACGTGGCCGCCAACGACGCCCCCGACCGCGAGCGCGTCATCCTGGCCCTGCTGCCCTACATCCTGGTGGTGGTCATCATCGCTGCGACCAAGCTGTGGACCCTGGGCGTCAACCTCGACAAGGTCTTCAAGGCCACCGACCTGCCCTTGAAGTGGCCCGGGGTCTACGGCCAGCTCCTGACCTCCAAGGGGGAGCCCGCCAAGAGCGCCATCTACACGCTCCAGACCCTGTCCAACCCGGGCACCTGGATCTTCCTGACCGCCATCATCGTCACCCTCATCTACGCGGCACGCTCGGTGCCAGGCAAGTTCGAGATGAGCGTGGGCAAGGGCTTCGCCACCCTGGCCAAGACCTGCTACACGCTGCGCATGGCGATCCTGACGATCGCGGCCGTCATGGCCCTGGCCTACGTCATGAACTTCTCCGGGCAGACCTCCGCGATCGGCGCGGCCCTGGCGGCCACGGGCGCCGCCTACGCCTTCCTGTCCCCCGCCCTGGGCTGGGTGGGCACCGCGGTGGCCGGCTCGGCGACGAGCGCGGGCGCCCTGTTCGCCAACCTGCAGGCCACCGCCGCCCAGGGGGCCGGACTCGACCCGAGGATCCTGCTGGCCGCCAACACCATCGGCGGCGGGCTGGGCAAGATCGTCTCCCCGCAGAACCTGGCCATCGCCTCGACCGCGGTCGACGCCCCCGGCACGGACGCCGAGATCCTCAGGAAGGCGACGCCCTACTCCATCGGTCTGCTGGTGGTACTGGGCACGCTCGTGTTTCTGGCCTCCCAGGTGGGGCTGGGCATCTGAGTCTGCCGGAGCCTGACTCCCAAGTACTGCGCCCCCGGGTCCTTTGCGATTCCGGGGGCGCAGACGTGTACTCCGGCTCCGACGTCGTCGAGCCCCGCTTCCGCGAGGACGCGCCTTGGGACTTGAGGACGGATACCCAGACCCCGGTTCTCAAGCCTCAACGTACGTCCTCGGCGGCGGCACCGGGCCCGGCGTCGGATCGAGGACGTACTTTCCGCACGAGGACTGCGCTCTGACAAGAACCGCCACGATCAGAACCTAGTCATCTACAACGACACGCAGTCCTCACGGCAAAGGTACGTCCTCATGGCGCAGGTACGTCCTCAACCTCCGACGGCGCTCGTGGCCGACGGCGCCGTCGTAGGTTCCGCGGGTCTCACAGGCCTCGCAGGATCAGGCCCAACCCCGAGCGCAGCTGGCCGATCACCTCGTCGGATTCCGTTGGCGGGGCGTTGAGCAGGTCGAGGGCCAGCCCGTTGACGAGGGCGGTCACCAGGCGCGCCCCCTCGGCGGGTGACAGGTCCGCGCGCATACGACCGGCCTTCCGAGCATCCGCCAGAACACCCTCGACCCAGGTACGCATGATCTGGAGCGCCTCCCAGTAGGGATCAGCCAGCCAGGGCCTGGTGGATGCGGCAGCTCCGAAGGCGACCCAGGCGGCCGCGTCCTCGCGCTGCACGGCCCCGGTCGGCAGAAGCTCGGCAAGAGCCCTCACCAGCGTCTCCGGCTGCGCGGGGTCGACCTCATGAGAGACCACACGGCCGGCCTGGCGCTGGACGGAGCGGATAAGGGCGTCGGTCAGCAGGGTTCGCCGGCTCGGCGAGCGGTACTGGACGGTGCTCGGGGCGACGCCGAGCCGGGCGGCCACGCTGCGCACACTGACCCGGTCGAAGCCCTCCTCGGCGATGATCGCGATGGTGGCGTCAGCGGTCATGCTCACGGCCGGTGACATCAGGGTATCGAGGACCGATTGCTGGTCCGTTTCCTGGTCCATGACGCTGCCCTCCGTAGTTGTCCGTCTCAGTTCCTTCGCCAGTGCCATCCGCCGTCGTTACTTTCCGCCGACTTCTCGGGCGCTCAATAGCGGTTGCCTCACCAGAGTATCCCTCGTACGATCGTATGAGAGCCGTCATACGGTCGTACGACAATAGCCGGTCAATGAGTGAGGTACCCCCATGGAACACGCCGCGACACTGGCAGGACTCGCCCTGCTGGACTCCACCAGCCTGGGCACGCTGGTCATCCCGATCGCGCTCGTCGTGCGCAGCCGTCGCGTGGACCGCGGGCCGATGACCATCTACCTGACCACCGTGTGCCTGGTGTACCTCGGCCTCGGAATGGCCCTGGTGGCCGGCTTCGACCTCATCGGCTCCGCTGCGGCACACCTGGCCCACACCAAGACGGCACAGTGGGCGACCCTCGTCATCGGTGTGGTGCTGGCGGGTTTCGGCATCCTCGGCCCCGACCCGGCCAAGCCCGAGCCCGGAACGGATTCTCTGGGAAACCGGCCCACTCCCGCCTCAGCCGGGGCGATGGTCGTTCTGGGACTGGGAGCCTCACTCGCCGAAGCCGCCACCATGGTCCCCTACATCGCAGCGACCGGGATCATCGCCTCCTCACCAGAGGCTTGGCCTACACGGATCGTCACCTTGACCCTGTACTGCCTGGTCATGATCGCACCCGCCCTCGTCATGCTCGGCCTGGCCGATGCGCTGGGGCAGCGCTTTCTACCCAAGCTGGCCAGAATCGCCCCCAGGCTGGAGTATGAGGCCAAGGTCACCCTCCTGTGGGTCGCAGCGATCCTCGGCCTCCACCTCGCCGGGCGCAGCGCAGGCACCCTGGGCCTGCTGGGTTAGCTGCACCGATCGAGGACGTACTTTCCGCACGAGGACTGCGCTCTGACAAGAACCGCCACGATCAGAACCTAGTCATCTACAACGACACGCAGTCCTCACGGCAAAGGTACGTCCTCATGGCGAAGGCACGTCCTCAACCTCCAACGGCGCTCGCGGCCGACGACGTCCTCGCACCCGCTCGGACCGCGCCTGAGCCCTCGGGTCAGATAACAGCAGTGACCCATGACGCAATCCAGGCCTAGGACTTACCTCCCACACGCCGCGGACGCCTCTCTCCCGAACCAACACTGTCCTGCACAGATCTGCACCATCCCGCCGAAAAGCCCGCACCGAAGGTCAGGGCCGGCCGACCAGGAGCCCCACGTTGTCCGACAACCGCCGCCACCGAGCCGTAGCCTGAGACGCAGCCGAGGCCGCCACAGGTCCTGCCCCTACGCCGGCAGTTCGGGGCGGTCCTCGTGAAGTCTCAGTTACGACGTCGTGGAGGCATATCGTGCGAATCGCCCTTTTCGCCACCTGTCTTGCGGACACTATGTTCCCGCAGGCAGCGCAGGCAACCGTCACCATCCTGGAGCGCCTCGGCCACCAGGTCTGCTTCCCCGAGGGACAGGTCTGCTGCGGCCAGATGCACGCCAACACCGGCTACTTCAAGCAGGCCGCCAAGATCACCCGCAACCACGTGGATACCTTCTCCCCCGTGCTCGACGGCGAGTGGGACGCGATCGTCATCCCCTCGGGCTCGTGCACCGGCGCCGCCCGCCACGAGCAGGGCCTCGTGGCCGAGCACGTGGGCGACACGGCCCTGGCCAAGCGGGTCGAGCAGATCGCCGCCCACACCTACGACCTCACCGAGCTGCTCGTTGACGTCCTGGGCACCGAGGACGTGGGCGCCTACTTCCCGCACACCGTCACCTACCACCCCACCTGCCACTCGATGCGGATCGCCAAGGTGGGAGACCGCCCCTACCGCCTCCTCAAGGCCGTCGAGGCGCTCACCCTCATCGACCTGCCCGACGCCGAGGTCTGCTGCGGCTTCGGCGGCACCTTCTCCATGAAGAACTCCGAGACCTCCACCGCGATGCTCGCCGACAAGATGAGCAACGTGATGTCCACGCGCGCCGAGGTCCTGTGCGCCGGCGACTACTCCTGCCTCATGCACATCGGCGGAGGCCTGTCGCGCGTCAACTCCGGGGTGCGCATCATGCACCTGGCCGAGATCCTGGCATCCACCAAGGACGCCCCCTTCGAGGGCAACATCTCCTTCGCCCCCAAGCACGTTCAGCACACCGAGAGCTCCCAGCACGCACAGGCGGTGGCACGATGACACAGGTATTTCTGGGCATGCCCCACACGGGCGGCTGGCGCACCGACGTCGAGCAGCCCGAGGACACGCTGCGCTGGGGGCACACCTTCCCCGAGGGCGCGCACAAGACGCTGGCCAACACCCAGATGCGCCGCAACCTGGGCCACGCCACACGCACCATCCGCACCAAGCGCGCCCAGCGCGTGGCCGAGATGCCCGACTGGGAGGACCTGCGTAACGCCGCCGAGGCCGTCAAGTTCGAGGTCGCCTCGCGCCTGCCCGAGCTGCTGGAGCAGTTCGAGGCCAACGTGACCGCCCGCGGCGGCATCGTCCACTGGGCCCGTGACGCCGCCGAGGCCAACCGGATCATCGCCGGCATCATCGCCTCCAAGGGGGTCGACGACGTCGTCAAGGTCAAGTCGATGGCCACCCAGGAGACGAACCTCAACGAGTACCTGGCCGACCGGGGCATCAAGGCCCACGAGACGGACCTGGCCGAGATGATCGTCCAGCTCGCCGACGACATGCCCTCCCACATCGTCGTGCCCGCCATCCACCGCAACCGCTCCGAGGTGCGCGGTATCTTCCTGGACCGGATGGACGACGCCCCGGCTGACCTCTCCGACGACCCCCAGGAGCTGACGGCCACGGCCCGCTCCCACCTGCGCCACAAGTTCCTGCACGCCTCGGTGGCTGTCTCCGGCACCAACATGGGCGTGGCCGAGACCGGAACGGTGTCGATCTTCGAGTCCGAGGGCAACGGGCGCATGTGCCTGACCCTGCCGGACACGCTCATCACCCTCATGGGGATCGAGAAGCTGGTGCCCCGGTTCCAGGACGTGGAGATCTTCTCCCAGCTGCTGCCGCGCTCGGCCACCGGTGAGCGCATGAACCCCTACACCTCCATGTGGACCGGAGTCACCGAGGGCGACGGCCCCCAGGAGTTCCACCTGGTGCTCATGGACAACGGGCGCACCAAGACCCTGGCCGACCCGGTGGGGCGCCAGGCCCTGGCCTGCATCCGCTGCGGGTCGTGCATGAACATCTGCCCGGTCTACCAGCACACCGGCGGGCACGCCTACGGCTCGGTCTACCCCGGCCCGATCGGCTCGATCATCACCCCCCAGCTCACTCAGGGGCTGGCCGACGACGACCCGGTCCACACCCTGCCCTTCGCCTCCTCCCTGTGCGGGGCCTGCGGCGAGGTGTGCCCGGTCAAGATCGACATTCCCACGATCCTCATCCACCTGCGGGCCCGCTCGGTGGACGTCAAGCGCCGCCTGGTGCCGGACGTGTGGGACGTGGCGATGAACGTCTCGGCTCCGGTGATGTCGAAGAGCTCGCTGTGGGCGGCGGCCTCGGAGACGGTCAAGGCCTCCGCGCTGCTGGGCGGCAAGGAGGGCAAGATCGGGGCGCTACCCTTCCCGGCCTCCCTGTGGACCGGGGCGCGCGACCTTCCGGTGGCGCCCTCGGAGACCTTCCGGCAGTGGTGGAAGCGCACCCACCCCGATGGCCAGACCCCGGTGAGCGGGGCCGCCGGCTCCAGGGCCGACCGCAGCCACAACGCCGGCGACGGCTTCCCAGCCGATCCGCCTCCGCCTCCCGGAGAGCCGGTGACCGGCAGCGCGAGCGCCGACGGCGAGCCGGCCCCGGCCGCGCTGGACGCGCGCTCGGCCATCATCAACCCTGAGCCGATCCACCCGGGGCAGGTCGCCCCCGAGGCCGCATCCGATCCGGCGAGCGGCTCAGCAGTAGATTCAGCGGCCGGAGTGGCCGGCTCGACCAGCGAGGAGGAGCTGTGATGGATGCGAAGTCCGCGATCCTGGCCCGCGCCCGCGACGCGATCTCGCGGTCCCAGACTCGGCCAGTGGGGCCGATCCCCCGCAACTACATCCGCTCCGGGGAGAATCCCCCCGGCTCCAAGCCCGTGGTCGACGATATGATCGAGAAGCTCGAGGACTACTCGGCCGAGGTCATCGTCGCCCCCAAGGACGCGGCGATCCTGGACGCCATTGACGAGCTGCTCGGCGAGGCGCGCTCCGTCGTCGTGCCGGACGGCCTGCCCGAGGCCTACAAGAAGGCCGCGGCGCGCGGCGGGCGCACCGTGGTGGAGGACTCCCGCCAGAAGGCGATCGCCACCCTGGACCTCAATGAGATCGACGCCGTGCTGACCTGCTCGCGTGTGGGCATCGCGATCTCGGGGACGATCGTCCTCGACGGCGAGCCCGATCAGGGCCGACGGGCCATCTCCCTGGTGCCGGACAAGCACGTCGTGGTCCTGGAGCGCGAGTCGATCGTGCCGACGGTGCCGCAGGGCGTCGACATCCTGGGCGAGCACCCCACGCGGCCGATGACGTGGATCTCCGGCGGCTCAGCCACCAGTGACATCGAGCTGGTGCGCGTCAACGGCGTCCACGGCCCGCGCCACCTGCGCGTCGTCGTCGCTCACTGAGGTTCGTCAAGCGCAACCGGATTCCGCGTCGCCCGATCACACACCGGTCGGGCGACGCGGTTCCTTTCTTTGACGCACCAGGATCTCGGCGGCCGGCGCGTCAGTGCGGGCCGAGCCCTCGGAGTGCCGGGGTGCCCGCACCCACCTGTTTCCCATGGAGGCGGAGTTAACTGGGTCCAGCTGAATTTAGCGCGGAAAGGACCTGTCATGACCACCTCACTGACTGACTCCCCACTGGCCCCCGATTACGACCGCTCCGCCATGACCACCGGGATCGTCCACATCGGTGTGGGCGGCTTCCACCGTGCCCACCAGGCCGCCTACCTCGACCGGCTCATCCGCGAGCGGAGCCGGTCCGGGGCCGCGGAGGACGACTGCCTGGACTGGGGGATCTGCGGCGTCGGGCTGCTCCCCGGGGACGCGCGGATGCGTGACGCGCTGGCGGGCCAGGACCACCTCTACACCCTGGTCCTCAAGCACCCCGACGGGCGGCATGAGCCGACGATCATCGGCTCGATCCACGACTACCTCTTCGCCCCCGACGACCCCGAGGCGGTCCTGTCCCTCATGAGCGAGCCGACCACCCGGATCGTCTCACTGACGGTCACCGAGGGCGGCTACAACGTCGACGACGCTACCGGCGAGTTCCGCACCGAGGCGCCCGGAGCCGTTCACGACGCCGAGCACCCGGGCGAGCCGACGACGGCCTTCGGGTACATCGTCGAGGCGCTGCGGCGCCGTCGGGCGGCCGGGGTCATGCCGTTCACGGTCATGAGCTGTGACAACCTACCCGGTAATGGGAGGGTGGCGCGCAAGGCGGTCGTCTCACAGGCCCAGATGAGCGACCCGGAGCTGGCCGACTGGATCGACGCCAACGTCGCCTTCCCCAGCTGCATGGTCGACCGGATCACCCCGCAGACCACACCGACGGATATGGTGGAGCTCCGGCGCGGGCTGGGCGTCGAGGACGCCTGGCCGGTGGTGTGCGAGCCCTTCACCCAGTGGGTGCTTGAGGACGACTTCCCCGCCGGACGGCCCCCGCTGGAGGAGGTCGGGGTGCAGATGGTCGACGACGTCGTCCCCTACGAGCTCATGAAGCTGCGCCTGCTCAACGCCTCCCACCAGGGGCTGGCCCACTGGGGGCGACTCCTGGGAATGGAGTACGCGCACGACGCCGCGGCCGATGCGGACATCGCCGCCTGGGTGCGGGCCTACCTCGAGCGAGAGGCGCGTGCCACCCTGCGCTCGGTGCCGGGGATCGACCTGGACGAGTACGTGGACACGCTGTTCGAGCGCTTCACCAACGAGGCGATTGCGGACACGCTCTTCCGTCTGGCGCAGGACGCCTCCAGCCGGATGCCGAAGTTCGTCCTGGGCACGGTGCGCGACAACCTGACCGCCGGCGGGCCGATCCGCCTGGGAACGGCGATGGTAGCCGCTTGGGCGCTGGGCGAGGAGGGAGTCGACGAGAACGGCGAGGAGATCGTCATCGACGACCCGCTGGCCACTGAGCTCCTGCCCCTGGCGGCCGCGCAGAAAGCCGGTCATGAGACCGCCTTCATCTCCCATGAGGGCGTCTTCGGGGACCTGGCGACCAATGAGCGCTTCCGGCGAACCTTCGTCGAGGAGCTGGGCGCCCTGCGCCGAGAGAAGGCTCGGGCACGCCTGCGGGCCCTGGCCGGTGGCTCCCGAGAGATCTAGCCCCGGGGCGTCATCCCGCCGGGGACATTCGGCGCGTAGGGGTGCACCAGCTTCCCGGCGGGGACGTCCTGCGCGTTCGGGTGGGGGATTCCTGTCCCCGACGGCGTCGAACGTCCCCGCCTGGAGCCGAACGCACCCGACCGCGTGGATCTTCCCCCACCGCCGAGCAGACCCCACCGCACCGGCGGGTGCCGACTCGCTGACATGCCGGGCGATCCCCGCCACAACAAAGATTGCTAAGGCTTACCTTGCTTTCATGACCTTTGTCCCATAGCATGAATTGACTCGTGGGTCTCAGGGCTGAGTCATGGAGGCCGGCCGCCTCTCACGAGCACTCCGCGCCACGCGGAGCATCCAGAATCCGACTCACTGATGAGGTTCCTATGGTCAAGCGTCAGCTTCCCAACCCGAGCGAGATCTTCGAGCTGCTCCACTTCAAGACTCCCGAGCTCAACCCCAAGCGCCGACGCCTCGAGGCCGCGCTGACCACCTGGGACCTGCGCAAGATCGCCAAGCGGCGCACACCGGCCGCGGCCTTCGACTACACCGACGGCGCCGCCGAGGGCGAGGTCTCCCTGCGCCGCGCCCGCCAGGCCTTCCGCGACGTCGAGTTCCACCCCGACATCCTCCACCCCGCCGTCGATGTCGACACGTCCTGCGAGATCCTCGGTGGCCGTTCCGCCATGCCCTTCGGCATCGCACCCACCGGTTTCACCCGCCTCATGCAGACCGAGGGCGAGATCGCCGGGGCCGGGGCCGCGGGCGCCGCCGGCATCCCCTTCACCCTGTCCACCCTGGGCACCACCTCCATCGAGGACGTCAAGGCCGCCAACCCCCGCGGACGCAACTGGTTCCAGCTCTACGTCATGCGCCAGCGCGAGATCTCCTACGGGCTGGTCGAGCGCGCCGCCGCAGCCGGCTTCGACACCCTCATGTTCACCGTCGACACCCCCGTGGCCGGGGCCCGCCTGCGCGACAAGCGCAACGGGTTCTCCATCCCGCCCCAGATCACGGCCGGCACCGTCCTCAACGCGATCCCCCGCCCGTGGTGGTGGTTCGACTTCCTGACCACGCCCAAGCTGGAGTTCGCCTCCCTGAAGTCCACCGGCGGCACCGTGGGCGAGCTGCTCGACGCCGCCATGGACCCCACCATCAGCGACGACGACCTCAAGGTCATCCGCTCCATGTGGCCCGGCAAGATCGTCATCAAGGGCGTGCAGACCGTCCAGGACTCCAAGCGCCTCATCGACCTGGGCGTCGACGGCATCCTGCTGTCCAACCACGGCGGACGCCAGCTCGACCGCGCCCCCATCCCCTTCCGCCTCCTGCCCGAGGTGGTCCGGGAAGTCGGCAAGGACGCCACGATCATGGTCGACACCGGCATCATGAACGGCGCCGACGTCGTGGCCTCCGTCGCCCTGGGCGCCAAGTTCGGGCTCGTGGGCCGCGCCTACCTCTACGGCCTCATGGCAGGCGGGCGCGAGGGCGTGGACCGCATGATCGAGATCCTCTCCGACGAGGTCATCCGCACCATGAAGCTCCTGGGCGTCTCCAGCCTGGGCGAGCTCGAGCCGCGTCACGTCACCCAGCTGACCCGCCTGACCCCGGTGCGCCCGCAGGTCAAGGCGGCGGCCGACGTCATCGCCCGCTGACCCGGCACGGGCCTGGCCCCGACGAGGCCCGGAGGGCATCGCCAGGCCTCGCTCCGCCCTCCCCCTGCCCTCCGCGCCGCGGAGGCATCCCTGCTGGTCGCCCCTGCGCGGGCGGCCCCCGGGGGCCCCGGCGCGTCCGCCCCCGCGGTTGGGCGCCGGGGCCCCCCGC
>CAUVMS010000025.1:0-25947 GCA_963552815.1 uncultured Actinomyces sp. | reverse complement strand
GCGGCCCACGATGCAGGCGAAGCCGGCGCGGAAGTCCTCGGGGAAGTCCGGGACGACGATCTCGACGCGGGTCGAGTCCGCCGGGTCGGCTGCCTCAGCGGCGTCGGAGCCGTCGGAGCCGTCGGAGTCGTCAGGCTCGTCCTCAGGCTCGTCCTCGCCGTCGCCATCGACGTCGCCGTCATCCTCGTCAGGATCGGTCAGCGGGTTGGGGCCGTCCATGAGCTCGGCGTCGGTGGGGAAGCGGAAACCGGCCGGGGCGGGGCTGGGCGCGGGCATCTCGAGGGGCTCGGCCGAGAGCGCCTCGGCGGCGTCAGCGGGCACCTGGGGCTGGTCGTTCTGGGCGGGCTCGGCGGAGCTGTCGGGGCGGTCTGCGGTGTCAGTCATCGGGGTCCTCTTCGGGTGCGGGTGTGCGGGAGGCGAGAATGGTGGAGACCTGGCGGCGGCGGCCGGCGGCCTCCTCGGCCAGGAGGTGGACGCCTTGGATGTCTCCGGCGGCGCCGGGCAGGGGGACACGGCCGATGGCCTTGGTGAGCAGGCCGCCAGCGGTGTCGACGTCGTCGTCGTCGATCTCGAGGTCGAAGAGCTCGCCGAGCTCGTCCAGGGCGAGCCGGGCGGGGACGCGGTAGGTGCCGGGGGCGACCTCGACGACCTCGGGCAGCTCGGGGTCGTGCTCGTCGGTGAGCTCGCCGACGACCTCCTCCAGGAGGTCCTCCATGGTGACGAGCCCGGCGGTGCCGCCGTACTCGTCGACGGCCAGGGCCATGTGGAAGCGGCCGGTCTGCATCTCGCGCAGGAGGTCGTCGGCGGGTTTCATCTCGGGGACGTACTCGGCCTCGCGGACGAACCCGGCCACGGCGAGATCCTCGTGCTCGGGGTGGGCGGCCAGGCGGCGCAGGACGTCCTTGAGGTAGAGGATGCCGCGCACGTCGTCGGCGTCCTCCCCGATGACGGGCACGCGCGAGTAGCCGGAGCGGATGAACAGGCGCATGGCGGCGGAGGCGGGCTTGTGGGCGTCGATGGTGACCATGTCGGTGCGCGGGACCATGACCTCGCGCACGAGGGTCTGGCCGAGTTCGACGACGGAGCGCATCATCTCGCGGTCCTCGTCCTCGATGGTGTCGGTCTCGCCGATCTCGTCGATCATCTCGCGCAGGTCCTCGTTGACGGCCTCGCGGGTCTCGGCGTCGGTGGGGGCGGCCTCGGTGCGGCGGGTGCGGGAGACGAGGCGGCGCTGCGGGGCGGCCAGGATGTCGACCCAGGTGAGCAGGCGGCCCAGGGCCAGAAGGGTGCCGGCGGGGTTGCGCCGGCCGTAGGTGCGTGGGGAGAAGCCGACGACGACGCCCAGCAGGATGATGTTGGCCAGCAGGGCCAGGGCCAGGACCTGCCACCAGGCGCGCACGAGCCCGGAGGCGGCCAGGGTGATGAGAACGGCGGCGAGCATGTCGACGGCGACGCGGGTGACGCTGAGGGCGCCCAGAACCCGGCTGCGGTGCTCGGCGAGGCGGCGGACCCGGGCGGCGCCGCGGCGGCCCTCCTCGATGAGGTCGTCGGCGGCGGCCCGGGTGAAGCCCAGCAGGGCGGACTCTCCGGCCGAGAGCAGGGCGCCCAGGGCCAGGACGATCACCGCGCAGGCGATGAGCGCGGCGGTGGGGATACCGGTCACGCGGGTCTCACTTGCCGCGCTCGGCCAGGAAGGTCAGCAGGAGGCGGCGCTGGAGGTCGAACATCTCCTTCTTCTCCTCGGGCTCGGCGTGGTCGTAGCCCAGGAGGTGGAGGATGCCGTGGACGGTGAGCAGGAGCATCTCCTCGACCGCGGAGTGCCCGGCGGCCAGGGCCTGCTTGGCGGCGACCTGCGGGCACAGAACGATGTCGCCCAGGGTCCCGGCGGGGGTGGGCGAGTCGGCCGAGCCGGGGCGCAGCTCGTCCATGGGGAAGCTCATGACGTCGGTGGGGCCAGGCAGGTCGAGCCAGCGCACGTGGAGCTCTTCCATGGGCTCGGGGTCGATGAACATGATGTTGAGCTCGGCGGCGGGACTGACGTGCATGGCGGTCAGGACGTGGTCGGCCAGCTCGGCGAACTCGGCGGCGTCGATGACGGTGGTGGTCTCGTTGATGACCTCAGTGGTCATGCGGGTTCCTCTCCGAGTGGGGCCGGGCGGGGCGGTTGCTGCTCCCCCGACGGTACTGGCTGTTGCGGCCGCTGCGGCCAGGCGGTCCGGCGGGTCGGGTGGCGGCGTCCTGGGCGGCGACCTCGGCGTCGTGGCGGGCGTAGGCCTCGATGATGCGGCCCACGAGGCGGTGGCGCACGACGTCGGCCGATCCGAGCTCGCAGAAGCTGATGCCCTCGACGCCGGCGAGGATCTTGCGCACGACGATGAGGCCGGACTCGCGTCCACCGGGCAGGTCGACCTGGGAGATGTCTCCGGTGACGACCATGCGTGAGCCGAAGCCGAGGCGGGTGAGGAACATCTTCATCTGCTCGGGGCTGGTGTTCTGGGCCTCGTCGAGGATGACGAAGGCGTCGTTGAGGGTGCGTCCGCGCATGTAGGCCAGGGGCGCGACCTCGATGGTGCCGGCGGCCATGAGGCGGGGCAGGGCCTCGGGCTCGAGCATGTCGTGGAGGGCGTCGTAGAGGGGCCGCAGGTAGGGGTCGATCTTGTCGGTGAGGCTGCCGGGCAGGAAGCCGAGGTTCTCGCCGGCCTCGACGGCGGGGCGGGTGAGGATGATGCGTGAGACGCGTTTGCGGGCCAGGGCATCGACGGCCTTGGCCATGGCCAGGTAGGTCTTGCCGGTGCCGGCGGGGCCGATGCCGAAGGTGATGGTGGATTCCTCGATGGCATCGGTGTAGGCCTTCTGGCCCAGCGACTTGGGGCGGATGGTGCGGCCGTGGGCGGTGAGGATGTCGTCGGTGAGGACCTCGGTGGGGCGGGTGGAGGTCTCCAGCAGGCCGACGGCGCGTTCGACGGCGTCCGCGGTCAGGGGCGTGCCGGTGCGGGCGACGTCGATGAGCTCGGAGAGCAGGACGACGACGGTGTCGACGCGGGCGGCGGGGCCGGAGACGGTGACAGCGGTGCCGCGCACGTGGATGTCGACGTCGGTGAAGCCCTTCTCAATGGCACGCAGGACCTCGTCCCGGGCGCCCAGGAGGGTCACCGGTGCGACGTCCTCAGGCAGGGTGAGGGTGCGGACGACCGTGGAGTCCGGGGTGGTGGAAGCGGAGTGAGCGGCAGCCGAATCGATTGTTGAGACGGCCGGGGCTGCGGGACCTGCTGGGCTCAAGGGGCTATCGGCTGAGGAGGTCATCGCCGGTGAACCGGCTGCTGCGGTGGGCGGTGTCGTCATCACTGTCGATCCTAAATGATCGGCCCCGGAGACGCCGAGGGCACGGCGTCCTGGGCCGCGCACACTCTGCAGCCCCATCAAGACGTTGTGGTCGCCATCCGGATCTGCTGGGCCTCTCGACATTCTTCCGGTACGTCACGCCTGATCCCGACTCTCCGTCTCGGATCGGCTAGTGTTGTTGCAGTCGGCCCAGGGCCCCGAATCGCGGGCGGCACCCGCACCAGTAATGTCTTTCGAGGATTCGTATGACTGACTACCTCACCCTTGGAAATGACGGCCGACTCGTAGACCGCGAAGGCAAGACTCTGGAGCTCAAGCGGGATCTCAGCTCACCCACTGGGCCACTGCGCACCATCACGGCCTTCGCGAACTCCGCGGGTGGTCGCCTCGTCATCGGTATCGCGGATGATGGCACCGTGGTCGGTGTTGAGGACCCGCTCGCTGAGGAGGAGCGCGTAGCCAGTCTCATCGATGACTGGATCTCGCCACAGATGGTTCCCGCCATCGATCTTGTCTCGCTCGCCGACAAGACTGTTCTCGTCGTTGATGTTCCTCTGAGCACCCGACGCCCCCACTACATCACTCGGCAGGGGCCAGAAGCGGGCGTCTACGTGCGTCTCGGTTCCTCCACTCGCCAGGCCGATCCGGCATTGGTTGCCGAACTCGAACGCAATGCTCATGGCATCGCTTTTGAGAACTTGCCCGAGCCACGCGCCACCATGACTGACCTGGATCTGAACACTCTGGCCGAGCTGCGTGGCCGTGCGACCGACACGGATGACCTGCTGGCACTCGGCCTTGCAGCAAGGCAAGGAGATCAGATCGTTCCGACCTACGCCGGGATTCTCAGCGCCTGCCCCGATCCCACGCGCTTCCTACCCTCTGCCTGGGTTCAGTGCGGCCGGTTGCGCGGCCCTCACGGCACGGACATCTTCGACCAGACGGAGATCCACGGCCCGATGCCGTTGGCCGTCGACCAGGCCGTGGAGTTCCTCCTGAAGCACGCTTACAAGACCGCCGTCTTCGGAGAAGTGCGCCGCCGCGATGTCTACTCCATCCCCGTGGAGCCGATCCGCGAGGTCATCGTCAACGCCCTCGTTCACGCCTCCTACGCCGAGAGCAGCACCCCGATCCGCATCGGTTTCTACGACGACCGGGTCCAGGTTGAAAGCCCCGGGCTACTCCTACCCGGCATGACCGTCGACACCATGCGGCGGGTGTCCCGACTGCGCAATCCCGCGCTGGCACGCATCTTCCGCGAAGCCGGGATCATGGAGCAGTGGGGTACGGGCATCCAGCGCGTCTTCGAGCAGGTGGCCCAGGCCGGCTTACCCGAGCCCACCATCGAGGAGGTCATCGACCGCGTTCGAGTCACGATCCACGTGCGCAGCCACAACCCTGCGGATGCCGGAGAGCGCAATGAGTCACTAAGTCGAGGCACTAAGTCGGAGCACCAAGTCGGAGCACCAAGTCACCAAGTCGAGGCACTAAGTCGGAGCACCAAGTCACCAAGTCGAGGCACTAAGTCGGAGCACCAAGTCGAAGCACCAAGTACACCGAATGATACTTTGACGCCGAGCGAGTGGACCATTCTCCGAGAGCTGGAATCGACGACAGCAAGTAGAGCGGAACTCATGGGTGCCCTGGGCATCACTAACCAGACACGCGCGTTCCAGCGTCACGTTGAACCGCTGATCGAAGCAGGGCTTGTGGAACGAACGGTCCCAGACAAGCCCACAAGTCGCCTCCAGCGCTACCGAATCACCGACGCCGGACGCACTTATCTCGACAGTCTCACCGGAGATGCCGAATGAGCATCTATCACCGCCGAAGCCAGTTCGCGTCATGGCGTCGCAAGAATGGGTTGTTCTACGCAATAGCTACCTGGATCTTCCTAGCCATCATTGCCTACACGCTACTGAGTGCAGTATGGGGGTATGGAAATGGATGGACTCGCCTCCTTGCAGGTTGGCGCATTGGCGCAACTCACGATCCTTTGGATCGCATCAAAGTCACTTTGACGGCCTTGGGTGGCGTCGGAGCCGTTGGCTACCTGGTCATCAAGTACCGCGAACGCTCCGCCCTCGAGCGTGGAGAGGCGGACGAAAAACTTGTACGTGCCGTCCAGCAACTAGGCGATGCCTCACCACAGGTGCGCATCGCTGGAGTTTACGCGTTGGCCGACGTGGCCGACACCTACGAGGGCCCCTACCATCAGCGCGTCGTTGACATCCTCTGCGGCTACCTACGTACCGACCGGCTCCTCAAGGATGCAAACGGAGACACGCGGTACGCCACCAATGAGGATGGAACACCCAACAACGACCGACCCCTCAGTACAGACGGAGCCGTCGAATCCACTATTCTTTTCGTACTGGCAAACCACCTCCGCCTTTCACAAAAACATAACATCACAGAACAAAACAGCGAAGGCCCCTGGAGTCACTGCGCCCTCGACCTTCATGATGCATATATCACGGAAACAATGACATTTGAGAGAATTTGCATCAGTGAGTTCAATGCTACTGGAGCACACTTCTCGAAAAATATTGCTTTCTTAGATTGCACCTTCGCGAAGGTAGCGATTTTCCGGGGCACCAGATTCACGCAGGACACCAATTTTCAAGACACAACTTTCGGGTGGTTCACGAGTTTTGACGATGCAGAATTTAAAGGAAAAGTTAATTTCCGAGGAGCGACTTTTGGTTGGGCCGACTTTGTAGGCACCACATTTAACGGCGCTACCAATTTTGGGGCCAAGCTAGCACACAGAGGATCGCATTTTAAAGGTAAGGCCAGCTTTGAGGATGCCACATTTATGAAGGAAGTCAACTTTGGGACACAAATACTTGGCCCAGAGCCAAATGGAACAGTTTTTGAGGATGACGCCTATTTTTATGGCTGCACTTTTAAAGATCATGCATTTTTCCAAGGCGCCACATTCAAACAGTACGCTAACTTTGGGAGCGGCCTTCTCTCATTTGGAAAAGGTGCCACATTCGAAAGCACTGCAGTATTTGAGGATGCCATATTTGAGATAGGTAATTTTCAGGGAGTGGTTTTTAAGGATCACGCAGATTTTAGAGGAGCTAAGTTCGATAAAGACGCCAGGTTTGGGGGAAACCCTCTTACAGAGAACGCGACACTATTCATGCAACGAGCAGATTTTCAAATGACTCACTTTGCTCAGGAGGCGGATTTCGCAGGAGACAAGTACTCGGGAGGAACAATTTTTATGGCGGACACGTCTTTTCGGAATGCAACCTTCAAAAAAGAACCCAATTTTCAGTACGTACATTTTAATATAAACTTAAAATCAGCAAGCCGAATAGTTTTTCCGCTCGATTTAAAGCAAAATAGCAATGGCCTTCCTGAAGGGGCGCAGTGGACAATCTTCGATGAAGAAGATTCAACAGCCTCGATTAATAGACATCGTCAGGGTCCCTCCGACGAGAGGGGCCGTTCCGGTGCCGCTAGCAGTGGCGGGCGTGGCGAAGAAAACTGAACCAAGCGCATAGAGCACGCCGCACCGTCGTCGTAATACCGGTACCAACCGCCTGCATCCGCCACAACTCGACGGTCTCGTCAACCGCGAGAGGATGACAACGTACGCTCTCAAGCATGACTCTGCCAAGTAGGGGATCCTGTTGAGTCACTAAGTCACCAAATGGAGAGCACCAAGCGTCATCACTCCAACGATCAGTTCATCCAACTCGGCACCAAGACATCTGATAGATCAGTTCAGAGAACCAGCATGGTTAGCGTCCCACCGACAAGAAAAGCCAGCCCGACAAGGTACGGCCTGCTGACAACCTCCCGCAGGACGAGGGCGGAGAAGAGGACGGTGACCAGGACGCTCAGCTTGTCGATGGGGACCACCACGCTAGCCGGGCCGTCCTGGAGCGCTCGGTAGTAGCAGAGCCACGAGGCACACGTGGCAGCCCCGGAGGCCAGGACAAAACCGAGCTCACCTTTCGACACCGTACGGACCTCGCGAAGCTTGCCGGTGACGGCTACCATCACCCAGGCCATCACCAGGACCACCCCGGTGCGGATCGCGGTGCCGAGGTTGGACTCCACCCCGGTGATGCCTGCCTTTCCGAGGATCGCGGTGAGCGCGGCGAAGAAGGCTGAGCCGAGCGCATAGAGCAGCCAGCCCCCGCCGTCGCGCACGGCCCGAGGCAGGCCGCGCAGGTCATCGGCGTCGAGCATCAACAACGTCCCGACAGCGATCAGAGCCACTCCGAGCGCACCGATGAGGCTCACCCTCTCCCCCAGGAAGATGAGGGCCAGCAGCACCGTCAACACCGTGCTCAGCTTGTCAATCGGCACGACCTTGCTGACGCTGCCGAGCTGGAGCGCCTTGAAGTAGCACAGCCAGGAGGCCCCGGTAGCCAGCCCCGAGAGCACCAGCAGACCGGTGCTGCGGGCATCGAGATGGGCCAGCCCGACCTGCGAGCCAACGATAAACACCATGCACCAGGCGCCCGCCAACACCACAATGGTGCGCAGCGCCGTCGCCACGGTCGAGTCCGTGGTGCGGATCCCCTCCTTGGCCAGGACGGCGGTGATGCCGGCAAAAAGCGCTGAGCCGCAGGCGAAGACGATCCACATAAGGCAACCCTAACCCTACTAGGCACCACCGCACGGCGGGCGCGACAGTCCTCACCCTCGCGCCCGCCGTTGCTGGGCCCTCCCGGTTCAGCGGGTCTTGCGCGGCACGGTGGAGGCCGCCACCCCTAGCACCACCAGGCCGAAGCAGATCAGGTAGGCCAGGTATCGGAAGAAATCGTCGGAGGGCTCGCTGGCCGTGGTGAGCTCGGTGACGGCGTCGACCGCCCAGCTCATGGGCAGGGCGTCACCGACCACCTCCAGGGCCCGCGGTAGCTGGTCACGGCTGACCAGGAGCCCGCACAGGAACAGCTGGGGCGCAATGACCACCGGCATGAACTGGACCGCCTGGAACTCAGTGCGCGCGAAGGCCGAGACCAGCAGCCCCAGGGACACCCCGACGAAGGCGTTCACCAGGGCGGTGAGGACCACCCAGCCCCAGGAGGCGGAGATGTCCACGTCCAGGCCCCAGGCGGCCACGGAGCACAGGATGAGGGACTGGATGATGGCGGTCAGCGCGAAGGCGGTGGCGTATCCGAACAGGAGGTCGGCCCGGTGGATCGGGGTGGTCCACAGTCGCTCCAGGGTGCCGCTCACGCGCTCGCGCAGCATGGCGACGCTGGTGACCAGGAACATGACCGTGGTCGGCAGGATCGCCATCATGGAGACGGCGATGTGGTTGAACAGCAGGTCCGCGCCGGGGTAGTCGCGGTAGACGAAGTACAGCAGGGTCAGCAGCGCCGCCGGCACGATCGCGATGAGGCCGACCGTGCGCCGGTCGGCGCGCAGCTGGGTGAGGATGCGGCGGGTGGTGGCCAGGTAGGTGCGCAGGTGCATCAGCGCTGCCCTCCCTTCTGCTCGGACTGGCTCTCAGAGTCGGCAATGACGGCCAGGAAGGCGGCGTCGACCGTGTCCGCCCCGGTGCTGGCCAGGAGGTCCGTGGCCGTGGTGGTGGACAGGATGCGGCCCTGGCGCATGAGGAGGACCTGGTCGCAGCGGAAGGCCTCGTCCATGACGTGGCTGGAGACCAGGAGGGTGGCGCCGCGCTCGGCCAGGGCGTGGAAGGTGGTCCACAGCTCCTCACGGGTGACGGGGTCCAGGCCGACGGTGGGCTCGTCCATGACGAGCAGGTCGGGGTCGGCCACAAGCGCGCAGGCCAGGCTCACGCGCCCGGCCTCGCCGCCGGAGTAGGTGGACACGGGCCGGTCCGCCAGGGTGGTCAGCCCGACGACGTCGAGGACCTCGTCCAGGTCGCGGGCCCGGCTGCCGGCCAGGGAGGCGAAGTAGCGCAGGTTCTGTCGGGCCGTCAGGTCGGTGTAGACGGCCTGGTCCTGGGTGACGTAGCCGACGCGGTCGCGTACGGCGGCGGCGCCGGGGGCGTGCCCGAGGACCTCGACCTGTCCGCGGTAGCGCTGGACGCCGACGACGGTGCGCATGAGGGTGGTCTTGCCGCAGCCCGAGGGGCCGAGCAGGCCGGTGATGGTGCCGGGCTCCAGGTTCAGGTCCAGGCCGTGGAGGATCTCCTTGCGCCCGCGGGTCACGCGCAGATCCGTCGCGGTGACGGCCGGCAACGCCGCGGCAGCCGCGGACCTCGGGCTGGAGCCGTGCGATCGGTTGCTGGCCCCCGACTCCCGGGGCGCGTCTCCTTCATCGCTTTTCATCATGTGATGAATATAGGTCGACGGCGATCCCTTGTCCAGAGGTCGGTGCGGGTCAGGCGGGTTCCACGACGTCAGGCAGGTCGTCGAAGGCGTAGCGCTGGATGGTGGGGCCGACGAGCGCGGCGACCGCCTCGACGTCGAGACCGGTGATCTGGTCCATGCGGGCGACCCAGCGGGCCAGGCCGAGCCCGATGATCTGGCTGGCGATGAGCTGGGCGCGCAGCTGGGGTCGATCCGAGCAGAAGTGGGTGACGATCGGCGAGAGGATCCCGGTGGCGATGAAGTCACGGAAGGGTTCGATGCCGTTCCCCTGACCGAGCGCGGCATGGATGACCGCGGTGAAGCGGTCCGCGCCCGCGCCGTCCCACAGGGTGACGAAGGCGCGCACGATCCCCTCCCCCAGCTGCTCCGGCTCGAGCTCGGTAATACCTGCGGCCCGGTGCATGAGGTTGGCGTCGACCCCTGCTGTCGACTCGATGACGGCCTTGGCGAAGAGTGTTGCGCGGTCCGGGAAGTAGTGGTGGACCAGGGCCGGGTCGACGCCCGCGTCGCGCGCGATGCCGCGCAGGGAGGTCTGGTAGCCGTCACGGGCGAAGGCGGTGCGAGCCGCCGCCAGGATGGCCTCGCGTGCGTCCGGGCTCCCCGCCGGCCGCCGCCCCCGTGGGCTCATCGTTCACTCGTCTCACTCATAGACAGAGCATGCCCGCGATCCGCCCCGTTGGGAAGCGACTCCACGACACGACATGCTAAAATTTTGTTCAACAAAATGCATCGGCAGGAGGTTGTGCGGATGTTGGACAGGATCACCGTTCACCCTCGCATCACCCGCCGTCACCCTGACATACAGGTCGCAGATGTTGAGTCCGCCTGGCGCAGCGCTATCGCAGTCCGCCGAAGAAACTATGACCCACCTGAGTACTACGCAGCAGCCGGAGCTGACTCTCATGGACGGCTGCTCGAGATGGTTGGAGTGGAGCTCGACGATGGCAGCCTACTGATTTTTCACGCCATGAGACTCACCGACAAGATGGCTCAGGAACTACAGGTCAGAAGGGAGAGCACATGAACACCTATAAGACGAAGAGCGGAGCCACGCTCACTGACGACGAGATCGAGCGACTTGGTGAGGCAGCAGAACGAGGAGAGTATCCCGGTACTCCAGGAGAGTTCATTGTTTCTCCGGGAAGGCCTCGACTCTCAGACGAGGATCTTGTCACCATCGCCTTCAAAGTACCACGCTCGCATCGAGACGCACTGGACCGTCGGGCTGAGGCGAAGGGCGAAACTCGCAGTCAGTTCATGCGAGAAGTACTCGAAAGAGCACTAGCCTGAAGCAAGCGGCATCCACGCTGACGCCACGTTCGTCGGCCAGTCCACTCAGCTCCTCGGGTCTCCACAGGATTCGTCACCATCACCACTGCCTCACTCCCACAGGCCGCTGGCGTGGGCGACGACGGCCAGGGCGACGGGGCCGGCTGAGGCGGTACGCATGACGTGGGGACCCAGCCGCACCGTCATCGCTCCGGCTGCCTCCAGGGCCAACGTCTCCTCGGGGCTGATGCCGCCCTCGGGGCCCACGACGACGGCGAGCACCAGCGGCGCCGCTCCCGGCGCGGGCAGACGCACCGACTCCATCGCGGTGCTGATGGGAGTCCTGGCCTCCTCGTGCAGGACCTGCACCACTCCCCCGCTGCGAACCGTCTGCCCCACCCAGTCGACCAGCGCCCGGGTGCCCCGGACCGCCTCTACCTCAGGCACCCGGGTGCGCCGGGCCTGCTTAGCGGCCTGGAGCGCCGTGGCCTGCCAGCGCTGGCGCCCCTTGGCCTGCTTGGCCCCCTGCCAGATGGACACGCAGCGCTCTGCCTGCCACGGCAGAACCAGCTCCACCCCGACCTCGGTGGCGGTCTCCACGGCCTGCTCGTCGCGCCCACCCTTGGCCAGGGCCTGGACGAGGGTCAGCCGCAGCGGCGGCGCCGGCTCCTCGATCCGCTCCAGGACCCGCACAGCCAGGCGGTCCTTGGCCCCGCCGACGCCGGCCCCGGTCACCTCGCACACCAGGCGCAGGCCGGTCCCGTCAACGAGGTCTACGCGCTCCTGCATGCGCAGGCGCTTGACGGTCACGGCGTGGCGGGCCTCGGGCCCGGTGAGCATGAGGATGGTGCCGAGCTCGGCCGATGCGGCGGCGTCGGCGGGCTCGATGGTCTCGGGCGTGAAGAGGAAGACGGGTGCGGTCACGCCCCCAGCCTACGGGCGGTGTCGAGCCGGCGGACGCCGGTGCTAGCGTCAGCAAGTATGACCGAGCCTTCAGCCGCCTCCCGCTCCCCGCAGTCGCCTGCGGCACCCGCCTACGCCACCGCCGTCACGGTGGAGGACTTCCGCCGCAACCTGGCCGCCGTCCGTGCCCGGATGGACGCCGCCGCCGAGCGCGCAGGCCGGGACGCCGCCGAGATCCGCCTGCTGCCCGTCTCCAAGACCGTCCCCGAGGAGCGCCTGCGCACCGCTTTCGCCGCGGGCATCACCCAGATGGGTGAGAACAAGGTCCAGGAGGCCCAGCGCAAGAGCGAGAACCTGGCGGATCTGGGCATCTCATGGTCGGTGATCGGCCACCTGCAGACCAACAAGGCCAAGAACGTGGCCGCCTTCGCCGACGAGTTCCAGGCCTTGGACTCCCTGCGCCTGGCCGAGGCCCTCGACCGGCGCCTCCAGGCGGCCGGGCGAGGCCTGGACGTCTACGTGCAGGTCAACTCCTCGGGCGAGACCAGCAAGTTCGGGCTGGAGCCGGACGACGTCGCCGCCTTCCTCGCCGCGCTGCCGGCCTACTCCTCGCTGCGGGTGCGCGGACTCATGACCCTGGCCGCCCACACCGACGACGCGGCGCGCGTGCGTGAGTGCTTCCGCATCATGCGCCGGCTGCGCGACACCGCCCTGCAGGCAGGCACCGTCGGCGACGGGCTGCTGTCCATGGGGATGAGCGGGGACTTCGAGGCCGCGATCGAGGGCGGCTCCACCTGCGTACGGGTGGGCCAGGCGATCTTCGGGGCCCGGGCGATCCCGGACTCCCACTACTGGCCCGATTCGCCTCAGGCCAAGTAGCCGCAGGCGAGGAGCCGGGCTGCGGGCCGCAGACCGCGGGCCGCCTCGTCAGCGCCCGGAAAAGCGCTCCTTGAGCTTGCCCATGACGCTGGAATCGCGCACGGGCTCGACGTCGTCCTCCCCGCGCAGGCGGGCCAACTCAACCAGCAGCTCGCGCTGGCGGTCATCCAGGCGCGTGGGGGTCTCCACGACGATGGACACGTGCAGGTCCCCGCGGCCCTTGCGGCGCAGGCGCCCCACGCCCAGGCCGTCGAGCACGACCTCGTCGCCGGGCTGGCTGCCGGCCTTGACGGTCACGTTCTGCTCGCCGTCGAGCGTCTGCAGCGGGAAGACGGCGCCCAGGGCGGCCGCGGTCATGGGCACGCGCAGCTCGGTGTAGAGGTCGTCGCCGTCGCGCTCGAGGAACTCGTGCGGCTTCTCGTGGATCTCCAGGTAGAGGTCACCATTGGGGCCGCCGGCCGGGCCGGCCTCGCCGCGCCCCGACATGCGGATACGGGTCCCGGTGGACACCCCGGCAGGGATGGAGACCTCCAGGTCCTGGCGCACGCGGACACGGCCCTCGCCGGAGCAGTCCTTGCAGGGGGTGACGATGACGGTGCCGTAGCCCTGGCAGCCCGGGCACGGTGAGGAGGTCATCACCTGCCCCAGAAGGGTGCGGGTCATGCGCTGGACGTTGCCGACGCCGTTGCACTGAGAGCAGGTGACCGGCTGGGTGCCGGGGGCGCAGCAGGAGCCCTCGCAGGCTGTGCAGGTGACGTAGGTGTCGATCGGGATGGTGCGGGTCGCCCCGAAGGCGATGTCGGAGAGCTCCACGTCCACGGCCACAAGCGAGTCCTGGCCGCGCCGGGCCCGGGAGGCCGGTCCGCGGGAGGCCGCTCCCCCACCGAAGAAGGACTGGAAGATGCCGCCCAGGTCGCCGAAGTCGGCACCGGGGAACCCGCCGCCGAATCCTGCCCCGCCGCGCACGGCGTCCTCCCCGCCCAGGTCGTACATCTGGCGCTTGTCGGCGTCGGAGAGGACCTCGTAGGCGGTGGAGACCTCCTTGAACTCCTCCTCGTGGCCGGGACCGGCGACGTCGGGGTGCAGCTGGCGGGCCTTCTTGCGGTAGGCCCTCTTGATCTCCTCGGGGGTGGCGTCACGACTGACGCCGAGGATCTCGTAGTAGTTGGTCACTGCGTGCTTCCTTTACGGCTACGACTTTCGTGGTGGATGTCTGGTGACGTGCTTGACTGAATCGCTCTGGGGCCGGCTCGGGACGGCCGGTTCTCACGTCTCCGGTGGGGACAGGAACCTGGACAGGTAGCGGGCCACGGCCCGCACGGCGGTCATGGTGGCCGGGTAGTCCATGCGGGTGGGGCCGATGACCCCGAGGTGGGCGACCGCCTCACCGGTCCCCGGCCCGTAGGTGGTGGTGACGACGGAGGCCTCGGCCAGGGCGTCGTCCTTGTTCTCCGAGCCGATGCTCACGCGCATCCGGTTCTCACCGGTCGGGGCGTCGTCGGCGGTAAACAGGCGCAGCAGGACGACCTGCTCCTCGATGGCGTCCAGCAGCGGGCCCAGGGCGGAGAAGTCCGGCGTGGAGCGGGCCAGGTTGGCGGTGCCGGCGACGACGAGCCGCTCCTCGGCGTCGGGGCGCAGCGCGGCGATGAGCTCGTCGACCACGGCCTCGAGCAGGACCCGCTCGTCGGCGGGGGCCTGCTCGGCCAGGGAGGACAGGATGGGGACGACGTCGGCGGCGCGACGGCCCACGAGGGCGCTGTTGAGGCGGGTGCGCAGGCGCTCCAGGGCGAGGGGGTCGACGACGTCGGTGACGTCGAAGCCTCCGTCGTGGCGGGGGCTCGCCCCGGCCCGGGACCTGAGGGTCACGGTGCGCTGGTCGACGCGGCCGGTGTCGGTGATGATGACCAGCAGGACGCGCTCGGGCCCCAGGGCCACGAGCTCGAGGTGCTGGAGGGCCGCGTACCTCAGGCTCGGGTACTCGACGACGGCGAGCTGGCCGGTCAGCTGTGCCAGGGCCCGCACGGTGCGGGCCACGACCTGCTCCAGGTCGACCGCACCGGACAGGAGCGCGGTGATGGCGGCGCGCTCGGGGGCAGACAGGGGCTTGATGCGGGCGACCTCGTCGACGAAGAGCCGGTAGCCCTTCTGGGTGGGCACGCGCCCGGCGGAGGTGTGCGGCTGGTGGATGTAGCCCTCGTCCTCCAGGGCCGCCATGTCGTTGCGGATGGTGGCTGGGGAGACGCCCAGGCGGTAGCGCTCCACGAGGGCCTTGGAGCCCACGGGCTCGCGCGTGCGCACGTAGTCGGTGACGATGGCGGACAGGACCTTGAGACGTCGGTCGTTGGCCATGGGTACTCCTCCCTTCGTCAGTGCCAGGACACGATCGCTGTGGTTTCAGCGCTGGTTCCAGTGCTGATGCAGTACTGGCGTGCTCCCTCCCGCACGCCGGTGCGCGCCGGCAAGCGATTTAGCACTCACCCCACGTGAGTGCCATCCTACGCCGTGACCCGGCGGGTCCAACGCCGCGAGGCCGTGAGTTTCCCCTACCGTGCCGAGGGTGAACACGCCCGCCCCGTACCGCTCCCCCGTTCCCGGTTCGACCGCCGCCCGCCGCGCCGCCTTGAGGGCTCGCGCCGAGGCCGAGCAGAAGCAGCAGGCGCAGGGCGCCCCGGCCGGCTCTCGCTCCCGCGTGGCTCCCGCGGCTCGCGGTGCGGGAGCGGAGGCGAGCAAGTCTCCTGCCCGGCGGCCGTCGTCGAGCGACCGTTACGGCGGGGACGTCCTGTCGGTGAATCCTCACCGCACGGGGCCCGGTGCCGTGCGCCCGGAGTCGGTGCACGTGCCGGTGACGCCGGGTCTGGTGGTTGAGGACCGTCAGACCGGTTTCGTCGGCGCCGCGGTGGCGGTGGAGAAATCCGGCGGCCAGCACGTCGTGGTCCTGGAGGACCGTCACGGCACGCGGCGAGGCTTCGCCCTGGGGCCGGGGTTCTGGATCGAGGGACGCCCGGTCATCCTGGACCCGCCGGTGGCGCGCAGGCGCAAGCCCGCCGGCCCGGTGAGCGCCGCCGGGAGGCGGCTGACTGCGTCGGGCTCCTACGCCGTCGAGGGCGAGCGGGCCAAGGTGGCGCGCGCCTCGCGCATCTGGGTGGAGGGCAAGCACGACGCCGAGCTGGTGGAGAAGGTGTGGGGCGACGACCTGCGCCACGAGGGCGTCGTCGTCCTCATGCTCGACGGCGTCGACAACCTTGAGGAGGTCATGGCCGACTTCGGCCCGGCCCCCGAGCGGCGGGCGGGGGTCCTCGTGGACCACCTGGTGGCCGGCTCCAAGGAGTCGCGTATCGCCCAGCGCGTGGCCGAGATGCCCGGTGGGGAGAACGTGTTGGTCCTGGGGCACCCGTATGTGGACGTGTGGCAGGCGGTCAAGCCGGCCCGAGTGGGCCTGGAGCGCTGGCCGGACATCCCGCGGGGCACCGACATCAAGCACGGCACCCTGGAGGCCCTGGGCTGGCCGCACGCCGACCAGGCCGACGTCGCTCAGGGCTGGCAGCGCATTCTGGCGACGGTGCGCTCCTACAAGGACCTCGAGCCGAGCCTGCTGGGCCGTATGGAGGAGCTCATCGACTTCGTCACCGCCCCAGGCACACGCTGAGGAGTCACCGAGGAGCCACAGTCCTCAACACAGTGCCCCCACGGGGAGTCTCACAGGACGCTGCCGTCATCGAAGGTCACCGTGATGGCCTGCCAGGGTTCCACGATCTCGAGCCGATCGTCATCGCTCAGCCTGAGGACGGTGTTCCACTTGCGCTCGGGCATCGGGTAGGTGACGTGGGCGATCGAGCCGATCCCGTTGGGGTGGGTGAAGTCCCGGGGTCTGGGGTCAGTGCTGAAGTGGCTCATGAGAAACGGCAGGTCGACGTCGTCGGGGAAGAAGACCTCGTAACACAGCTCCCGCCCGTGGGGGTCCACGCGCTTGGGCTTGAGGCGCAGGCCCTTGCCACTCAGTAGGGTTCTCCCCTCCTCCAGCTCGGAGACATCGCCCTCGAGGCACAGGCCGCACACCCCCTCGGGGCCTCGGTCCCAGGAGAGGAAGCGGCGAGCCGCGCCTCTGCGCGGGCCAAGCGCGAGCAGGCGCCCCAGGAGCGGCGGCATGCCTGTGCGGGCCAGGAGCTCCAGGTAGGGGCCGGAAGAGAAGTAGATGAGCGCGTTGTAGGGACGCTTCACTGTGCCGTACTCGACGGCGAAGCCCCTGGTCTCGAAGTCGGCCACTGCCCGAGAGAGGTCTTTGACCTTGTAGATGACGTGTCCCAGCTGCACGTGCTCAGGCTACGCATACGCAATTCGGGAGGGAACCCGCCCTTGCGAGAGCAGATGCAGCTGGTGGACCAACAGAGTCCGACAGCCGGCTCAGTTGTCCGCACCCTCGGCCTGGTCGGCCAGGGCCAGGCGGCGGGACTGGGACAGCAGACGGGCGTCGAGCCCCAGGAGCGCCACGGCGAGCACCCCGCCCACGGCCTTCCACAGGACGCCCGGGGCGATGAAGAGCAGGACCATGGCTGCGATGACCGGCACCAGGTGCTTCATGGCGCGCCCCACGTAGCCGCCGAAGCTGGGCATCTCGACGCCGTCGGACTCGGCAACGGACTTGACCATGAAGTTCGGGCCGTTGCCGATGTAGGTGATGGCGCCGCACAGGACGGCCCCCAGCGAGATGGACACGAGGTAGAGCTCGGGGACCCCGGCCACGGTGCCCCCGCCGGGGTGGGCGACCTGCCCGGCCATCTCGAAGAAGGTGGCGTAAGTGGGGGCGTTATCCAGGACGGAGGAGAGCCCGCCGGTGAAGACGAAGAAGGTGATCTCGTTGAGCGGCAGCGAGCCGGCCACCTCGTCGAGATAGTGCAGGGCCGGGATCATGGTGAGGAAGATGCCGATAAACAGGATGGCGACCTCGGCGATCGGGCCCCAGGTGAACTGGTTGTCCTTGAACCGGACCTCGCGGCTTCCCAGGAAGTAGGAGCTGGCCGCGGCGGCGAGCATGATGAACTCGCGCACGGGGATCCAGTCGGCCAGGGCGGCGTGCCCCTCCTCAATGGCGTGGACGTCGATGGACGGGGCGAAGGCGACGGCGGCGATGATGGCGGCGAAGAAGATGAAGTTGAGCGAGCCCTTGAGGCCGAGGGGCTCGATCGTGGTGTCGTCGTCGTGCACGGCCTTGGCCGGCTCCTGGGAGTAGTAGTAGGAGTCCAGGGCGAAGTAGCTCACCAGCAGCATGGCATTGACGAAGAGGTACTCGCGCAGCAGGCTGAAGGTCCAGGTGAAGGGAACGCCGCGCAGGAAACCCAGGAACAGGGGCGGGTCGCCTAGGGGCGTGAGCAGACCACCGCAGTTTGCCACGATGAAGATCGTGTACAGCACCGTGTGCACCCGGAAGTGGCGCTCCTTGTTGGTGGCCAGCAGGGGCCGGATGAGGAGCATGGCGGCACCGGTGGTGCCCACGAAGGAGGCGATGATCCCGCCGATGGCCAGGAAGATCGTGTTGTTGCGGGGCGTGGCTCGGATGTCGCCCTTGAGGAAGATGCCTCCGGAGACCACGAACAGGGAGAACAGGAGGCAGATGAACTGGAGGTACTCGGCCACGGCGGCGAAGACGACCTGCCAGCCGCCGAGCACCCACATCCAGGCGGCCACCGGCACACCCAGGCTCACGGCGACGAGCAGCTGGCTGGAGTGCTTCTCCCACCAGTGCGCCGTGGTCGGAATCAGCGGCAGGACGGCGATACAGGCGAGCATGCCCGCGAAGGGCAGGACGGACCACCACTCAAGATGCACGGCGACTTCCTTACAGAATCGGGGCTGTTCACGTCACCATACCGTCCCGTGCGGAGGTTTCCCCGGTGAGGCCCTGTGGTCTCTCGTGCTGAGACCGGATACGGGTCCGACGACGGAGCGAGGGCGGACGGCTCAGATCCAGCCGGCCAGGACGTTTCTGGCCTGCTCAACCAGAGTGGCGATGGCGCCGTCGGAGTCGTTGCCCCAGGGGACGTAGTGAAAGCTGCCGCCTCCGGCAGTGGTGAAGGTCTCGCGGTTGAGCTGGTTGATCTCCTCAAGAGTCTCCAGGCAGTCGGAGAAGAAGCCGGGGCAGACCACGTCGAGGCGGGGGCAGCCGGCGCGCCCCAGCTCGCCGACCGTGTCGATGGTGGCCGGCCCGATCCAGGCGGCGGGACCGAAGACGGACTGGAAGGTGAGGTGGGCGAGCCCGTCGGGCAGGTCGAGCCGCTCACAGAGGCGCTTAACGGTGCGCTCGCACTCGCTGCGGTAGGGGTCTCCGGCGTCGTGCATGGCCTGAGGAATGGAGTGGAAGGACAGTAGGAGGCGTTCGCCGGCGGCGGGGTCGGGGCGGCCATGGACCTGCCAGTGCTGCTCCAGCGCGGTGGCGAGGGCCTCGATGTAGGCCGGGGAGGCCTCGAAGGAGCGGACGGTGCGCAGCTCGGGCTGGTTGCGGGAGGCCAGGATGAAGCGGGCGGCCTCGTCGACGACGGTGCCCGCCGAGGAGGCGGCGTACTGCGGGTAGAGGGGGACGAGGGCGATCCGACGGCAGCCGGTCTCCATGAGCTCACTCATGACGTGACGCAGGGACGGCTGCCCGTAGCGCATGGCGATACGGACCTGGACCGACTCGCCGAGCTCACGCTGGAGCAGCTCGGCCTGGCGCTCGGTGTAGTGCATGAGCGGGGAGCCGGAACGGCTGGCCTCCTGGCCCGGGCGCCAGACGGTGGCGTACTTGGCGGCCGAGGCCCGCGGGCGTACCCGCAGGATCACGCCTTCCAGGACCGGGCGCCACAGGAGGGGGCGCATCTCGATGACACGGCGGTCGGAGAGGAACTCTCGCAGGAAGGAACGGACGGCTCTGGGAGTGGGGGCGGCCGGGGTGCCGAGGTTCGCCAGGATGAGGGCGGGGATGTCATCCGCGACGCGCGGGGTCGGGGCGGAGGATCTCGGAGGCACAAAGGTCCTTAGGACGTACAGGAGGATTCTCGGGGATGACGGCGAGGCTCGTCATCGGCCCCACTCTAGCTGAGCCGGCGCAGCCTCCAGCCCATCACGAGTCCGCGCTCCGCGAGCCAAAGCATGCGGGGCGCGGAACGGACGGACGTAGCGGCATCAGCGAACGACGTCGTAGCCCTGGATGCGTACGTAGGAGTAGGCGGTCAGGAGCACGGCCAGCGGGACCGTCACGAGCCAGCCGATCAGCAAAAGCGCACCGAGGACGTAGAGGCCGGCGCCAACCAGCGCGAAGGGCAGCAGCTCACCGACGTGCCTGGACAGAACGCCCCAGGAGGCCCTCATTCCCTCGATACCGTCCACGCCTTTGTCCACGGTGAAGTAGACAGTGTAGTAGAGCAGGAAGGCCACGATGATACCGGGGACGACACACAGAAGTAAACCGACCACCATGGCGAGCGTGCTTAGAAAGGACGCTATAACTCCCGCTCCCAAGTTCGGGAATGAGAAAAGGTCACTCCACTCCAAAGGCCGTCCGGCAGCCACCTTGAGCGACATATTGGCAATCACGATAGGAGCGAACAGTCCAGCAACAAAGGAGATGAGGCTACCGAAAGGAAATCCCGTGCTGACGCCATACTCCTGATTATTGATGGTGAGATGGGACTCGAATCCAACCTTTGAGAGGAAAGTCCACAGACCGATCCCAACGGTGAGAATGAGCGCATTGTCCGTGAACTTCGACCAGGCCCAGGACAAGCCATCGCTGACACTCATCGGTACACCACCCACAACACCTCCCAGGGAGGGGTGCATCTCTCCTCCGGTACCCATGCCGGGCTGAGGACCGTACTCCGGAGCCGCACCGGGTTGGGGGCCGTAGCCCGGGTCGCCTCCACCCTGAGGGTTGTCGCCGGGCCGGGAATCGTCGCCTGGATATCCTGGATGCTGTGGAGTAGTCATCTCACCATGGTGTCACTGACCCTTGAAATCCTCCTGGACATGCTCCGTCTGAGGGAGATCTTGAGCTACCCGAAGCCGGTCGACGACCACACAGCCCACCATCGCAGGAGTGTTGTCGGACTGGGGGTACCGGCAGATGCTCGCCACACTCACCACACGCGGCTTCTATCAGGGAGAGCCAGGCAGCACCCTCCCCTATGAGAAATCACGAGTCTTCAGCACAGTCATTGATCACCTGAGGTCTCAGGGACTCTCAGTCTCAGACTGGGCTAAGACAATCGGTCAGCGTCCCGACGATGTTACTGGTTTTATGCTCGGCCAGGCGCTTCACGCAGCCCCGGATGCAGGCACGGATTCCAACCCTGGGAATCCGGTCGGCGAGAAGCAGCCGCCCACCCGACCGACACTCCAGGTTGTGAAGTAGCCCGAGCTCAGAGGCACGTGAGCTCACTGAGCCAGGGCGCGGGTAACGGTGTCGGCCATGAGGCGGCCGCGCAGGGTGAGGGCCGCCCGCCCCCTCATGACCGCGCCGGCGTCGAGCAGCCCATCGGCCACGAGACCCGCCACCACGGGCACCAGGTGCGGCGGGGTGGCTCCGACGTCGTCGAACGGGCCCTCTGACGGGTCCCTGAGACTCGCCAGCTCGATGCCCTCACGCAGACGGATGCCCAGCATGATCCGCTCCAGCTCGCGGGAGTCGGCGTCGATGACCTCGTGCCCGGCCACGGGCAGGTGGCCGGTGGTGATCTGCCCGGCCCAGGCGACCGGGTGCTTGGTGTTCCACAGGCGCACGTCGCCCAGGTGGGAGTGGGCTCCGGGTCCGGCGCCCCACCAGTCCCAGTCGAGCCAGTAGGCCTGGTTGTGGCGGCACTCGGCGCCCGGGCGGGCCCAGTTGGAGATCTCGTACCAGTCGTAGCCGGCCTGGCGCAGGGCGGTGTCGGCCATCTCGTACTTGGTGGCCTCGTCGTCGTCCTCGGGCATCGGCAGCTCGCCGCGGCGGACCTGCCCCCACATCCTGGTGCCCTCCTCGATGACCAGGGCGTAGGCGCTCACGTGGTCCGGGCCGATCCGGGTGACCGCGTCCAGGGAGCGCTGCCAGTCCTCCAAGGACTCCCCCGGTGCCCCGTAGATGAGGTCCAGGGAGGTGCTCAGGCCCGCCCGTAGTGCCCACTCCACCACGCGGGGCACCCGGGCGGGCTCGTGGGTGCGCTCCAGGACCTTCAGCACGTGGGGCACGGCCGACTGCATCCCGAAGGAGACCCGGGTGAAGCCACCTTCCGCGAGGGCCGCCAGCCCCGCCTCGTCCACGGAGTCCGGATTGGCCTCCGTGGTCACCTCCGCGTCCGGTGCGAGGCCGAAGCACTCACCCACCAGCTCCAGCATGGTCACCAGGTCGGAGGCGGGCAGCATGGTGGGGGTTCCCCCGCCCACGAAAACGGTCTGGGCCGGGCGTACCGGCAGGCCCGCAAGGTCCATGGCGCAGCGGGCGGCGCGCAGCTCGCCGGCGAGCGTGCCCACGAAGTCCTCGGCCGAGGCACCCTGCCCCATGGTCAGGTTCGTGTAGGTGTTGAAGTCGCAGTAGCCACAGCGCACCCGGCAGTAGGGCACGTGCAGGTAGACCGAGAACGGGCGCTCGCTGCCGTCCGGCGCGGGCGCGGCCACCTGCTGCGGCAGCTCCCCCACTCCCGGCAGGGGCTCGCCCACGGGCTGGGACGGGCTCATGCTGCGCCGCCTTGAGCGCTGGTCTGCTCGTCGTCCTCCAGGACACTGGTCGGGATGACTCGCTCAGCTCTGGAGGGCTCGCCCGTACGGGCCACGATCTGGGCGCACACGGTCATAAGCACCAGAACCCCCGTCACCATGGCGAAAGGAGCCACCCAGCCGCCACTGCGCTCACGGCCGGTCCGCCGGGTGGAGCAGGCCGTCGCCTCGGCCCTCTTGCAGGCGCCAGGGCTGGGACTCCAAGCGGTCCCAGGCCTGCCCCTCGATTTCGAGCCGCTCCAGCATGGAGGCGCCCCGTTCGGGGATCCAGGCCACCTCGGTACGCACGGCGGTCAGGTCACGGATCGTGCGCCCGGCGTCCAGGCCTCGCTGCTCGAAGCGGGTCATGACTCGCCCCTCGTAGCGGGGCGACCAGCCACCGCGCACGCCCGCCGGGGACCCCGGGTCCAGGCCGTTGCCCAGGCTCCCCTCCTCGGCGGTCTCGGCCCCCAGGTCGGGGCGGGCGCCGGCGTCGTCGTGCCGGAAGTAGGGCAGGGTCGCGTCAGGCCGCAGGCCGGTGGGCAGCGCCGCCACGTCCTCGATGACGTCGCGCATCTGCCAGGCGTAGTCGGCCCAGTCGGTGGCCAGGCGCCACACACCGCCGGGACGCAGCACCCGCGCCACCGAGTCGGCGAAGGCAGTGGTCACCAGGCGGCGCTTGCGGTGGCGGGGCTTGCGCCAGGGGTCGGGGAAGAACACCCACACCTCGCTGGCGCAGGCCACCGGCAGGGCCGTGGCCAGCAGCTGGGAGGCGTCGGCGGGAACGACACGCACGTTGTGCAGGCCCTGACGGTGGATCGAGGTCACCAGCCGGGCGATCGCGGTCTCCCAGACCTCCACCGCCAGGTAGTCCGCACCCGGGTGGGCGGCCGCGTGAGCCAGCAGCGCCTCGCCGCTGCCCGAGCCGACCTCGACAATCAGCGGCCGCACCTGGCCCACGTGCCCGAAGAGCCGGTCCGGCTCGAGGCGGAAGCTCGGGGACACGGTGCGTACGGCGTCGGCGCGTGGCACGGTGACGACGTAGCGGGGGCCGAGCTCGGCCAGGGCCTCGGCCTGGACGGGGCGCAGCCTGCCGCCGGCGCGCGAGAAGGAGCGCACCCGCGAGTGGATGGCGTGGGAGCGAGGCGGGTGGTGCTGAACCATGCGGAGCCTTGGGTCCTTTACTTCTGTGACGTCTCGATACCGTCTGCCTGGTGCCGTCTGGTGCTGAGCAGCACCGTCAGCCGACCTGCTCGTGGGCGGCGGCACGCACGTACTTCTTGGTGAAGGGCGCGATGACGCAGTTGCCGAAGATCTCGGAGTTGAGCAGCCCCTGGGCATCGCGCGGGTCGTGGTGGGCGAACCAGCGCCGGCAGGTGACCCGGTGCCCCGGGGAGGCGACCACGCGCACCTCGTCGCCGGCCTGCACCACGCCCTCGGCGAGCACCGCCAGGTAGACGCCCACCCGGTTGCGCGCGGAGAAGACCTCCACCCAGTCCGCCCGGCCGACGCCGCGGGCGAAGGTGGCGCACGGGTTGCGCACACCGGTCACCCTGACCCGCAGTCCTCCTGCGGCCGGGTCGCCGATGGACAGGATCGCACCGATCTCAACGTCGTCGATATCGCCCTCGATGAGGAGGTTCTCCCCCAACCGGCCCGGCTCGATGCCGCCCAGGACCTGTGACCAGTGGCGCTGCTCGGCGGCGCTCATGACGTAGAGGGCCTTGTCAGTGCCTCCGTGGTGGGCACGGTCCCCGTGCTCATCGGTGACGATCCCGGTGCGGCTGACCTCGACCGGGCCGTCGACGGCGCCCTTGTGGATCGCCGACACGCCCGCCGGGCCGGCATCGGGCCGCAGCCGCCGGACGGTGCACACGGCGCTGACGATTCCCACCAGGTCGCCGTCGCGGAACGGGGAGGGCTCGTTATCGTGGCGGCCGTCGGCGCCGGCGTGCGGCTCACCCAGGACCCGGGCCAGCTCGCGGGTGAGGACCAGGCCGGAGCCGTCGTCGCTCAATGCCGCCTCGACCGTGCTCTCCGTGTTCTTCCCTGCCATCTCAGCCATGTCGGTACCCATCCTTCCCTGGTCCGCACGTCCTTGCCTTGAGTCGTCCTGCGCCCGTACCTGCCTGCCGCTCGCCGCTACTTGCCCGGCTTGGCACCGGTGGGCGTGTCCGCGCCGAGGGCCGCGATGAAGGCCTCCTGGGGCACCTCGACCCGGCCGATGGCCTTCATGCGCTTCTTGCCCTCCTTCTGCTTCTCCAGCAGCTTGCGCTTACGGGTGATGTCACCGCCGTAGCACTTGGCGAGCATGTCCTTGCGCAGGGCCCGGATGGTCTCGCGGGCGATGACCCGGGTGCCGATCGCCGCCTGCACGGGCACCTCGAACTGCTGGCGCGGGATGAGGTCCTTGAGGCGCTTGGTCATCATAACGCCGTAGGAGTAGGCCGAGTCGCGGTGGACGATGGCGCTGAAGGCGTCCACCTTGTCCCCGTTGAGCAGGATGTCGACCTTGACCAGGTTGGCATCCTGGGAGCCGTCCATCTCGTAGTCCAGGGAGGCGTAGCCGCGGGTGCGCGACTTCAAGGCGTCGAAGAAGTCGAAGACGATCTCCGCCAGCGGCAGCACGTAGTGCATCTCCACGCGGGACTCGGAGAGGTAGTCCATGCCCTGCATGGTGCCGCGGCGCGACTGGCACAGCTCCATGACCGTGCCCACGAACTCGCTGGGGGTCAGGATCGTGGCCCGCACGACCGGCTCGGAGACGGAAGCGACCTTGCCCTCGGGGAACTCGCTGGGGTTGGTGACTGTGTGGGTGGTGCGGTCCTCCATGGTCACCTCGTAGACCACGGAGGGGGCGGTGGAGATGATGTCCAGGTTGAACTCGCGCTCCAGGCGCTCACGGATGATCTCCAGGTGCAGCAGACCCAGGTAGCCGCAGCGGAAGCCGAAGCCCAGGGCCACCGAGGTCTCCGGCTCGTAGGTCAGGGCGGCGTCGTTGAGCTTGAGCTTGTCCAGGGCGTCGCGCAGGGCCGGGAAGTCCGAGCCGTCCACCGGGAACAGGCCGGAGAAGACCATGGGCTTGGGGTCCTGGTAGCCCGACAGGGGTTCGGCGGCCGGGGCCGCGGCGGAGGTGACCGTGTCACCGACCTTGGACTGGCGCACGTCCTTGACCCCGGTGATGAGGTATCCGACCTCTCCGGCTCCCAGGCCGGCCGACGGCGTGGGCTCGGGGCTGATGACGCCGATCTCCAGCAGGTCGTGGACGGCCTTGGTGGAGAGCATCTCGATGCGCTCGCGGGGCTTGAGGGCGCCGTCGACGACGCGCACGTAGGTGACCACGCCGCGGTAGGTGTCGTAGACGGAGTCGAAGATCATGGCGCGGGCCGGGGCGTCGGGGTCGCCGTGCGGGGGCGGGACGGTCTCGACGATCCGGTCCAGGAGCTCGGGCACGCCCTGACCGGTCTTTCCGGAGACCTTGAGGATGTCGTCGACGTCGCAGCCGATGAGGGAGGCGATCTCCTCGGCGTGCTTCTCCGGC
>CAUVMS010000024.1:0-26089 GCA_963552815.1 uncultured Actinomyces sp. | reverse complement strand
ATGGCGTGGGTGCGGGCGAAGGCCTGCCACGGGTCCTCCTGGGTCGCCTTGAGCGACAGGGAGACGCGCTCGCGATCGAAGTCGACGTCCAGGACCTCGACCGTGACCTCGTTGCCGACCTCGACGACCTCGGAGGGGTGGTCGATGTGCTTCCAGGACAGCTCGGAGACGTGGACGAGGCCGTCGACACCGCCCAGGTCCACGAAGGCACCGAAGTTGACGATGGAGGAGACGACACCGGAGCGCACCTGGCCCTTCTGCAGGGTCTGGAGGAAGTTGGTGCGAACCTCCGACTGGGTCTGCTCGAGCCAGGCGCGGCGGGAGAGGACCACGTTGTTGCGGTTCTTGTCCAGCTCGATGATCTTCGCCTCGAGCTCGCGGCCCACGTAGGGCTGAAGGTCGCGCACGCGACGCATCTCCACCAGGGAGGCGGGAAGGAAGCCGCGCAGGCCGATGTCCAGGATGAGGCCGCCCTTGACCACCTCGATGACGGAGCCGGTGACGACACCGTCCTCCTCCTTGATGCGCTCGATGGTGCCCCAGGCGCGCTCGTACTGCGCACGCTTCTTGCTCAGGAGCAGACGGCCTTCCTTGTCCTCCTTCTGCAGGACCAGGGCCTCGATCTCGTCGCCGACCGAGACGATCTCGTCGGGGTCGACGTCGTGCTTGATGGACAGCTCGCGAGCGAGGATGACGCCCTCGGTCTTGTAGCCGATGTCGAGGAGGACCTCATCACGGTCGACCTTGACAACGGTGCCCTCGACGATGTCGCCGTCATCGAAGTACTTGATGGTCTCGTCGACGGCGGCGAGGATCTCCTCGGTCGAGCCGATGTCGTTGACGGCGACCGGGGCGGGGCTAGGCGTAGTGGTTGTCATTGAGTGGATGCTCCGAATGCGGATAGGTGAATCGGGTTGATAGGGACCGTGCGCTCCCCAGAGACGGCGAACCGGCCCGGACCAATTCATCACTCTGGTTGGATTACTCTCATAGGAGACGCCCAGAAGCGCACGAGTGAACCCTAGCAGCACGTGACGAATCCGTAACTAGACGATCCTCAAACATTCTCCCGTAGGCGCGTGCAATCGCTCACGTCATCTGACAACTGGGTCTCGGATGAATGACGTGACGATCTCATTCACGTATCAACGGTTTTTTCAGGGGCGGAGTACACATTGTCCGGAGAATTCTAGTGGGCGGCCTCACGCCAGGTCCGTCCTTGTCCGACGGCGACGTCCAGAGGGACGGAGAGCTCGGCCGCCCCTCCCATCTCCCTTATGAGGAGGGCCTCGACCGACTCGGTCTCCCCGGGTGCGACCTCGACCAGGAGCTCGTCGTGGATCTGCAGGAGGATGCGGCTGGTGAGCCCCTGCTCGCTCAGCGCCCGGTCGACGTCGATCATGGCCTTCTTGACGATATCGGCGGCGCTGCCCTGGATGGGGGCGTTGAGGGCGGCCCGCTCGGCCATCTCACGGCGCTGCCGGTTGTCGCTGGTGAGGTCCGGAAGATAGCGGCGGCGGCCGAACATCGTCTGGGTGTAGCCGTCGCGACGCGCCTGCTCCACCACGGACTCCAGGTAGTCGTGAACCCGACCGAACCTGGCGAAGTAGGCGTTCCTCAGGTCGGCGGCCTCAGCGTTGTCGATTCCGAGCTGGCGGGCCAGCCCGAAGGTGGACAGGCCGTAGGCGAGCCCGTAGCTCATGGCCTTGACGTGGCTGCGCTGCTCAGCGGTGACGTCGGCGACCTTGATGCCGTGGACGAGGGCGGCGACGTAGCGGTGAAGGTCCTCCCCGCTGCGGAAAGCCTCGATCAGGGCGTGGTCGCCTGACAGGTGCGCCATGATGCGCATCTCGATCTGCGAGTAGTCGGCGGTCATGAGGCACTCGTATCCCTTGCCGACGGTGAAGGCCTCGCGGATGCGCATCCCCTCCTCGCTGCGGGCCGGGATGTTCTGCAGGTTGGGATCGGTCGATGACAGGCGTCCCGTGGCGGTGATCGTCTGCTGGAAGGTGGTGTGGATGCGCCCGTCGGCCTGGATCGCCTTGCGCAGCCCCTCGACCGTCTGCCTCAGCTTGATGGCGTCGCGGTGCTCGAGGAGGTTCTCCAGGAAGGGGTGCGCGGTCTTGGCGTACAGCCCGGCCAGCGCCTCGGCGTCGGTGGTGTAGCCGGTCTTCGTCCTGCGGGTCTTGGGCATCTTCAGCTCGTCGAACAGAACGACCTGGAGCTGCTTGGGGCTGGAGAGGTTGAGCTCGCGCCCGGCAGCCGCGTAGGCGCCCTCGGCCGCATGAGTCACGCGGGCGTCGAGCTCGGTCTCACGGGCCGCGAGCACCGCATCGTCGACAGCGATACCCACATCCTCCATGACGGTGAGGGTCGCAGCCACGGGCATCTCCAGGTCGGTGAAGAGCCCCACGGCGTCCCGGGCCGCCATCTGCCCGTCGAGCACGGACTGAACAGGGAGCAGGACGGCGGCACGGCGCGCACTGGCCAGGTGTGCCATGGGCACTGCGTCAGAGGTGAGGGCCTCCAGGTCGAAGGCGCTCTGAGACTCGCTCTGGCCGTCACCCGTGTCCGGTTCTCCCTCGCCGATGGCCGCCAGGTCGATGCCGAGCCAGCGCTGGGCGAGGGTGTCGACGTCGTAGCTGCGCTGCTCGGGCCGGCACAGGTAGCCGGCCAGTGACGGGTCGGCGACGACACCGTCCAGCGTGAGTCCGCGGGCGGTCAGGGCGTGCCAGCTCCCCTTGGCGTCGGCGACCAGCTTGGGGCGATCGACGTCGGCCAGGAGGGCGGCCAGAGCGGCCTCGTCCTCGGGCAGGATCGTGGCGAGGTCGATGACGACCGCATGGGTGCCGTCGGAGAGCGAGACGGCCTCGGCGTCGCCCTCAACGGGTTCGAGGGTCCCCACGACATCGACCCCGAGGAGGCGGCGAGTGTCCCCGTCTGCTGCCGGCAGGTTGGTCTCCAGCCACTGAGACAGCTCCCCATCCGGAAGATCCCGGCCCAGCGCCACTATCTCCAGGCTGTTCAGCGCTCCCAGAGGGCCGGAGTCCTCTCCTGGTGCGGTCTCAGCGTGGTCGGATGTGTCGGAGAAGGTCAAGGTGCGCAGGGCTCGCTGGTGCAGGGTACGGAACTCCAGGGCCTCGAAGACGCGAGCCAGGCCGGCCCGGTCGGCGCCCGTGATGCGCAGGTCGTCTCGGGGAGCGACTCCCAGGTCCAGGTCGGTGAGCAGGTGGTTGAGTCGACGGTTGCGCATGACGTCGTCGAGATGGTCTCGCAGAGACTGCCCGGCCTTACCCTTGATCTGGTCGGCGTGAGCAATGACACCGTCGAGTCCGTCATAGAGATTGATCCACTTGGCGGCGGTCTTGGGGCCCACACCTGGGACCCCGGGGAGGTTGTCGCTGGGCTCCCCCACGAGGGCGGCGAGGTGCGGGTAGCGCTCGGGCATCACCCCGTAGCGCTCCTCGACCTCCTCCGGCGTCATACGGCGCAGGGTGGACACGCCTTTGACCGGGTAGAGCACCGTGCATCGCTCGGTGACGGTCTGAAAGGAGTCGCGGTCTCCGGAGCAGATGAGCACCTCCATCCCCTCCGTCTGGGCAGCGGCGGCCAAGGTGGCCAGGACGTCGTCCGCCTCGTAGCCCGGAGCGGTGAGCGCCTTGACGCCCATGGCTTCCAGGACCTCCTGGATGAGCTCGATCTGCCCGAGGAAGGGCTGCGGCGCCTCGTCGCGAGTTCCCTTGTACTCGGCGTACTCCTCCGTGCGGAAGGTGCCTCCTGGTAGGTCGAAGGCAACCGCGATATGCGTGGGTCGCTCGTTCTCCAGCAGCGAGAGAAACATGGACACGAAGCCGTGAACGGCGTTGGTGGACTGGCCGGTCGAGGTGGTGAAGTTGTCTACCGGCAGCGCGTAGAACGCGCGAAAGGCCATGGAGTGGCCGTCGATGAGGAGAAGACGTCCGGAAGCCGGGTCGGAGAGGTTCTGAGGTGTAGGGCTGGTCGCGGTGGTGCTCACCGTGCCAGCCTAGGCCCATGAGCCCTCAACAGTCCGACGCGCCCCTCTCCCCCTCCGCCGGCGGAGAGTCCATCGACTCCCCGGCTTTCCCCGTCTCCCCGGCTTCTTCCGTGTCTTCCACGCCCCTTGACCCCACCGGGGCGGCACAGCTCAGCAGGTCCGGCGAGCCGGCCTCAGCCGAGTCGGTCGAGTCCGCAGAGTCCTCCGACTCGCCTGCGATCGTGGGCCCGCTGGGACCCGTTGGCCGTGTCACCGCTGCCTCCTACTCGGGGGCAAGCACCGCAGCCGTGGCCTTCCCGGATCCGGCCCGGCGCCCATACCCCGATCCTCGACCCGCCGGCTCAGCCGTCTCCGCCTCCAGCGCGCTGCACGCAGTGCTGGAGGACAGCGAGGAGGGAACCCTCATGGACACCCTCGGGATGGAGGTCGTCACCCGGGACGCGGACAAGACCGAGGTCCGGATGCCGGTGGAGGGTTCTCGTCAGGTCGTGGGGATCCTTCATGGTGGAGCCACTGCTGCGCTCATCGAGACGGCCGCGTCCGTAGCGGCACGTGCGGCGGCGTCCGACGACGCGATCCCGGTAGGAGCAGAACTGTCGGTCAGCCATCTACGGTCCGTGACCCAGGGCTGGGTGAGGGCCACCGCCATCCCCCTGCACCGCGGACGTCGTACCGTGGTCTACCAGGTGACGGTGACCGACGAGGATGATCGGACGATAGCGGTCGGGACGCTTCGCAGCCTGTTCACCTGACGAGCAACGACGGCAGGGCGTCGGAAGGAGTCAGTCCTTCTTGGCGGAGCCGACCTGCTCGATGACGGCGTCGGCCACCTCGCGCATGGTCAGACGCCGGTTCATGGAGGTCTTCTGCAGCCACCGGAACGCCTCCGGTTCACTCAACCCCATGCGCTCCATGAGCAGTCCCTTGGCACGGTCGACGCGCTTGCGGGTCTCGAAGCGCTCAGTGAGGTCAGAGATCTCACTCTCCAGGGAGAGGATCTCCTCGTGCCGGGACATGGCGATCTCGAGCGCCGGGATGAGATCCGCCGGGGTGAAGGGCTTGACCACGTAGGCCATGGCGCCGGCGGCACTGGCTCGCTCCACGAGCTCGGTCTGGGAGAAAGCCGTCAGCATGACGACGGCGCAGTTGTGCTTCTCGAGAATCCGCTCTGCAGCCGTAATGCCGTCCATCACCGGCATCTTGACATCGAGAACGCACAGATCAGGGGCGTGCTCGTCAGCCAGACGGACAGCCTCCTCACCATCTGCGGCCTCAGCGACGACCTCATACCCGGCGTCGGTGAGGGTCTCGACGATGTCGAGGCGGATGAGGGTCTCGTCCTCGGCGACGAGCACCCGGCGGGACCTGGTGGTGCTGGACTCATTGCTCACGGCTGTGATCCTAGTATGATCTCGCTGGTGACGCCCCGTAGAACGGGCGGCGTGCCTCCGTAGCCCAATTGGCAGAGGCATCCGACTCAAAATCGGAGTGTTGTGGGTTCGAGTCCCACCGGAGGTACTCATCACTGAGGGGCCTCCCACCCGGCGGTGGGAGGCCCCTCATCACGTTGTCCAAGGACGATGCGACGTCAGACCTTGTAGTCGCCCGTCTCGCCGACGGTGTGGACACGGATCGAGTTGGTGGACCCAGGAGTCCCCGGAGGCATGCCGGCCACGATGACGACGGTGTCCCCCGGCTGGGCCAGGTGCTTGTCCTGAAGGATCTCGTCGACCTGAGCCACCATCTCGTCGGTGTGCTGAACCTCGGGGACCTCGTAGGGCTGAACGCCCCAGGAGACCGCCAGCTGGTTGCGCGTCTCATGCAGCGGGGTGAAAGCCAGCAGAGGCAGCGGGGAGCGCAGACGCGACAGACGCCGGGCCGTGTCACCGGACTGGGTGAAGGTCACCAGGTAGGTCACGTCCAGGTGCTCCCCCATCTCGGCGGCAGCACGGGTCAGAGCCCCGCCGCGCGTCTGCGGGTAGGACCCCAGACCGGGGATGCGCTCGCCGCCGTTCTCCTCGACGTTCTCGATGATGCTGGCCATGGTGCGCACGGCCTCGATGGGGTAGGCGCCCACGGAGGTCTCTCCGGAGAGCATGACGGCGTCGGCGCCGTCGAGGATCGCGTTGGCGCAGTCCGACGCCTCGGCTCGGGTGGGGCGCGGGTTCTGGATCATGGACTCCAGCACCTGGGTGGCCACGATGACCGGCTTCGCCTGACGACGAGCCAGCTCGATGGCGCGCTTCTGCACCAGCGGCACGGCCTCGAGCGGCATCTCCACTCCGAGGTCGCCGCGGGCCACCATGATGCCGTCGAAGGTGGAGACGATGTCGAAGAGGTTCTCCACCGCCTGGGGCTTCTCGATCTTGGCGATGACCGGGATGCGTACACCGACCTCGTCCATGATCTCGTGGACGTCCTTGATGTCGTCGGCGTCGCGCACGAAGGACAGGGCGATGAGATCCGCCCCGATCTTGAGTGCCCAGCGCAGGTCCTCGCGGTCCTTCTCACTGAGGGCGGGGACGGAGACCGCAACACCGGGAAGGTTGATGCCCTTGTTGTTGGACACGTACCCGGGCACCTCGACCTTGGTGACGACGTCGGTGTCCGTGACTGCCACAACGCGCACGGCGACGTTGCCGTCGTCGATGAGGAGCCGGTCGCCGGGGCGGCAGTCCCCGGGCAGCCCCTTGAAGGTGGTGGAGGCGCGCTTGACGGTGCCCAGCACGTCATCGATCGTGATCGTGAACTCATCGCCCTTGTTGAGCATGACCTTCTGGTCGTCGACGAAACGGCCCAGACGGATCTTGGGACCCTGGAGGTCGACCAGTACGGCGACGGAGCGCCCGGAAGCGGCTGCCGCCTGCCGGATGCGGGCGATGACCTCTTCCTGGTCCTCAGCGCGACCGTGGGAACGGTTGATGCGCGCGACGTTCATGCCGGCGTCCACGAGCGCTTGCACCTGCTCGGGAGAATCAGTGGCGGGTCCGAGGGTACATACGATCTTGGCTCTACGCATGAGGCCAGGATACGGGAAACCGGACCGTGCGCACGAGGACGAATCCCGGCGCTCCCCAGGTTGCGACGATCCTCACCCGTATTCTCCCCACCCGAGTGGCGTGCCGGAGGTCTGAGGAGCCGCTATGCGTCTACCTCGTCGTGGACGGCCGACGCCGCAGCACCGCCCTGAGCGGGTGAGTTGTCCTCGGCGGAGTCCTCTGAGTCCTTGTCCTTCTGAGGCGACTCGTCTCCCGAGACGGCCTTCTGCGTCCCTTGCTCTGATCTCTCGATGGCGTCACTGAGCGACCGCCTGGAGGTGATGACGAGCCCGACGGCTCCGACGAGGAAGATGACGATGGAGGTCCACACGTTCAGGCGCAGGCCGAGAATCGTCTCTGCCTCGTCAATGCGCAGCATCTCGATCCACACCCGGCCGGCGGTGTAGACCATGAGGTAGACCCACAGCAGCCTGCCTCCGGTGGCACCGCCGCGGGCCAGCATCCTTCGTCCGATCCACACCAGCAGGGCGGCTCCAGCAAGGTTCCACAGGGCTTCATAGAGGAAGGTCGGGTGGAACAGGGTGCCGGGCGGGTAGCTGGAGCCGGCAGGCAGGTGAGCGTCATCGATCTGCAGCCCCCAGGGCAACGTCGTCGGGGCGCCGTAGAGCTCCTGGTTGAACCAGTTGCCCAGCCGGCCGATGGCCTGCGCGACCAGCAGCGCCGGGGCGACAGCGTCGGCCAGCGGAGCAACCCGCAGACCACGGTGGCGCAGCAGAAGCACACCGGCCAGGACACCACCCGCGATGCCGCCCCAGATGCCCAGGCCACCCAGCCACACCTGCGGCACCAGAGCCAGGTCACCGTTCGGACCGAAGTAGTCGTCGGGTGAGGACAGGACGTGATAGAGGCGGGCCCCGACGATGCCTGCCGGAACCGCCACGATAGCGATGTCGAGAACGACCTCGGGCAGACCCCCCTTTGCCCGGTAGCGGCGGTCCGACCACCACACGGCTACGAAGACGCCGGTGAGGATGCACAGTGCGTAGGCCCGTATCGGGACGGGGCCGATGTGCCAGACACTTGACGAGGGGCTCGGCAGACCGGCGGATACGGCCGACATCACCGGCATCATGGCGGAGAATGCAGTGACAGGCACTCAGAGGACCTCTCGGTGGGCGGAGGGGATCAGTGCTGGGTGGGCGCCTGCGGCGACCAGCTCAGCGACGAACTGCTGGGGATCGGTGGAACGGATGATCGCCTCACCGACGAGTACGACGTCGGCGCCGCAGCGGGCGAAGCTCATGACGTCATGGGGGCCTCGCACTCCCCCGGCGGCGATGCGTGTGACCTGGGTGGGAAGAACGTCAGTGACCTGGTCAAACCGGCCGCAGTCGACGACCAGCGTGTCGGGGTCACGGGTATCAATGGCAATGATGCGGGCGCCCGCATCGACCGCGGTCAGTGCCTCACGACGGGTACGGGCCTCGACGACGGCACTCATCCCCAGGGAGTGGACCCGCTCGATGAGTCCTTCCAGAACCAGGGCCTCAAGGCGGGCGTCGAGCATGAGCAGGTCGGCACCGTGCGCCCGGGCCTCATGCACCTGGTACGGGGTGACCACGAGATCGTTGGCGAGGACCGGCAGATCCACTGCCGCTCTGACGGCATCCAGATCCTTCAGTGAGCCTCGCGTACTGCTTGGGCCGGTGACCACCGAGACACAGGCGGCTCCTCCTGCGGCATAGAAGCAGGCCAGGACTCCCGGGGCGCCGACACCACTGAGATCGGCGAAGGTGGCGGTGGGGCGCTTGACCTCCGCGATGACCGTCACCGCCCGGTCATCGGCACGCAGGCTGGACAGAGCACTGATGGCGCTGGGGGCAAGACGCGAGGCCTCACGCAGACGAGCGAGGGGAACCCGCGCGGCGCGGCGGTCGGCGGCCATCCTCGCGTCGGCCACCATCGCCTCGAACGAGGTCATCACGCGCCTCCTCGATCTCGCCTGCGGGCGCTCTCCGAGAACCCCTTTCTGTACCATCGTGACGGCCCGGGGGCCTCTGTTGCAAATCGCCCGAGGGAGCTCTCCACCCGGATCAGTCGGGACGCTCACCGGGTCGGGCCCCGAGATCACCACCAGCCAGGAAGCAGGTGCGCTCACCGGTGTGGCAGGCCGCGCCCACCTGGTCGACCTCCACCAGCAGGGCGTCTCCGTCACAGTCCAGGTGGACGGCCTTAACGTACTGCGCGTGTCCGGAGGTATCCCCTTTGCGCCAGTACTCGCCACGAGACCGCGACCAGAAAGTCACCCGCCCCTCGGTCAGGGTGCGCCGGAGCGCTTCGTCGTCCATCCAGCCCACCATGAGAACCTCACGCGAGTCGTGCTGCTGGACGACGGCGCACACCAGGCCGTCCGCGTTTCGTTTCAGACGCGAGGAGATATCGGAATCGAGAGCCACGGCTGCATTATGCATACTGCTGGCTCCTCACCCTGGAGGACCGAGCAGCGGACCGAGGTAGATCCACATACCGGGCAGGTTGCGCACCACGGCGAAAGCGGCACAGGCCACGCCAAGAAGTATGGCCTCTCGCCCCGTGATGAACTGCCGGCGACGACCTTGAGCCGAGGCGACCAGCCAACGCACCACCAGGAGAACCACCAGCGCCTCCACGGCAAGAGCGAAGGGGTTGTAGCCGAGCGCGCCCCACAGGTCGCCGTGAATGAGCTCCCGAGTCGCCCTGGTGCCGCCGCACAGAGGACACCACATTCCTGTCACCCGGTGAAGAGGGCAGAGGTCCGGAAGCCCCGGAGAGCTACGAGGCAGCGTCAGAGCCCGCATGATGATGAGCCCGCCCGGCACGACGGAGAGAGCCATGAGAAGCCCTAAGCCGATCCGGTGGCCAGGACCGCCACACCCAGCATCCCGACACATACTCTTATCCATACTCAGCAGGAAGCTCCAGCACTACAGCGAACCGAGGTACGCCAGGAATAAAAAGGAAATAAAGAGGAGGCTAATCGCAGAACCGATGCTGCCCAGCACCACACCCGCAATCGAGATCCCCTTATTTGTAGCACGCCCCTCATCGGCGGCGCGCATGCCCTTGACGCCCACAATGATCGCAGGAACACCCAAAAGAGCACCGAAATACAGGCAGCCCATGAATATGCTCGCGATACCGAGCCCGAGCGCCCAACCACCCAACGAGTCAGCCTCATGGCGACGCGGGTCATAAAACCCGCCCCCGTACACACCTTGACCGCACGGGACATAAGGCCCGTACGGAGCCTGGGGGTAGGAATACTGCTGACTATATGGCTGACCATAAGCCTGCTGAGGCGGCCCCGAATAAGGTACCACCTGGCTTTCAGGAGGATTCAGGAACGGGTCGGGCTGACCGCCCGAGTAACCGGCGCTGTAATACCCTGACTGGCCGGCAAGTGAGTTAGCTTGATCTGAGGAAGGATAACCTTGAGCAGACAGAGAATCCTGGCTGCCGGCACCTCCTTGCTGGTAGGGGCTCCCCGGATACGGGTTCACGTCATTCACTGTTCCTCCGAGTAGGTCAACTACGACGTGCAGGCTACAAGATTCCGCGCAGCACGTCACAAGAGCCCCTGCACCTCCCCATGGGGAGAACGACCCATGGTGACGTCCCCCACTCAGCACTTCGCCGCGCAAACCTCAACCGGGTTTGCGTGGCGAAGTACAGCGAGGACCTAGGCACCCAGGAGCATCAGGACGACTGAATGGTGTTGATGAGCTCGGCGAACTGCCCAGTAACAATGGCAAAGATCATGAACACGATCGAGAGCCCTCCCATCACGATACCGGCGATGGACATCCCCTTGTTGGTGGCCCGCCCTTCGTTTGCCGCCTGCAGACCCAGGTAGCCCACGATGATCGCCGGGATACCCGTGAAGATGCCGCAGCAGATCAGACTGGCGATCCCCAGGCCAAGAGCCCAGCCTCCCAGAGAGTTCTTCTCATCGGGACGAGGGCCGAAACCACCCCCGTAACCACCAGGGCCGTAGCCCCCGGGCTGCTGGTCGAACTGGCCGTTGGGGTAGGGACCCATGTTGCTCATAGAATCTCTCCGTGTCGATAGGGATCGGTGAAGTTGATGCCGACAGTATGTCGCTGAAGTATAACAGGCTCCACTCGACACGCAAATCTAGCCCTCTCACAGTGCGGCCTCGACGCAGCGACGACATCCAGAACAGGGCTCAGCCCCTCACCTGGACAAGAATAAGGATGGGAGCTGCGCAGAATCAGATGATTCCAGCAGTCCCCGCACCTCGAGGCTTATTCATGGGGCTTGTCGCAATGGTTATCGACAGAAGCGGCTAATTGGTGGCGCCCGGGGCCCACACGGCGGACATGAGCGCCGCGGAGACATTGGGAACCGGGTAGGAACCGCATGATTCCAAAGGTTGTCCGCCAGTCGCATCGGCTATGGAGCCGACCATGTCCGCAGCGTGGACACTGACCCGCTCACGCGGCACGGCGGAATGGCAGATCCGATCACATATCCTACGAATAAAACCTCCTTGATTTGAGAGACCTCATCGCGATCCGCCGCAGCCCGAGCCTACAGCACCGAAGCGCTGGATATAACCCCCAGGACGATTCTCCATCAGGGAATATCCGCATCTCCAGGACCACGTGTCCAGCCGGCCAGGTAGACGTATTCAACGCACCGGATGGCCCGCCTCCCGTAGCGCGTTCTTGGCGTCGGTGATGGTCATGGTTCCATAGTGGAAGACCGAGGCGGCCAGAACTGCGTCGGCGCCGTGCTCGACGGCGATGACGAAGTCCTCGGGGCGCCCGGCACCGCCGGATGCGATGAGGGGCACCTGAACCTGTTGGCGCACGGCGTCAATCATCTCGGTGTCGAAGCCTCCGGTGACGCCGTCGGCGTCCATGGAGTTCAGAAGGATCTCTCCGGCGCCGAGCCGGGCCCCTTGAACCGCCCAGGCGACGGCGTCGATACCGGTTGAGGTCCGTCCCCCGTGAGTGGTGACCTCGTAGCCGGACGCGGTGGTAACACCGGCCGGGCAGCGGCGCGCGTCCACCGATAGGACGACCACCTGGTTGCCGAAGCGCTGTGCCACCTCCGCCAGCAGCTCAGGACGAGCGATGGCGGCGGTATTGATGCCGACCTTGTCCGCACCCGCTCGCAGAAGCTGGTCGACGTCCTCCACGGAGCGCACTCCCCCACCGACGGTGAGTGGCACGAACACCTGCTCCGCGGTACGGGACACCACGTCCAGCATGGTGGATCGCCCCTCATGGGAGGCCGACACGTCCAGGAAGGTGATCTCGTCGGCGCCCTGGGCGTCGTAGCGGGCCGCCAGCTCCACCGGGTCTCCAGCATCTTTCAGCCCTTGGAAGTTCACGCCCTTGACGACACGACCATCCTTGACGTCCAGGCAGGGGATGATACGGATGGCGACGCTCATGAGTTGTCCTGGGTAGTGGGGTGAGGAGATGCTGAGGGCTGGGGCGAGGCCGTTGGCGCACTGCTCTGCGCCCCGGCCGACCGAGGAGCCTTGGCGGGGTCGATGGCCAGGACGTCAATGACGACGACGACGGGTTCCGTTCCCTGAGCCTGCTCCGCCGGGAGGGAGAGCACCACTCGTGAACCGACCGCGATGTCGACGAGGTTCTGGGAGACGCCCACCAGCGCGTTGCTCATGTCAAGTGTCTCAGGGGCCTTCTGGTAGCCGAAGTACGACTCTCCGAGCGTCTGGCCGGTGGCCCAGCTGACCATGGTGCTACGGGCGATGAGCCGGTCCTGGGGGCGGATCTGGGGCCCGGTGCCCTTGATGAGGACCGCGGTGGCTGCCCGGGTGGGAGCCGGCAGGCCTGCGCTGCTCACGGTGATGGAACCGTCCGCTCCCTCGGTCACAGTGGGTGTGCCGGCGGCGGGCTCCTGAGTCTCCCCGGTCGCCGTGGTGGGGAGGATGTCGACGACGGTGATCTCGGTGGTCTTCGAGCCGTCCTTCTCCTCGGTGGGAGCACGAAGGACGACGCGAGTCCCTTCGCGCTGGCCGGAGACGGCCGCGTCGACGTCGGCTCCTACCTCGGCGACTCCCAGCGTGCCCTTCCACAGGGTGTAGCCCTCGGGATTGTCGGTCGTGTTGCGCCCGTCAAGACCGGAGAACTGGGAGACCTGCAGGACGACCGGTGACCCCTCGGAGACCACGCGCCCCTGTCCGGTCTCAACAACATCGGTGATGACGGAGCTGGGAGCGGACAACGAGGCGTCATGGTTCAGGGCGACGGAGGGCGCTGATCCCGAGCCGAGTCGCCCACTGATCGTCATCAACCGCTTCAGGGGAGCGTTCCCGTCCAGCACTGTCGACTGGGCAACGGTGCTGATGCCAGAGCCGCTCCTGCCGGTGACGAACTTGTTGACGGCCAGGGGAACCAGGAACATCGCAAGAATGACGATACCGATTAGGGCGATGGCCAGAGGCCCCCGGGGCATACGGCCGAAAGGGCCCCCCAGCGTGCGTCGCGGTTGCGCCGCCTCGGCGCTGCCGGCCACATCGGCCCATTCCTCACCCACCCGGTCAGGCCCACCGGCATCATCCCCGCGGCCACCAGTGCGGTCTTCACTGTGATCGCTGCGGTCGTTGGTCTCCGTCCTCCTGGACGCCGCTGCGCCGTGGTCAGTGGGCTGCCACGGACGCGGCCCCTCCTTCGGGGGCGAGACGGCAACGGGCGGCCGCCCAGCTGCGGGCCCAGTGTGTGACGACGGCACCGGCCTGCTCACGGCCTGTGCCGCGGCTGGAGACTGCGGAAGTGCCGGCAGGTGCTCGGTCTGCGCATCCTGCTGCGCCTGCTGTGCCATCTCCTGAGCGCGTTCGAGCGCACGACGCTGGCGCCGGGTCAGGGGCGCGCCTGCGCCGGGATCTGGTGTAGAGGTACTGCTCATGTTGCGTCTTCCGTCTGTCGCCTCACCGGTGTCGTGGACGTTTCCGTTCAGACCCCGGTGGGGAGGTCGGTCGTCGAGTGCTCCATGCTCTCCAGGAGCGCGTCGATGCGCTCGTCGGCAGCGCAGAAGGGGTCATTCAGGGTAACAGTCGGTGAGGCACCGTCGTCGAGTCGAATACTCACCCAGTCGACGGTCAGGTCGCGGCGCAGGTCCTCGGCTCTGGCCACGACCGCACCGCGCAGGTGCGCGCGCGTCGAGGCGGGTGGGGTGCTCATTGCCCGCAGGCAGGCCTCATCGTCGACGAAACGGCGCAGCATGCCCGCTCTCTCGAGGCGTTGGCGCAGTCCCTGCTCGGATGAGACATCGTGATAGGCCAGCGCCAACCGGGTGACTTTCGGGTCTGTCAGGTCGGCACCGTGGCGCTGACAGTAGCGGGTCACCAGCTGGTGCTTGGCCGCCCAGTCCAGCTCCGTGGCCACACGCTCCGGCTCCTGGAGGCGGACCGCCTCCAGACCTCGCTCCCACAGGTCCAGCGCAGCGGCGTGCAGGTCGGTCAGCTCCATGTCACCTGCGACGTGGTTGCGCAGCCGCTCAAGGTGCTCGGCCTGCACCTCCACCGCCGTGATGGTACGCCCGTCGGCGCGTTCCAGGAGCGCACGTCCGCTCAGGTCGTGGCAGGTGTCCCGGATAGCGCGCATGGGGTCGGACAGTGCCAGGTCGCTCAGGTCTCCGCCGCTTTCCAGGTAGTCAAGGAGCAGGTCCATGGCCGCCACCTTGAGCAGGGTGGATCCCTGGGCGATGTTGGAGTCTCCGACGATGACGTGCATGCGCCGGTAGCGCTCGGCGTCGGCGTGGGGCTCGTCCCGGGTGTTGATCAGCGGCCTGGCACGCGTCGTGGCTGAGGAGACGGCGTCCCACATCTGGTCGGCCCGCTGGGAGAAGACGTAGCCGCCGGTTCTGGTGCCGGTGGGACGTGCATCGTCCTTACCCGTGATATGGCCGGCGCCGACGAGGATCTGCCGGGTCACCAGGTGCGGGACAAGGGTGCGCGCATCGTTCCAGAAGTCCCCGCGACGGCGCACGAGGTAGTTCTCGTGACAGCCGAAACCGTTGCTCTCGGCATCGCGGTTGTTCTTCAGCAGGTGGATCCGCCCGGGGACGCCGGCGGCGGTCAGGCGGGTGTTGGCCTGCTGAGCCAGGTCAGCCATGACCAGCTCGCCGGCACGGTCCTGGGCGAGCAGGTCCTCAAGACGGTCGCACTCGGCGGTGGCGAACTCCGGGTGGGAGCCAACGTCCAGGTAGAGGCGGGCACCACCGCGAGTGAAGACGTTCGAGGAGCGCGAGCGTTGAACCACCGGATCGAAGAGCTCACGAGCGGCGTGGTCGGCGTCCAGAGGGGGTGGACCGTCCCCGGTGGGGGCACAGGTGATGCCGTACTCGGTCTCCACCCCGATGATGCGGCGTGCCGGGCGGCGGGAGCCGCTCATGCTCACTGGCCGCCCTTCTGGACGAAGCCCTGGACGAAGGCTGCGGCGTTGGTCTCGATGACCGAGTCGATCTCGTCCAGGATGCTGTCGACGTCGCTGGTCTGGATCGTCGACATGCTCTGGGCCGAGGTGGTGGTGCCGTTCTGTCCCTCAATGTCCTCGACAGCGGACTCGACGCCGGCGCGACGAACCTGTCCCTGAGACCGATCGGCGTGTTGCGGCGTCATGCTCTGCTCCTTCTACTCGTCCCTTCGTCCAGCGCGTCGCTGGACGGCGCTGTGGGCCTCAGTGTCTCTCAGGTGCTGCCCGACGACCAATTTCCTCCAGGATGGTTGCCGTCTCATCCGGGCCGACGGCGACGTCGTCGGGCAGCCGCAGGCGCAACAGCTCGGGTTGGCCGGGGACGTCAAGAACCAGGCAGGTCCAGGACGCGCCCACGATCTGCGGGTGACGGTTGATGGCAGTTCCGCGGATGGTGGCACGCGTCCCCTCGGGTGGTCTGTCGGCGGCCCGCTCGACCTCAGCCTCGGAGACCAGACGGTGGATCCGACCTGCCGCGTCGAGCTTGTCAACCACTGAGCGTCCCGGGCGCAGGTCAGCCCACTGAATATCGAGAGCGGCCAGGCGAGGATCGTCCCAGCCGATTCCCGACCGGCGGCGCAGCCCCTCGCAGAGCTCGTACTTGGCGACCCACTCCACCATATGGGCCGCTGGACCGGAACCATCACGACGCCACTGCTCCAGGGCGACGAGGCTCTGGCGCCACATGTCCAGGGCATGCTGCGACTCCGGGTCTCCGGCGCGCGTCACGGCGGGACTGACGGCCTCCAGGTAGGCGCGCTGGATCGCCAGGGCGCTCATGGTCCCGGCTCGTGTGGTCAGCTCGTAGGCGAGGGTGGGGTCGTGGGAGACGGCCCATTGCTCCTCGACGGGGTCCCCGGTGATCTCCAGCCGGTTCAGCTCGGCCAGAGCATCCTTGAGAGCCCCGGCGCTGTGCGCCTGCTCCACGAACCACAGGAGCAGGTCGGTGGTGGCGACCTTGAGGTAGATAGGGACGTCGAAGCGGTTGGCGTCCCCGTTGATGACGTGCAGCCGGCGCCAGTGCGAGCCGTCGGCATGAGGCTCGTCCCGGGTGTTGATGACGGGGCGGTTGAAGGTGGTCTGCAGACCGATCTCGGACTCGACGTAGTCGGCTCGCTGACTGATCTGGAAACCGGGCCGCTCACTGCGCTGACCGATGCCGACCCTCCCGGCGCCCACGAGCACGGGCCGGGTGACGAGGAAGGGGGTGAGGACCGCGGCCAGCTCCTCGAAGGGCAGCTCGCGCCGCACGAGATAGTTCTCATGGGAGCCGTAGGCGGCGCCCTTGCCGTCGACATTGTTCTTGTACAGGACGATCTCCGCCGGATCGCCAACGCCCTGGCCACCGTCACCCAGAGCCGCCATGGCGCGCCGGGCGACCACTTCTCCGGCGCGGTCCCAGACCAGGGCGTCATGCGGGGTAAGGACCTCCGGCGAGGAGTACTCAGGGTGGGCGTGGTCCACGTAGAGACGAGCCCCGTTGACAAGAACCGCTGTCGCCGCCTGAGGCAGCGCCGCCTCGGCGGCACTGGGGCGGGCGCGTGATCCCCAAGGGGCCGGCGGCGGGGCGTCACCCGACGGCGCCGGACGCGTGGGGTCGTCAGTGAGCTGACTGGGATGGGCGGCCGACCGCCGCAGCCTTCCACCGCGCAAGTCGGCCAGAGGGTCCTCCCCCTCGTAGTCCCATCGCACCGCGGGCACGTCAGCGGCGGCGCAGTAGGCCTCCACGACCTGGCTGGAGAGGACCACGGGGTTGGCATAAGGGTCGCCCGGGCGCAGGACCCCGAACTCGGTCTCCAGGCCGACGGGGCGCGTCACCGGTCCTGGCTGAAAGCCGACGGTGTTCATACGTTCTCCTTCCCGAGCCTGCGCACGGCGCGGATCTGCGAGGCACGGGTGCCGATGAGTCGGGCCCAGCCCTCGGGCGTTGTGGCGCCGGTGATCTCCTCGTTCTGCCGGGCCTCGACCTCGACGGCCGAGCGAAGCCTATCCGTGCTCAGTCCCCCGTCTCCCCCAGCGAGCTCATCCTTGATGGAGGCGGTCTTGGCGCGGGAGACGACGGCGGCCAGCATAGCGCCGCTGACCAGATCGGCCAGGTGGAGGGTACGGGTGGTGATGGCATCCGCGTTCTCCTCGGTGATCTCCAGGACCGCGGTGGCCTCGTTTCGGGCGTAGAGGGTCTCGACGACGACGCGGCGCAGGGAGGCGGCCGCGGCCTCACGGTCTCCTGCGTGGGCCGCCAGCTCCGCCGGGGCCAGGGGAAGTCCAGCGGTCAGGTGCCGGGCGAGGATCTCCTCGGCCCCGGCCTCGTCGGGCCGGTTGATGCGGATCTTCACGTCCAGGCGTCCGGGGCGCAGGATCGCGGGGTCGATCATGTCCTCCCGGTTGGAGGCACCGATGATGACGACGTTGCGCAGGGACTCCACACCGTCGATCTCCGCCAGGACCTGAGGCACGATCATGGTCTCGACGTCGGAGGACACACCGGTGCCGCGGGTGCGGAACAGGGCCTCCATCTCATCGAAGAAGATGACCACCGGGCGGTCCTCAGCGGCGGCCTTGCGTGCCTGGTCGAAGATGGCGCGGATCTGCCGCTCGGTCTCACCGACGAACTTGCTCAGCAGCTCAGGGCCCTTGATGTTGAGGAACGCGGCCGAGTGGCTCCTTGAGCCGGAACCGCCTCCGGATCCGGCCAGCGAGGTGGCAACAGCCTTGGCGATGAGGGTCTTGCCGCAGCCGGGCGGGCCGTAGAGCAGGAGTCCCTTGGGGGCGCGCAGCCCATAGGCCTGGAAGAGATCCGGGTGGGTGAAGGGCAGCTCGAGGGCGTCGCGGATCTCCTCGATCTGGGGGCCCAGTCCCCCGATATCCGCCCAGGAGACGTCAGGGGTCTCGGCGACGACGAGCTGCTCGACGCTGGTGCGCTCGATGAGAGCTGTGGCGATGTCGGCTCGCAGGTCGGCGGCCAGGGTGTCGCCGGGCTTGAGCCCCTCACCGACCCCGGCGAGGCGGAGCAGTGAGGAGGACAGTGCTAGGACCCGAGTATCTCCCCCGCCGGTGGTCACCAGGACGCGGGAGTCATCGAGGGTCTCCTCAAGGGTGACGGCCTCGCCGGTCTGCGGTTCCGGCAGGGTGGAGACGACGAGCATCTGGTCGTTGACGGCCACGAGCCGTCCGACCTGGAGATCGGCGTCATCCACGGCGGGGTGGACGTGCAGGAGCATCTGGCGACCCGACAGGCTCACGGCGACCTCGCGCTCCTGGGAGGGCTCGTCCCCGGCCCGTCCGGCGTCCCCGGCGCTCCTTGCTCCGGGCAGACCAGTAAGCAGCCCCAGGGTGACCGGGGGGCGGGTGACGGCGTCGAGCTGCTGGCCGAGCTCGGTGATGCGCTCGCGGGCCGTGCCCAGGGCGGCGACGAGACGCTCGTTCTTGGTGGCCAGGCTCACGGCCTGGGCGCGGGCCTCGCGCAACTGGTGGCTGGTGAAGTCCTTGGCCGGCATGCCCAGGGACTGAGGCGTCCCAGCTCCTGCTTCGGGGACCTCAGACATCATCGCCGTCCTGGGCTTCATCGACACTCCCGCTCTGGACCGGCGTGGCGTCGGTGGGCTGTTTGATCCGGCAGTCGCGCAGGACGCGACGGACCTTCTTGTCGGTGCTGGTGCGTTCCTTCACGTCGTCGGGCAGCCAGTAGCCGCCCTCGTCGTAGGCGCCGCGGGCGGGCGGGCGCTTGCGGGTCAGAGGCCGGGATCCGGCGGCCAGGCGACGGGCGGTCAGGAGGAACCCGGTGTGCGCCACCATACGGTGGTCGGGACGCACGGCCAGCCCGTCAACGTTCCAGGTGCGGACCATGGACTCCCAGGACTCCGGCTCGGTGAACAGCCCGCTGTGACGCAGGACCTCCACGGTGCGCGAGAGCTGAGTGACGGTGGCGACGTAAGCCAGGAAGAGCCCGCCCGGGGCCAGGGCCAAGGAGACGGCCTCGATGTTCTCCCAGGGCGCGAGCATGTCCAGGACCACTCTGTCAATGCTGCCCGGTTCCACCCGGGCGGCAACGACGTCAGCGAAGTCCCCGGTGCGCAGCTCCCAGGCCGGGTGGTGACGACCGAACCAGGCGTCCACGTTGGAGGCGGCGATCTGGGCGAAGTCCTCGCGGCGCTCGATGGACAGCAGGTGTCCGCTCTCCCCGATGGCGGAGAGCAGGTTCATGGTCAGCGCCCCCGAGCCGACCCCGGCCTCCAGGACCCGGGCGCCGGGGAAGATGTCGCCCATGGCGATGACCTGTCCGGAGTCCTTGGGGTAGACCACCTGTGCGCCACGGGGCATGGACAGCACGTAGTCGGCCAGAAGCGGGCGCAGCAGGAGCAGCTCATGGCCGGTGTCGGTCTCGATGACGCTGCCCTCGTCCAGACCGACGACGTCTCGGTGATAGAAGGAGCCCCGCACGGACTGGAAGTGGCCCTGGGGGTCGAGCAGGAAGGTGTTCTTGCGGCCCTTGGTGTCAGTGACCTGGATGCGTTCGCCGTAGCGGAAGGGGCCGCGACGGCCCGCCTGCCCCAGGACCTCCTGAGGGTCCGGGCGCCGGGAGGGCGGTTGCTCTGTGGGGGCATCATGCTCTGGGGCGGACTCGTACTGGCTCATCACCGAGCAGTGTAGTCAGGGCCCATGACGCGGCACCTGCGTAGATCCTACGGCCGGGGACCGCCCGGCCGGCGGGCAACGACGACGAGCTGAAGAGGCAGCATGTCGCGCAGCGCCGGGTCGGTGAAGCGGTAACCGCCTTCGCAGGGCTCCATGAGGTCGGGCCAGCGGCGCCAGGCACTCACACGGGCCTCGCTCACTTCCTCCAGGACGAGGCCCGCCCCCAGCAGGGCGGTGAGGATCTCCCCCACCGCGTGGTTCCACTGGTGGCTGCGGGTGTGGGTGATCGGCGCGGCGCCCTCGGGGGCCTCCACGTAGGAGTCCTCTTTCTCCCAGGTCATGGGCTCCTCCTGCTGGAAGTAGGGCTCGTGGAGAGTGAGCCCCTGGGAGGTGTCGTCTCCGACGGCCATGAAAACGGGGTGGTCATCGCGCAGGACGAGGCGTCCACCGGGGCGCAGCAGACGAGCCACGACGCGCGCCCAGAGGTCAACATCAGGCAACCAGCACAGAACGCCCAGCGTGGTGTAAACCAGGTCGAAGTCCCCAGTCACGGCTTCACGGGCTGCGTAGACGTTGGACTCGACCAACTCGATGCGGGCACCAGCCCGCCGCGCCAGCTCCCGAGCCCGCTCCAGTGACCGCGGGGACAGGTCGAGACCGACAACGCGCCGCGCCCCCAGCCGGGACAGGCTGATCGTGTCGAGCCCCAGGTGGCACTGAAGATGGATGACGTCGAGGTCGACCAGATCCCCCAGGCGCTCCCGGTCGTCGGTGACGTCCTTGGTGAGTGCTGTGGGCGAGGCGAGAAGCTCGGCGATGCCGTAGCCGGAGGCCTCGTGGAGCGTGGCACGGTCGTCCCAGTTGGCGCGGTTATCGACGAAGTGGGTGCGGTGCACGGTATCGAGGTCCGGCTCTGTCATGCCGCCAGCGTAGCGGGGAGCCGGCTGGCGCCGCTGCTCCTCAGCGCGCGCCGGTGGGCACAGCTCCGCTCAGGTGGCCCGAGTCGACGATGACCAGCCAACGAGAGACCTCCCGGGCCCGTTTCATGGCGTCGAGGGCCGCCTGCCCGGTCAGCTCGGTGGTCAGCGCCGCTTCCGGCAGCACCGTGCAGACCTGGCCCGCGGTCACTCCGGCAGTGGAGGCGGCGTCTGCCGTGTCACCCAGCCCGACCTCGTGCAAGGACGCCTCATCGATCGCGCCCACAAGCTCGGTCCCATCAATCACCAGAACCAGGGCGGCTCCACCGGCCATCGCCTTGCGAGCCTGGGACAGGGGCGCGTCGGGTCCGACGACGTGCACGGGCCGGGACAGCTCGCGCAGGTCCAGTCTTGAGGCGGCCCTGGCACCTCCTCCGAGCTCGAGGACCTGCCAGCTGGAGGCCACGATCGACCAGCCCACCATGACGACCAGGATGAGGTTGAAGGCGCCGGGCTGGCGGCCCTGAAGCAGAAGCGGACGCAGGATCCACCACCACACGACACCTCCGACCACGACGAGCCCTCCCCAGCCGGCCACTTTGAGACCGAGCCGGCGATTACCGGTCACCTGGACAACGAGCGCGGCCAGAGCGTATCCGCCGTCGAGAGGAAGCCCCGGCAGAGCGTTGAAAACCGCCAGGGCCAGGTTGACCAGGGTCACGGCCCATATGGTGAAGGCCACGGGAACCGACAGACTGACGGAGTCCTGCACCAACGTTCCGATGCCCCAGATGAGCAGGTTGGTGGCCGGGCCGGACAGGGAGGTGGCCAGGTCCTTCCACGCGGTCCACTCGCGCGCCGGCCCGAAGGACGTGCGTCCTCCCCACAGGTAGAGCTCGTAGCGAGTGGGACGGCGCCCCATGAGGGTGCCGGTCAGCCCGTGAGCCAGCTCGTGCAGGAGGACCGATCCGACCACACCCAGGACCGTGGCGACCACCACGGCCAGCACGGTCGTGGTCCCGAAGTCCCCCAGGGCGGCCGAGACCAGTGGGTACCAGCTGCCGGCGATGAGCAGGCCGAGCAGGAGGGAGGTCGGTGAGATGACGACGGGAGCGCCACCGATGCGGGCGATCACCCACTCGCCGGTCGATGAGGAGGCAGGCATGGGCGTGAGCCTAACGCCGTCGGGGGCGGCTCGCCGCATCTGCTCGGAGGCCACAGCAGGCTCTTGTGCCGCCGACGGCGCACGCTGTGGAGCAGCCGTCTTCATATCCGACGCCCTGTCACCTCCTCGCGGTAGCGTCACCCCCATGTCCTGTGAGCCGCACACCGTCACCAGCTCGTCCGCCCGCACAGACGTCAGGCCCACCGGCCCAGGCACCGGTGGCGGCCCGCAGCGCGGTTACGGAGACCGGCGCCGCGCAGCACTGTCTCCTTCCCGGGCCAAGGACTTCATGCAGTGCCCGCTCATGTTCCGCCTGCGTACGGTCGACCGCCTCCCCGAGCCCGGCTCCCTGGCCACGCACAAGGGGACAGTCGTTCACGGCGTACTGGAGCGGCTCTACGACCTGCCGGCCTCCGAACGCTGCCCGAGTGCGGCCCTCAGTCTGCTGCCCGGGCAGTGGGAGTCCCACCGGGAGAAGAACCCGGAGGTCATGGAGCTGTTTGAGGATCCGGCGCAGGTGGAGACCTGGCTGGAGGAGGCTCGCGGGCTCATCCGCACCTACTTCTCCCTGGAGAACCCGCAGCGCCTGGAGCCCGCGGAGCGTGAGCTGTTCGTCCAGACCGAGACCAGTGACGGCCTGCTTCTGCGGGGCTTCGTCGACCGCCTGGACGTGGCGCCCGACGGCGCCATGCGCGTGGTCGACTACAAGACCGGACGCAGCCCGGGCACGCGCTTCATGGAGGAGGCACTGTTCCAGATGCGCTTCTACGCCCTGGTCCTGTGGCGGCTGCGCGGGAGAGCACCGGCCCGGCTCCAGCTGGTCTACCTCAAGGACGGTCGCGTCCTGACCCACGATCCTCGACAGGCCGAGCTGGAGCGGACCGAGACCCGCCTGGCCCACCTGTGGGACGAGGTCGAGGACTGCGCCCGCACCGCCTCTTTCCGCCCCCAACGCTCCCGTCTGTGCGACTGGTGCTCCTTCCAGGCCCAGTGCCCGCTCTTCGGCGGCACCACGCCGCAGATCCCCGACGACGGGCTCACCCGTCTCCTGAGCGCCCGGCGCGCCGCAGCCTGATCTCACCCAGCGTCCCAGAATTGCTGTGGTGCGCGCCCTCGGCTACAGTCCCTAGCGGTTGACAACCGTCGCCAACCACTTCGTACCGGAGAAGCACATGATCGTCGCCCAGGCCCACATCGCTCGCACCGCCTCGCGCGGGGCCTGCATGTGTATGCGCCGCCTGGTTCGGGCGTTCTGAGGCGCTCTCAGACAGATCGTCCTCTCCGGCTCCCGGCACCCTTGAGGCGGTGCCAGGCCAGCCACGTCCAGCCAGGCCCCCACTTCACTCCCCTACCGGATGACGTGGCCCTTCTCTGTATATTCTTCCTTCACCTGTGCTGCGTCACCGGTCCTCACGCAGGCTGCTCGCGCCTGAAAGCAGCAGCCGGACAAGGACCACACCGTGCCATCACCCGCCATTCTTACCGGTCTCGCCGTCGGGGCCGTCCTCGGCTTCATCCTTCAACGGGGCCGTTTCTGCATCACCGGAGCCTTCCGCGACCTGTGGGTCTCCCGCTCCTGGCGTTGGTTCACGGCCTTCCTGCTGGCCATCGCCGTTCAAGCGGTCGGAGTCGCCGTCCTCACAGGCGCAGGCTCCATCACACCTGAGATCCCCAGATTGTCAGTGGTTGCCACCGTCGTCGGATCCTTCCTCTTCGGAGTGGGGATCGTCCTGGCCGGAGGCTGCGCCACCGGCACCTACTACCGTGCGGGCGAGGGCCTGGTCGGATCCTGGTTCGCGCTCGTGGCCTACGCGATCACTGCGGCCGCGTCGAAGACCGGGATCCTGTCGGGAGTGACGACGTGGGTCAAGGGGCTGTGGGTCACCAACCTGACCACCATCCCCGCCACCATCGGGGTACCGGACTGGGTGGGAGTCGTCATCCTGGCCGGAGTCACTGCGGTGGTGGCGCATCGCTTCGTCGTCCTGGGGCGGAGCCGTCCCGCCCAGGTTCAGCTGCCCGCACAGCGCACAGGCCTGGCCCACCTGCTGCTGGAGAAGCAGTGGAACCCCCTGGTCACAGGACTGCTGGTGGGAGTCGTCGCCATCATCGCCTGGCCCGCTTCCTGGGCCTCGGGACGTCTGGATGGACTGGGGATCACGACGCCGTCGTCGAACCTGGTGGGGCTCATCGTCACCGGTGACACCAAGCGGCTCGACTGGGGCGTGCTCCTGGTCCTAGGGATCCTGCTCGGCTCCTACATCGCCGCCAGGGCCTCCGGCGAGTTCCGCGTCCGTGTGCCCAGCGCCCAGGTCATTCAGCGCTCCATCATCGGCGGCGTCCTCATGGGGGTCGGCGCGGCGTGGGCCGGGGGCTGCTCGATCGGCAACGCCCTGGTGCAGACCTCCCTTCTGTCATGGCAGGGCTGGACCGCTCTGGTCTTCCAGGTCCTGGGGGTCGGGGCGGCCGCGTGGTTCATCCTCATCCGCCCCCGGCAGCTCCGTCGCGCCAAGCGCGCCGCCGCCCGCGTCCCCGCCACCGTCTGACACCGCACCAACCCCAAGGAGAGACTCATGCGTACTGTTCTGGAGACCACCGGTCAGGTCTGCCCCTTCCCCGTCATTGAGGCCGAGGAGGCCATGGAGGAGCTCACCGTCGGCGATGAGCTCGTCATCGGATTCGACTGCACCCAGGGGACCCAGACGCTGCCCGCCTGGGCCGCCGACAACGGCTATACCGTCACCGAGTTCGAGCGCACCGGCGACGCGGCCTGGACCATCACCGTGCGCAAGTAGGTCGAGCCGCTACGGTTAGGCCTATGGAGCACAGGAGACTCGGCCGAACCGGCCTGCGAGTGTCCTCCGTGGGTCTGGGCACGATGACCTGGGGCCGGGACACCGATGAGCTCGAGGCCAAGGAGCAGCTCGACATCTTCCTCGATGCCGGGGGCACCCTCGTGGACACCGCCGCCTCCTACGGCGAAGGCATCAGCGAGGAGGTCATCGGTGCGCTCCTGCGCGAGCACGTGGACCGACAGGACCTCGTCCTGGTCTCCAAGGCCGGGGTGCGCACCTGGCGCACCGGTGAGCGCGCCTCGGTGGCCGACGCCTCCCGCGGCTCGCTGCTGGACACGCTCGACACCAGCCTGGCCCGCCTGGGTACCGACCACCTCGACCTGCTGCTGGTTCAGGTGCCCGACTCCACCACCTCCCTGGAGGAGACGGCCCATGCCCTGAGCCTGGCCGTCTCCTCCGGGCGCACCCGCTACGTGGGTGTTGCCAACCACCCGGCCTGGGCGTCGGTGCGCATGCACGACCTGCTCAGTGAGTGCGGACGGGGGCCCGGGATGGCCGCCGTCGAGGTGGAGCACTCGCTGCTCTCTCGAGGCATCGAGCGCGAGCTCATGCCCGCTTCCCAGGCCCTGGGATTCGGGGTTCTGGGGTACGCGCCCCTGGGGCGGGGGGTCCTCACCGGCAAGTACCGTGCCACGATCCCTCCGGACTCCCGGGCGGCCTCACCGCACCTGCGCTCCTACGTGTCCCCCTACCTGGGCGACCCGTACCGGGGGGTCGTCGAGGCCGTGGCCACGGCGGCCTCGGGCCTGGACCGCAAACCGGCTGAGGTGGCGCTGGCCTGGGCCCGTGACGCCGCCGGGATAGCCTCCACCATCGTGGGAGCGCGCACTCCGGCCCAGCTCCAGGGCGTGCTCTCAGCCGATGACCTGGAGCTCCCGGTCCAGATCCGCCATGCCCTGGACGAGGTCACCTCACTACAGCTCGGCTACCCCGAGCGCTTCTGAGCCGCGAAGCAACGCGGGGGGGCCGCACACATCGTGTAGATCGGAAGAG
>CAUVMS010000023.1:0-26624 GCA_963552815.1 uncultured Actinomyces sp. | reverse complement strand
GTTGCGTTGGTGTAACAACCGAGACCCCAGCAATGTTGCGGCATAACGGGCGCCTCGCAAAGACGCCTTTCGCCACACGAAGGTCTTTGAGGTTTCCCACAAGGCTCGCGAAGTGCGGCGCCTCGCTGCACCGCTAGTCACACCTGCCTCACGAGTGTCTCCTTTCTCAGAAGCGGGTTGGAGCGCCGATCGCCGTCGATCAGCGCCGATCAGCGTCAATCAGCGGGAGCGCAGTGTCGGTGGGAGGATGCCGCCTTGCGCAGCTCACGGATGGAGGCCAGGGCGTCGTCGGCCCGGTAGACCGCCGATCCGGCGACGAAGACGTCGGCTCCCGCCTCCGCCGTGCGCTCAATCGTCTGGGCGGTGATGCCACCGTCCACCTGCACACGCAGATCGAGCCCCCTGACCCCGACCATCTCGCGGGCGCGGCGGATCTTGGGCAGCATCGAATCGATGAAGGACTGGCCACCGAAGCCCGGTTCCACGGTCATGAGCAGGAGAAGGTCGAACTCCCCCAGAACGTCGGCAACGGCTTCCAGGGGGGTGGCGGGCCTCAACGCGATTCCTGCACCGGCGCCGAGCCGGTGCAGCTCACGCGCCAGGCGCACCGGGGCGGTGGTGGCCTCGGCGTGGGGGGTGACGATCTGGCAGCCGGTCTCTGCGTAGGCCGGGGCCCAGCGGTCGGCGTCGCGGATCATGAGATGGGCGTCGACGGGCAGCGTGGTGTGGGCCAGCACCGCCTCGACCACCGGCAGCCCCCAGGACAGGTTGGGCACGAAGTGGTTGTCCATGACGTCGACGTGGATCCCGTCCGCACCGTCAGCGCCTGTGACCCGGTCGAGCTCGTCGGCCAGGTGGGCGATGTCGCAGTTGAGGATCGAGGGGTGGATGGCTGTCATCGGGTGCTCCTCATGATGTGTTCATGGTGTCGTCGTCGTGTGCTAGCTGGTGCGTCGCAGCAGGGTGCAGAACATGGCGTCGGTTCCGTCGAGGTGGGGCCAGAGCTGGAGCATCTCGCGCTCGGCGCCGGCCGGCGGCTGGGGCGCCAGCCTCGTGGCGAGGTCCCCGGCGTGCAGGATCTCGGTACTCAGACCTTGACGCTCCAGGAGGCGGGTGACGTCTCGCACCACGAGGCTCGTCTCCAGGGCGTGCGGCGAGCAGGTCACGTAGGTCACCACTCCCCCGCGGCGCACGGCGTGCAGCGCACTGGCCAGCAGCTCGCGCTGAAGCTCGGCCAGGACGGTGACGTCCTGCGGCCTCCGGCGCCACCGGGCCTCCGGCCGACGGCGCAGCGAACCGAGCCCCGTGCAGGGCGCGTCGACCAGCACCCGGTCGTAGGACCCTGGTTCATCGCGCCCGATGTCCCGTCCGTCCCCGCAGCGCACCCGGGCCACGTCGCGTGGAACCGCGCGCAGAGCGGAGCGCACCAGGTCGGCCCGGTGAGGGCTGACCTCGTTGGCGAGCAGGCGAGCGCCCTTCTGGGCGGCCCGCGCGGCCAGCAGCGCAGCCTTGCCCCCGGGACCGGCGCACAGGTCGAGCCAGCGCTCGTCGCGCCCCTCGATCGGGGCCTCGGCGGCGATGAGCGCCACCAGCTGGCTGCCCTCGTCCTCGACTCCGGCTCGGGAGTCGCGGATCGCCTCGATCCTGCCGGGGTCTCCCCCATCCAGGACGACAGCGAGAGGACTGACTCGCCCCAGGCGGGGCTCGACGTCGTGGGCCCGGTCGGCCTTGCGGGCAGCCTTGGCCAGGGCCTCAGGGGAGATGAGACCGGGGCGGGCGCACAGGGTCACCTCGGGGTCGGTGTTGTCGGCGACCAGGAGCGCCTCCAGCTCCTCGGCACTGCGACCGTGCTTGAACAGGGCCTGGCGCAACGCCTTGACGATCCACTCGGGATGGGACTGGGTGCGGGCCAGGGCGACCGTCTCATCGGGGGCTTCCCGGCCCAGAAGGACCAGCCACGCCTCCAGGTCCTGACCGCTGAGTCGGCGCATGATCGCGTTGACGAAGGTGGCGGCGCCGCGCCCGCAGGAGTCGGCCGCCAGGTCCACGGTGGTGCTCACGGCGGCGTGCTGGGCCACACGCATACCCATGAGCTGGTGGGCCCCCAGACGCAGGACATCGAGCACGGCAGGATCGATCTGCTCCAGGGGCCGGTCCGTGCAGGTGGCGATCATGGAGTCGTAGCGCCCCTGCAGGCGCAGAGTTCCGTAGGTCAGGGCGGTGGCGAATCCGGCATCGCGTCGGTCCAGGTCGGCGGAGTCCAGCAGCTCGGGCAGGAGGAGGTTGGCGAAGGCGTCGTTCCGGCGCACGCGGGTGAGCACCTCCAGCGCCACCCGGCGCGCCGGATCCGACCGCCGTTGAGACGAACGCGGGCGTGCACTGGCCTGTGCGCCGTCCGGCTTGCGGGTGCGTCGTCCTCGGTCATGCCCGCTCCTTCGGCCGCCTTGGCCGCTACAGCCGCTGTGTCGTCTTCCGTCTCCGCCGCTGCGGCGCTCACCGTGGCCGCCTGGTGCACCCCGGCGCGCCGATCGCTCGCCCATCAGCTCAGCCCCTCACTGTCGCCGGTCTCGGGAGCCGGGGCTCCCAGGACGGCGCCCACCTCCGGGCGGGCTCCGCGGGCCCAGGCGTCGGCGGGCATCCAGCTGCGTCCTGCGGGCGCCACCCGCCCCAGGCGAACCGCGCAGCCCCCGGTCCCCACCAGGACCTCTCGCTTGGAGGCGCGCACCTGACCGGGCAGGAGATCTGTTACCTCGGGGACGGGGGTGACCGGTCCCAGGCGGAACCTGGCGCCAAGGTAGCTGGTGTGAGCCCCCGGGGCCGGAGTCACGCCCCGGATCCGGCGATCAACCGTCAGAGCCGGGTCCTCCCAGCGGACCAGCCCGTCCGCAGTGGAGAGCATCGGAGCCAGGGTGGCCAGCGCCCCGTCCTGCGGCTCGGGCTGGACGGTTCCCTCCTCCACCTGCCGCAGGACGTCGAGGACCAGGGGGGCGCCAGCACGCGCCAGGCGCTCCAGGAGGTCGCCGCTGGTGTCACTCGCACCGATCGCCTCGGTGATGCGACCGTAGACGGGGCCGGTGTCGAGTCCCTCCTCGAGGCGGAACACGCAGGCCCCGGTGATCTCCTCTCCGGCGATGATCGCCCGTTGGACAGGGGCCGCTCCGCGCCAGGCCGGCAGCAGGGAGAAGTGGAGGTTCAGCCACCCGTGCTCGGGCACGTCCAGCATGTCGGCCGGAACCAGGCGCCCGTAGGCAACCACGACGGCGACGTCCGCCTTGAGCTCACGCACCCAGGTGCGCACCTCGTCGGCCGCCTCACCCTTGAGGGTGGAGGGGGTGCGTACGTCGAGCCCGGCCTCGCGGGCCATCGCGGCCACCGGCGAGGGATACAACGTGCGACCGCGGCCCTTGCGGGCGTCAGCGCGGGTGAGCACTCCGACGACGTCGTGCTCACTAGCGATCAGGGCCTCCAGGGTGGGGAGGGCTACCTCGGGGGTTCCGGCGAACAGCACACGCATGAGCCCCATGCTACGGCCCTGCGTCGCGCAAGCCGGGGTTCATCGTTAGCGCGGCGCAGGAAGAAGCCCCAGGTCCACGAGCTCGGCCCGCAGGCGTCCCGCCCCGGTGAAGTGGTGGGTGCGCAGGCCGAGGTCGCCTGCGGCCCGGATGTTAGGGGCCGAGTCGTCAACGAACAGGACGCTGCGGGCTCGCAGCCCGTAGCGCTGAAGGAGCAGCTCGAAGATGGCGGCATCGGGCTTGGCCAGGTGCTCGCGCCCGGAGACCACGATGCCGGTGAAGCGCTCGAGCTGCGGCACCAGGAGCCGGGCCTGCTCGAAGAGCTCGGCATCGAAGTTGGTCAGACCGTACAGCGGTACTCCCACCTCAAGGAGGTCGTTGAGCAGGGCCGCCATCCCGGGAACGGGGCCGGTCAGTGAGGAGGGGAACCGCCTGCGGTACAGGGAGAGGATGTCTGTCCAGTCGGGTCGGTCGGAATGAGTGCGGGCGTAGTCACTGAGCACCTGCTCGAAGGGCTGCCCCAGATCCAGCCGCTCGTTCCAGGCGAGGAACCCGCCGTCGGTCACGAACTCGTCCCAGGCATCGAGCGACACGTACCCGGCGATGGCGGCCACCGGGTCCCAGGTGTACAGGACGTTGCCGTAGTCAAGGACCACCGCGTTCACGGGGCCCGTGGGAGGTGCGGTCATGTCCGGCATCCTTCCACGGTTCTCGTCTGAGGTCCCCTGCCAGGGCCTCCCAAGGCAAGGTGCGGCGAGTTTTATATGGCCTCTACCAAGGCCGGAACGGGCCAGCCGTAGACCAAGATGCCCCCGAAAGCCCTACCGACGACATCATATTTTAGCAGGATCAGGATCACGTACCGACCGTAGATGTCTGATCACTTCGTCCTGAGCTTCGTTCGCATCAGGGTCTTCTCAACCGCCAACGACTCTGGTACGCTCGTACCAATCCGGTACAGGTGTACCACTTCAATCGCCAGGGCTCGTGACACGTATCATGATCCGCATCAACGGCACAGTGCTGTGTCAGAGAGGAAGTCATGGATTTATCCGTGGATTCCGAAATTGAGAGGCTTCGGCAGGTCATCCTGCACAGGCCCGGAGGCCAGCGTCACCCGCAACGACCCGGAGGACATGTGCCGCGCCATCGCCCAGGCTCTGAGTATCGACGACCTCAACGTCCTCATCGCGCCTCAGGACTCGATGGCCGCCACCCCCGGCGTTATCGTCGCCTAATGAGCGCAACGTCAACACCAATGAGTGCCTCGCCTCCCACGGCACCGAGGTCCTGACGATCCCGGGCTCGGAAGTCGGTCGCCTGAGCCAATCCCCCTCATCAGCGCCTTCGGCGTCAATGACGAAAACCCACCACCAACCCGAACAACCACACGAAGGAGTCCTCATGACCCACCCCCTGCGCAACCGCCACTTCCTCAAGGAGCTCGACTTCACGGCCGAGGAGTGGGGCTCTCTGCTTGAGCTCGCTGCCCAGCTCAAGGAGGACAAGAAGGCCGGCCGTGAGGTGAAGCGCCTGACCGGCAAGAACATCGCCCTCATCTTCGAGAAGACCTCGACGCGCACCCGCTGCTCCTTCGAGGTGGCCGCCTACGACCAGGGCGCACAGGTCACCTACCTCGACCCCTCCGGCTCCCAGATGGGGCACAAGGAGTCCGTGGCGGACACCGCCCGGGTCCTGGGCCGCTTCTACGACGGCATTGAGTTCCGCGGCAAGAAGCAGGAGCACGTCGAGGCCCTGGCCGAGCTCTCGGGCGTGCCGGTGTGGAACGGGCTGACCGACGAGTGGCACCCCACCCAGATGCTCGCCGACCAGCTGACCATGCTGGAGCACGCCAACAAGCCGATCGAGAAGATCTCCTTCGCCTACCTCGGGGACGCCCGCAACAACGTGGCCAACTCGCTGCTCATCTCCGCCGCCCTCATGGGAATGGATGTGCGGATGGTGGCGCCCGCCGAGCTGCAGACACCTCCCGAGGTGGTGGCCCAGGCCAAGAAGCTGGCGGAGAAGAGCGGAGCCCGTATCCTCGTCACTGACGACGCCGCCGAGGGCGTCAAGGGAGTCGACTTCCTCTACACCGACGTGTGGGTCTCGATGGGTGAGCCCAAGGAGGTGTGGGACCAGCGCATCGCCCTGCTGCGTCCCTACCAGGTCAACGCCGAACTGGTGAAGGCCACCGGCAACCCCAACGTCAAGTTCCTCCACTGCCTGCCGGCTTTCCACGACCGCAACACCACCGTGGGTGAGGACATCTTCACCAAGACGGGCATGGACGGCCTGGAGGTGACCGACGACGTCTTCGAAACCGAGCGCAACGTTGCCTTCGACCAGGCAGAGAACCGCATGCACACCATCAAGGCCGTCATGGTCGCAACCCTCGGAGAGTGGGACTGAACCGTGAGAATTGTTGTTGCCCTCGGAGGAAACGCCCTGCTGCGCAGGGGTGAGAAGCCCGACGCCAGTACTCAGATCCGCAATGTCGAGGTAGCCGCGCGTGAGCTGGCGAAGCTGGCGGAGAAGCATGAGCTGGTCCTTACCCACGGAAATGGCCCTCAGGTGGGTGTCCTGGCCCTGCAGTCCGCCAACGATGAGCGCCTCTCGGAGCCCTACCCCTTCGACACCCTCGGCGCCCAGACCCAGGGCATGATCGGCTACTGGCTGCTCCAGGCCATGCAGAACGCCATGCCGGGGCGCCACGTGGCCGCGATGGTCAACCAGACCCTGGTCCTGGCCGGCGACCCGGCCTTCTCCAACCCCACCAAGTTCGTCGGTGAGGTCTACACCAAGGAGGAGGCGGAAAGACTGGCCGAGGAACGGGGATGGGTGGTCAAGCCCGATGGCGAGCACTACCGTCGCGTCGTCGGCTCCCCCATGCCGCAGCGCGTCATCGAGACCCGCCTGGTGCGCACGCTCGTGGAAGCCGGAGCCATCGTCGTCTGCTCCGGTGGAGGTGGCGTCCCCGTCATCCGCAGCTCCGAAGGAAAGCTCAAGGGCATCGAGGCCGTCATCGACAAGGACCTCACCGCGTCGGTCCTGGCCGAGGCGTTGGAGGCTGATGCGCTTCTCATCCTCACCGACGTCGACGGCGTGTTTGAGAATTTCGGAACCGAGAACCAGAAGCAGGTTCCGCGGGCGACGCCGGCAGAACTGCGCGGCATGGGTCTTCCCAGTGGATCCATGGGGCCAAAGGTCGAGGCGGTGTGCCGATTTGTTGAGTTGACCGGAGATATGGCGGCAATTGGTCGTCTTGAGGACGCCGTTTCCATTATTGAAGGCAAGGCAGGGACTATCGTGACCCCCGGAGGTAACTACGGCGGCCCCGACGATATCTGCCCTCCGATTCCCGAGCAGCTCGATGCACCCATTCGCAAGGCCTGACCGGAGCGACGGCATCGGTCCTTCAAGGAGGTGGTGAGAACCGTCGACCACACATGACCATGCCATGGTTCAGCCGTCATTCTTTTATACAGTTACTCTACGGGTACTTTCGAGGTCCTTTCAGAGTAGAATGACAGTATTGAATCGCAGACACACCTACCTGTCTCAATTCACACCTCACACAACAAGCACAAAGGAGTGACTTACTCATGACGAAGATCGTCAACTCTTGGAACGATTTCGACCCGCTCAAGCACGTCATTGTCGGGCGCGCGGACTTCTCGGTTATTCCTCCCGAGGAGCCGGCCACCTCTGAGAAGGTGCCGATCGACTCCGAGATGCGCGGCATGTGGGGTCCCCGCCCCACCGCCACCGTCGAGGCCGCCAACGAGCAGCTTGACAACTACGTCAAGATCCTTGAGGGACTGGGCGTCAAGGTTGACCGGCCCACGCCGCTGCAGTGGAACCAGGCCATCCAGACGCCTGACTTCCGCACCGAGTCGGGCTTCACGCAGATGCCTCCGCGTGACATCCTGCTCACCATCGGCAGCGAGATCATGTCCTCCGCCAACTCCTTCCGCTGCCGGTACTTCGAGTACCTCGCCTACTGGCCGCTCATGAAGGAGTACTTCGACCAGGACCCGGAGTTCCTGTGGACGCAGGCCCCCCGTCCTCGGCTGACGGACAAGTCCTACAAGCACAACTACTACGACGAGAAGATCTCCCTGGAGGAGCGCCTCGAGCGCACCGCCGCCAAGGACTTCGTGACCACTGAGTTTGAGCCGATGTGGGACGCCGCTGACGTCATGCGCGTGGGTAAGGACCTGTTCATCCAGCACGGTCTGACCACCAACCGCAAGGCGATGGAGTGGTTCAAGCGCTACTACCCCGACCTGCGGGTGCACGCGGTGAACTTCCCCGGCGACCCCTACCCGATCCACATCGACGCCACCTTCGTGCCGCTGCGGCCCGGGCTGATCATCAACAACCCGCACCGCCGCCTGCCCGAGGAGCAGCGCAAGATCTTCGAGGCCAACGACTGGCAGATCGTCGACGCCGCTCCCCCGGCCCACGAGGTTCCGCCGCCGCTGTGCTACTCCTCCGTCTGGCTGTCCATGAACTGCCTCGTCATCGACCACAAGACCGTGTGCGTCGAGGCCAGTGAGGTCCACCAGATGGAGCAGATGGACAAGCTGGGCATGAACGTCATCCCGGTTCCGTTCCGCGACGCCTACGCCTTCGGCGGCGGCCTGCACTGTGCGACCGCCGACGTCTACCGCGAGGGCGGCTGCGAGGACTACTTCCCCAACCAGGTCGCTGACCCGACTCTGGTCTGATCTCAAGGGGTGCGGGGCGGTGGCTCATGGATCGGGCTGCCGCCCCGCACCATTCCCGGCTATGCTCTTCGCGGCGCGGTCGTCGGATTCTCCGTGAACTTGGTGACGACAAAAACTGACCGCATGATGTCCGGCAATGATGCCGACCTGCTGTGCAAGCCGGGGAGAACTTCAGGAGACACAACTAATATGTCACAGACTTCGTCCGCTGAATCCTCTGTCACAGAGTACGTGATGAACAAGAAGCTTGGTGCCATCGCCATGCTTCTTTCCGCCACCGGAATGGGCTTGGTTGGCACTATCAGCCGCGGCACGACCGCCGGTCTCGCTGACGCCGATAAGTCCGTCATCGGATCGTTCCTGGCCTTCGGGCGTATGACCGTTGGGCTGCTCGGCTTCATTCTCATCCTCGTTATCACCAAAAAGGCCGGCTTGTTCCGGAGCACCCGCCTGAGCCCCACCGTGATCCTGGGAGGTGTGGCGATCGGCCTGTCCCTGGGCTGCTACATCTCTTCAACGCTGATGACGTCGATCGCTAACGCCGTCTTCCTCATCTACACAGGACCTCTGTTCTGTGCGCTGCTCGCGCGCATCTTCCGCAAGGAAAAGATCAGCGTGCTCTCTGGAATTTTCCTGTCTCTGGTGTTCGTCGGCATGCTGCTGACCATCGGCATCATCGACTTCAAGAACGGAAGTCTGACCTTCGGGCTGGATCTGTCTGCCTCGTCCCCTGAGTTCCCGCAGAAGAAATTGGGAGACCTTCTTGGCTTGCTGTCAGGAGTCTTCTACGGTCTGGCGATGTTCTTCTACGGCTATCGCAAGGACGTTGACTCGGTTGTGCGCGGTGTCTGGAACTTCTTCTGGGCCGCTTCTGCTACACTGGCTATGTCAGTCATCCTAAAGCCATGGCACGGCGTTGCGTCCTTCACCGTCACCAACTGGATGTGGGCAGTAGCCCTCTTCCTCATCTGTGGCCTGTTCGCACTGGGATTCCTGGTCGTTGCTGGACGTAACCTCCCTGCTGTGGAGTACTCGACGATCTCCTACTGGGAGTGTCCGGTCGCCATTTTGTGCGGTCTCATCGTCTGGGGGGAGAAGCTCACTCCTGTGGGAATGGTCGGGGGGCTGCTCATCGTCGGAGGAGGCCTGGCGCCCATCATCCTGGACGCCGTCACTCGGAAGTCCCGAACTTCCGAGGTCTGAACACAAACTGTTCCTGCCTGCCCGCGATCTCACAAGCGTGAGTCGTGGGCAGACACCACAATCGAGCGCGTAGGTCGACGCATCTGCAGAACCTCGATGCTCATCACCGGAATCGCGGACGCGGCCGGATCACCGACAACCACTCTGGTACTACAAAGGAGTAGCGCCTTGAACAACGAATCCCGTCAGAAACTCAAAGGTTTTGCCTTCATGTTCCTCTCGTCATCCCTTATGGGAGGAATCGGGGCTTTCGCAAGATACATCGACGCGCCTGGAGACTTCATCGCATTCTGGCGCTCATTCGCCGGATTTGTTGGGATGACCCTGATATTCCTCATCATCGGAGGATTCAAAAAGGTCAAAGCAACTCGGTTCTCACCCTCCATTCTCTTCTCCGGAATATTCCTCGGACTGCTATCCGCACTCTACGTCATCAGCACCCAGTACACAACTCTCGCGAACGCATCGTTTCTCATCTACACCGGCCCCATCTACTCAACGATCCTCGCCACTATCTTCCTCAAGGAACCCTTCAAGCCAATGATGCTGTGCTCCCTGGCGGCCGTCCTCCTGGGAACCTTGCTCATCGTGCAGATCATCTCAGAAAACGGGCTCGGCCTCGACCTCGCCCCACAGTACATGTTCGGAAACATCATCGCACTCGCGTCCGGAGTCGCTTACGGCCTCTACCTTTTCGTCTCCCGATACCGAACCGACTGCGACTCGAACGTTCGTGCGTGGTACAACTTTCTCTTCGCAGCATCAACCATCGCGATCATGGTCGCCTTCCGTTGGAGCAGCCTGATGTACCCGGTCCGGGAGACTGTTAACGGAGTTCCCACGGCGACCGTCGACAGCGACGGGAATCCGGTGAGCCTTCCCTGGAGCTTGGCTGGCATGGGGGGTCGGTCCTGGGCCGTCCTGATCGCAGCGGCCCTCATCACGGGCTTCGGAGCGTTCTACTTCCTAACCCTGGCCTCAAGGATTCTTCTTGCAGGCGAGTTGGCGACCATCTCCTACCAGGAAACGATCATGGCTTCGATCCTGGGGTTCATCCTGTTCCATGAGCATCTTACCTCGATGCAGCTGATCGGCGGCGTACTCATCGTCGCGGGAGGGATGTCGCAGGTTTACTTCTCGACAAAAGGGGCCGACTCGAAGAAAGAGGCGCCGGTACTGACTAAAATATGATGGTATGGACAACGCAGGCCTATCAACAAGGGAGGAGAGACCATTGTCCAGGCAGATCAAATTCATGAGCGCATTCGAATATCGGGCGCGTGTCAAGAACAACCCCACCGTCATAGTCCCGGTCGGAGCCTTTGAACAGCACGGACCGCATTTGCCTCATTGCGTTGACGAGCTGCTCTCGACAGCCGTGGCAGAAGAGGTCGCCACGCGAATCGACGGCATCGTGGGCCCAGCCATCGGTTTCGGATACAAGTCGCAGCAACGGTCAGGGGGTGGATATCATTTGGCCGGAACGATCAGCCTCACCGGAAGCACCTTCATAGCCCTGGCACGCGAGATCGTGGTTGAGCTGGCGCAACACGGGATCAGGAAATTCGTGTTCTGTAACGGGCACTATGAGAATTACCAGTTCCTGTTCGAGGGAGTCGATCTTGCTATCCGCGACCTCAAGTTGCAGAACATCTCCGTCAAGTGCCAGCTGATGTCCTACTGGGACTTCGTCGATGACGCCACGATTGACCGCTTGTACCCGGAAGGGTTCACTGGTTGGGATCTGGAGCACGGCGGGGTGCTGGAAACTTCTCTGATGCTCCTCATTCGTCCGGAACTGGTTCACATGGACAGGGTATCGGACGACCCACCCGCGGTCATGCCGAATTACGACGTGCTTCCGATCCGGCCCGAGCTCACTCCGCCGTCGGGATGCCTCTCGTCCGCGAAGAACGCCAGCAAGGAGAAGGGCGAGATTCTGCTCGAGGTCGCCAGTTCCGGAATGGCGGAAGCGATCCTGAGTGAGTTCCGAGTACAATAACGGTGAGCTGGACGCGGAGAATAACGGCCTCCAGAACGGTTTCGCCTCGAAGGACAATAGGCCTATCCCGCGTCCAGCACAACCGGCAACGCACCGAATCGTTGACTTTGCAGCGAGGTTCAAAATAGCATGAACACCCCCACAGCACTTCTAACAGTGCCTGAAACAATCAGTCAGGCGCACTACCAGAAGGACCATCATGAGTGATAGTAAGTCTGCAGCCTCTCTAAGCGATTCGGAACGGTATCTGGCGCTGAGACGTGCAGCAAAAGCGAGTTTCATCGGAAACTTCATCGAATGGTTCGACTATGCCTCGTACGGATACCTAGCCACCGTCATTGGCCTAGTCTTCTTTCCTGAAGCAGATAAGTCTGTCCAGTTGATGTCGACATTTGCAGTATTTGCTATGTCGTTCATTCTGCGTCCCATCGGAGCTATTATTTGGGGAGCCTGGGGAGATCGGTGGGGCCGCCGCTGGGCTCTGTCATGGTCGATTCTCATCATGTCGGGATCGACCTTCTTCATCGGTCTTCTTCCCACATACTCAGCGATAGGTGTGGCAGGTGCCGTCGGCCTGCTTGTCCTGCGAATGATTCAAGGATTCTCCGCATCGGGAGAGTATGCGGGAGCCGGAACCTTCCTCGCCGAGTACGCTCCGCCCTCTCGTCGGGGAATATATACGTCTCTGGTCCCGGCGTCCACCGCATGCGGACTGCTTGCCGGCTCTCTGATGGTCACGGGAATGTTTGCGGTCCTGAGTGATAGTGCGATGAACACTTGGGGATGGCGGATTCCTTTCCTCTTGGCCGGCCCCTTGGGGATGATAGGCCGCTACATCCGGGTGCATCTGGAGGACTCCCCCGTCTATCAGGAGATGCTCGCGGAAATGCCCCAGGAGGAGAAGTCGGCGAGCTGGTCTGAACCACTGCGACTGTTGTTCCGGGAGCATCTGCACGATACTCTCATCACTTTCGGGGTTTCCTGTCTCAACGCCGTCGCCTTCTACATGCTCCTGAGCTACATGCCCACCTACGTCCACGAGGAGCTCGGATTCTCTCAGGACACCGCGACTCTCGCCACGTCTGTCATGCTCGTGGTCTACATCGGCTCGATCTTCTTCATGGGGCATATGTCCGACTCCTTCGGACGGCGTCGAATGCTCATCGCTGCTTGCGTCGCATTCATCGTTCTCTCCATCCCATTGTTCATTGTTATGACGAAGGCTGCGGGAATGCTCGCAGTAGTCATTCTGTGTCAGATCGTCTTCGCCATTATTCTGACGGCTAATGACGGCACGTTGGCCACCTTCCTGGCAGAGTCCTTTCCGACCAACGTGCGTTACTCCGGATTCGCCCTGTCCTTCAATGGGGCAAATGCGCTTCTTGGGGGAACGACGCCGTTCCTGGTTACGTGGCTCATCAAGGTCACCGGCTCCCCCCTGGCGCCGGCGGTCTATCTCACTGTGATTGCGCTGATCGCCATGGTGGCGATCTTCCAGTCCCGTACGATTCATGGGTCCGACCTGACTGAGGAGCAGCCTCGTCACTCTGTCCATTCAGAGTAATTGGTAACAAGTCGCATATAATCCGCTTCTGCGCGAGGTCATTATCACCCTCTTGTTACGGACAAGCCCACCTGGTCGTCGTAGGATATTAAGTATGGCTGATTCCGACGCGGACACCACTGCAGGCGCAGTAGTCAACGACACTTCCGCACATGCACGTTCTCGAACAGAATCCCGAGTCACACCGCGAGGTGAGGACCGGCGACAGGCCATCATCGATGCCGCGGCCGCCATTATCCGGGAGTCGGGGCCCTCGGCAGTCAGCCACCGTAGCGTTGCCAAGCGGGCAGGCTGCTCTCTGTCTGCGACAACCTACTACTTCGATGGACTGGAGGACCTCCTGCACCAAGCCGGGCTGGTCAACATCGGGATGTGGGCCTCGCGTGCCGAGCGAGTCGCGGACCGGGTGGAGGCCTTCAAAGGAGTGCCGGACCTGCCCCAGCGGGTCCGGTTCATCCTTCAAGCGACCCTTCCGGCCCACGGCAGCTACTTCGGCCACTACCTCCAGCTCATCTCGGCGAGCCAGGCGGCCCCAGTCAAACAGGCCTACCGTCAAGGTCGGCAACGCCTCAACGTCGCGTTGCGCCGTGTCCTGCGTCAGCTGGACAGCCCGCTGGAGCCGGAGATGGTCATCGCCGTCGTCGACGGTGCCGCCGTCACTGCTCTCAGTGAAGGGTGGAATGTCAAGTCCACCGCGGCGGGACTGCTGACTGATCTCATTTCCCTGGCCCACGGCATGCCGTCCTTCCAGACGCCTGGTGCCACCATGGGCGATGCTGCAGGCAATGCAGCACCACCCGCGGCAGCGAAGGCGGGCAGTAGCACCCGCTAGGGCAGCCATTTCGCTGGTGGTGTGTCTTGGCTGGACCTGCTGGCCGTTTCACCACAAACGAGTGGGATCCAGCTCAACACGCACCGGTTCCTCCCGCCGGGCCGAACGGTCACGAAGTCTTACCCCAAGCATGTTCGCAAGCGCTCGGCCGCGTGGCAGCGGAGCGCGCACCAGCGCTCTGGCCACGCCAGGGGCCACCTGGCCGTGAACCGGTGGCGGCGCCACCGGGCCCAGCACCTCAAATCCATCAGCCTCGGCCTGAACCAGGACCGACTCCACACCACGCACCGGTCCGTCCAGGCGTGCCACCCGCCACGCCGGCGGCAGATGCAGCTCAGCCCTCTCGATGAGCTCCCTGCGGGCGAAACCCACATGGTCCCATCTCACCAGTGCCTGTGCCGCCACCGGATCCGGTCCTCCTAGAAGAATGACGCGTGCCGACGGCGCCGCCAACACCGCAGCATTCGTCCACTGCCGCAGCGCCTCACCGGCAGCTCCCAGATCGGGGCGGGACGATAACGCGCCGCCGTCCAGCAGCAGCATGGCCCGGTATCCGCCTTCGGCTACCGGTTCAGCCCCGGGTGTGGCCACGACCAGACGCGGTGAGCCGTCCACCTCGTTCACGACACCGTGGGCCTCTCGGGCTCCCGAGACCACCACGGGGATACCGGGAAAAGCTCGTCCGAGCTCCTCCCCCGTGCGTGTGGAACCAACCGCCACCATCCTCAAGGCGTGGCCACCGCACTCAAGGCAGGTCCACCGCCCCACCGTCCGAGCGCACCACCGGCAGGTTGTGCGGCCCTGGCGGTCCATCGACAACGGTCCCCCGCAGAACGAGCAATGGGCGGCAGCACGGCAGCGATCACAGGCCACCAGTGGCGCGTAGCCGGAACGCGGAACCTGGATGAGGACCGGTCCGTCCTGAAGAGCGTGCCGCAGTGCGCGGTGCGCCAGCGATGGGATCCGGGCCACCCCGGAGGCGCCCTCCCGGTCCAGCTCAGCCGGTCCCGGCACCTCGGTGCGAGGCACCGCACGACGCACCACCCGCCGCTCAGCCATCAGGTCCTGGCACCAACCCTGCTCGACCAGCGACTGGGCCTCGACGGAACGGGAGAACCCACCGATGAGCAGGCCGGCATCCTCAAGAGTGGATCGCAGTGCCAGCACCGTGCGCGTATGGGTGTAAGGCGCGTGGGGCTCGGCCAACCGATTGTCCGCATCGTCCCAGATGACCGCCAGGCCCAGCCTGCGCACCGGGGCGAAGGCCGCCGCCCGGGTCCCGACCACCACCCGGGCGCGTCCAAGCAGCAGAGCCAGGAAGGCCCGATAGCGTCGGGCCGGACCGTGCTCGGCCGAGAGCACGACGACCGGCTCCTCCCCCAGCTCCTGGCGAAGCCTGCCTGCCAGGTCCTCAGCCTGCTCCGTCGTCGCCACCACGATGACCGCTCCCCGGGAGCTCGCCAACGTGGCCTGCACCGCACGAGCCAGGCACACCTGCCACGGCTCGATCACGTCCCCCTGCTCGGTGTCGTCGCGACCATCGCTCCTGGACCGTGATGCATCGGGAGGCCCACTGCGCGCCGGCAGTGCGCGCCAGGCCGCTCTTGGGGCGGCGCCGTTCGCCAGCTGGGTCAGGAAGCTCTCGCCTCCGACATAGTGCTGCCAGCCGCACCCGGACGACGGAGGAGTCCAGGCGACCAGGGCCTGTGGGGCCTTGGCCCGCTCGGACTTCTCAGTAGTGGCGTGCCTGGCGGGAAGCGCCAGACGAACGACGTCGGAGCGTGTCCCGGCGCTGCGAGTGGCGACGGCCTCGATGAGCCGGCGCGAGCTCTCCGGCAGGACCTGGAGATCCGAGACCACGCGGCGCAGCGGTGAGAGCCGACCGATGTGCGTCGTCGTGGAAGCCCGTTCCCAGATCCATCCCCGCATCTCCTGCTCCCCGAAGCGGACGATCACGCGGGTCCCGGGACGAGCCTCCTGCGCCATCGCCACGGGAACCAGGTAGTCGAAGGTACGGTCCAGGTGCGGCACGGGAGAGTCCAGGAGAACTCTGGCAACTGGGTCGGTAACACCGGCGACCGTTACGGTGCGCTCACCGGGCTCAGGCAGGTCCAGCAGCTCACCCTGCTTGCTCGCCTCGGAACGACGCGTGAGTCCGGTCGGCTCACCGAGGATGGAAGGACCGTCGTCGTATCCGGTTGCCATACAGCCTCTGGAAGGGTCTCGCCGGATGGTGCCCAGACTCAGATGGCCTGACGCAGAGCCTCGACACGGTCGGTGACCTCCCAGGTGAAGCCGGGACGCCCGAAGTGTCCGTAGGCACTGGTGGCACGGTAGATGGGGCGCAGCAGGTCAAGATCGCGCACGATGGCCGCAGGGCGCAGATCGAAGACCTCATTGACGGCCGCCATGATGCGCTCCTCGGGAACGGCAGCCGTGCCGAAGGTCTCCACGTAGAGACCCACCGGATGGGCCGAGCCGATGGCGTAGGCGACCTGCATCTCGCAGCGCCTCGCCAGTCCCGCGGCGACAACGTTCTTGGCGACCCAGCGCATGGCGTAGCTGGCGGAGCGGTCCACCTTCGAGGGATCCTTGCCGGAGAAGGCTCCTCCACCGTGACGGGCCATGCCCCCGTAGGTGTCCACGATGATCTTGCGTCCCGTCAGCCCGGCGTCACCCACCGGGCCGCCGATGACGAACTGCCCCGAAGGGTTGATGAGGACCTCGGCGCCGGCGGTGGCCAGCTCGGTGCCCGCCTCGGCCTCCAGCACCGGGGCGATGACCTCAGCCTGGAGAGCATCGGTGAGCCACGCACGGGTGCGGTCCTCATCGTGTTGGGTGGAGATGACCAGGTTCTCCAGGCTCACGGGGCGCTGGCCGTCGTAGCCGATCGTCACCTGGGTCTTGCCATCGGGCCGCAGCCCCGGCACGATCCCCTGCTTGCGCACCAGCGCCAGACGCTCCGCCAGACGGTGCGCCAGGTGGATGGGCAGCGGCATGAGGGTGGTGGTGTCATCGCAGGCGTATCCGAACATGAGCCCCTGGTCTCCGGCACCCTGCAGGTCGAGGGGGTCGATGTCGCCGGTGTCCTGGCGGGCCTGAAGAGACTTGTCGACTCCGGCGGCGATGTCCGGGGACTGCTGGCCGATCGACACCGAGACCCCGCAGGAGCGGGCGTCGAAGCAGACGTCCGAGGAGGTGTAGCCGATGGCTGAGATCTCTCGGCGTACGATCTCGGGGATCTCGACGTAGGCCCGCTCGGTGGTCACCTCTCCGGCCACGTGCACCAAGCCGGTGGTCACCATCGTCTCAACCGCGACGCGCGCTGTGGGATCCTGCTCGAGGATAGCGTCAAGAATGGCGTCAGAGACGCGGTCACAGATCTTGTCCGGGTGTCCTTCGGTGACAGACTCGGAGGTGAACAGACGCAAGGAGGAATTCACGCGTACATCGTAGTCACCACCGGTACCGATCCGTCGTGGCGTTACCCACGAAAGGGCACCGCGGGTTTTCAGGAACTGCTCATCAGGTCCGCAGTGAGGCGGATGAGGAGACGGGCGACTTCCATCTTGCTGCCCTGCCCACGGGCCACCTCCGTGCCCTGGGCGTCCAGGACCACGATAGCGTTGGGCACGTCGCCGAAACCGAGCTCCTCCCCCACCGCGTTGACGGCCAGGAGATGGGCTCCCTTACGACGAGCCTTGGCGGCGCCGTGGAAGAGCACGTCGCCGTCGTCGTCCCCGGTCTCGGCGGCGAACCCGACGACGATCTGACCGGCTCGAGGCGGATCCGTCACCAGTTTGGCCAGAATGTCCGGGTTGGTGGTGAGCTGGATCGATATCGAGGGCTCGCTCGGGTGAGGAGACGCAGACGGCGGGCGCTTCTTGATCTTGGTGGCGGCCACCGTGATAGGCCGGTAGTCGGCGACGGCAGCGGACATGATGACGGCGTCGGCATCGCGGGCGGCCTCACGCACGGCGTGGAGCATCTCGCGGGCGGTGCCGGCGGGGACGACGGCGACGCTAGGCGGCAGAGCGTCGAGCAGGTCGGAAGCAACATGCGCCTGCACCAGAGTGACGCGGGCGCCCTGCTCGACGGCGGCCGTCGCCAGCGCGCAGCCCTGGCGGCCGGAGGAGCGATTGCCGAGGTAGCGCACCGGGTCGATGGGCTCACGCGTGCCTCCGGCGGAGATGACGACGTGAAGTCCCTCAAGTCTCCCGGTCGTCTCGGTCGAAGCGCCGGCATTGTGATCCCCGTGCTCGGGCTGTTGCAGGACGGCCAGGGCCCGGGAGACGATCTGCTCGGGCTCGGGCATGCGCCCCACTCCGGAGTCCTTGCCGGTCAGGCGGCCGCAGTCGGGCTCGATGACTGTCAGGCCACGCCCGCGCAGCACGGAGACATTGTCTCGGGTAGCGGGGTTGAGCCACATCTGGGTGTGCATGGCCGGGGCCAGGACGACGGGGGCCTCGGTCGCCAGGATAGTCGCGGTGAGCAGGTCGTCGGCCCGGCCGGCACGCGCCCGTGCCAGCAGATCCGCCGAGGCCGGGGCGACCAGGACGAGCTCGGCCCACTCGGCCACGGCCACGTGCTCGACCGCCGCTGGATCGTCGAAGACGCCGGTGGACACGGTCTGACCACTGACTGCGGCCAGCGCCGGCGCCCCGATGAATCGCAGTGCCGACTCGGTGGCCACGACCTTGACCTCGTGCCCCGCCTGGCGCAGCAGACGAATGACGAAGGGGGCCTTGTAGGCGGCGATGGACCCGGACACGCCGACGACGACGCGCCGCGGTGCCCGGGGGGCGGTCGCGGCGCGTCCACTCACAGCAGTGTGCAGCTCGTCCATACGAGCGTGACTCAGAACTGGATGTCGTCGAGGCTGGTGGTCGTCTCCCCCTCCTCAAGGGAGACAGGGGCGTCCAGGGAGATGTCGCTGAACATGTCGGCCTCGGCAGCGCGACGGGCCTCCTCGGCCTCGGCGCGGCGGGCGCGGGCGACGTCCCCGGGGATGACCTCGAGCTTGTCCTCAACGATCTCCCGCAGGGCGATGCCGAGCGACTTCTCACCGACTTCGGAGTCGACCAGCGGCCCGAAGAACTCGAACTGGTTGTCCTCGAGCTGCTGGGTGTAGGTGTTGATCTGGCGGGCGCGCTTGGCGGCCTCCACCACGAGCCCGTACTTGGAGTCAACCTTCTCCAGAAGGTCGTCGATCGGCGGGTTGGTGATGCCCTCGGGCTGGGGAGAGGTTCCGAGCATGTGGGTGCCTCCGGTTCATTCTCGATAGTGCTGCGCCGGGATATTCTAACTGCCAAGTCCCATGAGTCTCTCGAGCTGGGCGGTGGCGCTCGCCACGGTGTCATTGATGACGACGTGGTCGAACTCATCGACCGCGCTCATCTCGGTGCGCGCCGTGGCCAGGCGCCGACTCTGCTCCTCGGAGCCCTCCGTCCCACGACCCGCGAGCCTGCTGACGAGCTCGTCCCAGCTCGGCGGCGCGAGGAAGACGAGCCGGGCCTGCGGCATGGCCTTGCGAACCTGGCGAGCACCGGCCAGGTCGATCTCCAGGAGAGCTGGACGCCCAGCATCAAGCTGGTCCTGGACCGGGCCCCGGGGAGTGCCGTAGCGGTGCTCCCCATGGACCAGTGCCCACTCCAGCATCTGACCGGTCGCGACCAGGGAGTCGAACTCCTCGGCGCTGACGAAGTAGTAGTGCACGCCGTCGACCTCCCCGGGACGGGGACTGCGGGTGGTGGCGGAGATCGAGACGAAGAGGTCGGGGTGACGTCTGCGCAACTCGGTGACGACGGTGCCCTTGCCCACCGCTGTCGGTCCCGCTAGGACGGTCAGGCGAGCAAGGGCGGGAGCGGACGAGTTGGTGGCCACGGCGTCGGTCATGAGCACATGATGACCTACCGGGCACCGCCAGCACGAGCCGGCGTCTCAGCCGAAACGCTCGACCAGCGCCGCCCGCTGGTTCGCCCCCAGGCCCCGCACCCGCCGGGACTCGGCGATACGCACGTCCTCGAGGATGGCGTCGGCTGTTGTGGTGCCTACTCGCGGAAGGGAGACGAGCAGCGCCCTGACCTTCATCTTGCCCAGGACCTCGTCGCTCTCGGAGGCGGCGAAGAACTCCGAGAGCTTGAGCTCTCCGCTCTTGAGCTCGGACTTGATGCGAGCACGCTGCGATCGCGCAGCAGCGGCCTTTTCCAGCGCCTCAGCTCGTTGCTCAGGTGTCAGTGTAGGAAGCGTCATGTTGGTCTCCTCCCCAGTCCAATGCCAGTGACCCGCACCACAAGCATAAGTCGGGTTGGGTGCACTCGCATTCGCAGGGAACGGTATTCCGGCACTGACTTCGTGTTCCCGCACACATGCTCAGCGCAGAGCAGTGGCAGCCTCATGTGTCGCCGCTAGCGCAGCCGTCCGCAGCGCCTCGATGGAGGGGCCGGCCTTGAGGACCCCGCGCGAGCTGGAGGCCAGGACATGGCGGCGAGCCGCCCCGAAGACGGACTCCAGCTCAGCCGGCCCCGCGCCCTGAGCACCGACGCCGGGAGCCAGCAGCGGACCGTTGGCACGCAGCAGGTCGATCCCCAGCCGGGAGACGGACTCTCCGACGGTGGCTCCGATGACCAGCCCGATGCTGCCGAGCCTGCCCTCGCCGCTCGCGGAGGCGTTGGAGGCGGTCACTCCCTCCACAACACCTGCAGCCACCGCCTGGTCCCCGCGGACGGCGTGCTGGACAGTGGCCCCCTCGGGGTTGGAGGTGAGCGCCAGGACGAAGATGCCCCGCCCGCTTGCCTCCGCCAGGTCCAGCGCGGGAGTGAGGGAGCCGTAGCCCAGGTAGGGCGAGACCGTGATGGAGTCGGCGGCCAGGGGCGCGCCGTCGGACAGGTAGGCCTGGGCGTAGCCGGCCATCGTGGAACCGATGTCGCCGCGCTTGACGTCGAGGACCGACAGGGTGCCGACGTCGCGCAGAGCCGCCAGCGTCTCCTCAAGCACCGCGATACCGGCGCTGCCGTGGCGCTCGAAGAAGGCGGACTGCGGTTTGACGGCGGCCACGCGCCCGTCCACCGCCTCGACGGTCCGTAGAGCGAAGTCCCTCAGTCCCGCGGCCGAGTCGGTCAGGCCCCAGGCGTCGAGCAGGCCCGGATGAGGGTCGATCCCGACGCACAGGGGGCCCTGGTCCTCCATGGCGTCGGCCAGGCGGGCGCCGAAGGGCCGCCGGGCCCGGCTGGAGTGGTGGTTGTCGGCGGGGCTCATCGGGTCTCCTTGTCTTCGGTCATCCCGGTGGAGAAGACGATCTCCCCGATGGTACGTCCTTGAGCCCCGTAGCTGCGGCCCCGCAGGGCCCAGCCGTCCTCCAGCACAAGGAGGGCGGCTGGGCGGTGGGGCGACTCAGGCATGAGCCTCGACAGGAGCCCCGTCCAGGACGGTGGGGCGGCCGTGGAGGAAGGTCGCCATCACCTGTCCCGGCAGCTCCATGCCCGCGTAGGGGGTGTTCGTGGAGCTGGTCCACTGGGCGGCGCCGTCGACGGTGCGGCGGACCTCGGGGTCCACCACCGTGATGTTGGCCGGGGCCCCGACCTCGAGCTCACGCCCCTGGTCGCTCAGTCGGCCGATGCGGGCCGGGACCGAGGACATGGCCCGGGCGATGTCGCGCCAGGTCATGCGGCCGGTGCTCACCATCGTCTCGATCAGGACGCTCAGCGCGGTCTCCAGGCCCGTCATGCCGAAGGCTCCGGCCTGCCACTCGCAGTCCTTGTCCTCCACCGGGTGGGGGGCGTGGTCAGTTCCGACGACGTCGATGGTGCCATCGGCCAGAGCCTGGCGGACGGCCTCGACGTCTTCGGCTGTGCGCAGCGGGGGGTTGACCTTGTACAGGGGCGAGTAGGTGCGGGCCATCTCGTCGGTCAGCAGGAGGTGGTGCGGGGTGACCTCCGCGGTGACGTTGATGCCGCGGGCCTTGGCCCAGCGGATGATGTCGACGCTGCCGGCGGTGGACAGGTGGCACACGTGCAGGCGTGAGCCGACGTGCCCGGCCAGCAGGACGTCACGAGCGATGATCGACTCCTCGGCCACCGCCGGCCACCCGCGCAGGCCCAGCTCGGCGGAGACGACACCCTCGTGCATCTGGGAGCCCTCGGTGAGGCGGGGATCCTGGGCGTGCTGGGCGATGACGCCGTCGAAGGACTTGACGTACTCCAGGGCCCGGCGCATGAGGACGGGGTCGGAGACGCACTTGCCGTCGTCGGAGAAGACGCGCACCCGGGCGGCGGAGGTGGCCATCGCCCCCATATCGGCGAGGTGCTCGCCGGCCAGACCTGCGGAGACGGCGCCGACGGGGTGGACATCCACCCAGCCGGCCTCGCGCCCCAGACGCAGGACCTGCTCGACGACGCCGGCGGTGTCCTGGACGGGGGTGGTGTTGGCCATCGCGAAGACGGCGGTGTAGCCGCCGACGGCTGCGGCGCGGGTGCCGGAGTAGATGGTCTCGGCGGACTCCCCGCCAGGCTCGCGCAGGTGGGTGTGGATGTCGACGAGCCCGGGCAGGGCGATGAGCCCGTCCAGGTCGTGGCGCACGGCGTCGGCAGGGGCCTTCGCCGCCGCGTTGGGGCCGATGGCTGTAATGGTGCCGTCGGTGATGAGGATGTCGGTGGGGTCCTCGCCGTAGGGGCGGACACCGGTCAGGAGGTGGGAGGTCACAGCTGGTTCCCTTCGTCAGCGAGGAGGAGGTAGAGGGCGGCCATACGGACGGAGACGCCGTTGCCGACCTGCTCGATGATGCGTGAGCGGGGGTCGTCTGCGGCCTCGGCGGTGATCTCGAGGCCGCGGTTCATGGGACCGGGGTGCATGACGATGGCGTGCTCCGGCATGGCCCGGCGGCGGGCGGAGTTGAGGCCGTAGACGCTGGAGTACTCGGCGGGGCTCGGGAAGAAGCCACCGCCGGCGGCGCTCATGCGCTCGCGCTGGACACGCAGCATCATGACGGCGTCGGGCTGAACCTCCTCGATGGCCTCGTCGAGGTCGTAGGAGACCTCGCAGGGCCAGCTGTCCATGCCGACGGGCAGCAGCGTCGGAGGTGCCACCAGGGTGACCTGGGCGCCAAGCGTGGTCAGGAGGTCCACGTTGGAGCGGGCCACCCGGGAATGCAGGACGTCTCCGACGATGATGACGCGGGCCCCCTCCAGATCACGTCCCTGAGGTGCGGGGCTCCCGTCCGCCGTGGCTGGCGCGCCCGGAATGTACCAGCGGCGCAGGGTCATGGCGTCCAGGAGCGCCTGGGTGGGGTGCTGGTGGGTTCCGTCGCCCGCGTTGAGGACGGGCACGTTGATCCAACCGGCGTGTGCCAGGAGGTGGGCGGCCCCGCAGGCCGAGTGACGCACCACGACGGCGTCCGCCCCCATGGCCATGATCGTCTGGGCAGTGTCCTTGAGGGACTCTCCCTTGGACAGCGAGGATCCCTTCGCCGAGAAGTTGATGACGTCGGCGCTCAGGCGCTTGGCGGCAGCCTCGAAGGACAGGCGGGTACGGGTGGAGTCCTCGAAGAAGAGGTTGACCACGGTCTTGCCGCGCAGGGTGGGCAGCTTCTTGACCGCGCGGCTCTGGGTTGCGGCCATGGCCTCAGCAGTGTCCAGGATCATGACCGTCTCGTCGTGGGTCAGGTCCTTGGCGGAGAGCAGGTGCTTCATCGGGTGGCCTCCTGGTCGGGGTGCTCGCTCGAGGACACGGCGGGCACATCTGCGGGGACGATGGTGACGGCGTCGGTGGAGGCGCCGAGCTCGGTCAGGGAGACCACGACCTTCTCGGATCGGGACGTCGGCAGGTTCTTGCCCACGTAGTCGGCCCGGATGGGGAGCTCGCGGTGACCTCGGTCCACGAGGACCGCCAGCTGGACTGCTCGAGGGCGACCGATGGCGCCCAGGGCGTCAAGGGCCGCCCGGATCGTGCGGCCGGAGTAGAGGACGTCGTCGACGAGAACGACGACCTTGCCGTCGATGCCGTCCTGGGGGATCTCAGTGGGGCGCGGCACGCGAATGGGGTGACGTCCCAGATCGTCGCGGTACATGGTGATGTCCAGGGTGCCGACCGGGATTCTGGGAGTCGTGGCTGCGGGCTGCTGCTTTCCTCCGGCTGCGGCAACGGCGAGCGCCTCGACCAGCCTCTGTGCCAGAGGGACTCCTCCGCTGGGGATCCCCAGAACGACGACGTCCTGGGCTCCGTGGTTGCGCTCCAAGATCTCATGCGCAATACGGAACAGGGAACGGGCTATCTCGGGGGGGCCGAGAATCTCCTTGCCCTGGGATGGTGCGCTGGAAGCGCCTGACAAACGTTCGGCCATTGCAGGCCCCCTTCCCCGCCTCTCTGGACGGACTTAAAGGATGTTGGTCGCCCGCAAGTGTATGTCGCCCCAGGGGACTTAGCGAGATAGAACCACAGGACTCGCCGAGATAATGGTCACCCCCGTGTGCCGTGAGTCGGTGCGCCGCCTGACACCGGCAGCCCCCACCGGGGGCGGCTCAACCACGAGGGCTTCACGCAGGCCCAGGTGGACATTGACCACATCGTCGTTCGGGCCATGGATGAGTAGTCGATGCGGTGCCCCTCAGCCTGCGCTCCGGCCTGGTGCACCAGGACACGTTGGTGCGGGCTGAGGGGCTGCGCCGGCGGGCGAGTTCTCATTGTCGCTGGGACCGGATCATGCCGACTGCGTTCCCGGGGCCGGAGAAACTCTGACCGCCGGGTCCAGTGCCTTGCTCTTGCGGAGAAGAAATCCGAACCCCACCGCGATCAGAACCTCCACCAGGTCGCAGACGACAAGTACTGAATAGAAGACATAGGTGTGGGTGTCCCCATCATTGGTGCCGTGCTGGATCTGCCAGAACAAAGTGGCATAAATAACGAGGGTGGGAAGTCCCGCCACGATACTCGCAGCCAGCAGCGCCGACATTGGCATCTTGGCTTCGATCCATCCGTCAGGCTGGACCCGAGGCGTCCGGGAATGCGCCCGAATACAAGCGATGACCGCAAGAATGAACGTAACGATCCACCCGGGGCCAACGACGAACGGGGAGGCGATCATCATGAGAACGACAAGGAGCGCGAAATCCAGGAACGGCAAGCTGTCAGCGACGAGTATGGAGGTACTGGTGATCACCTGGATGATCATGGTGATGAGCCCGACGATGCCGCTGGAGACGGAGACATTGCGGGTCGCGGAGCGCTTGTGCTGAACCTCCATCAGCACCGGATCGTTCGAGCCGAAGCCAGGAACAGGAGCGAGCCCCATCAAGGAGTCGTAGTGGCCGTATGGAACAGGCATGGGAGTGTTCCGCGGGTAGCCGGCGCCCTGGACACGGGGGTCGTTGTTGGGACTCTGGGGAGGTAGGTGGCTCACGGGGAACTCCAGCGTCGGCAGAGGGGACGGCCTCAGACTAGGCCAGCGGTGTCGGGTGGGCACAGCTCGCGGCATAGAGTCCGCCCCATGCCGCGAGCCCTCCCGCTTCATGGCCCAGTTCCCAGCATCCCGCGCTGATCAGCCTCGAAGAGCATCTCGACGGCACCCGAGTTCGCATCGCCGCCGGAAAGAGATCATGCGGGTTGCGTTCCCGGGGCCTGAGGCACTCTGACCGCCGGGTCCAGTGCCTTGCTCATGCGGAGAAGAAACCCGAACCCCACTGTGATCAGGAGCTGGCTCAGGCCGTAGAACATGAGCAATGGTTCCAGAAAGCCATCGATGAAATCAGCGTTGTAGTCGCGTGAGAGCCCCTCGTACAGGATCACGTACATGATGAGGGTGGGAAGTCCCGCCACGATGCTTGTGACCAGCAGCGCCAGCGTTGGCGTCTTGGCCTGGGGCCATCCGTCGGGCTGAACCTGAGGCGTGCGGGATCGGGCCTGAATGCACGCGACGAGAGCGAGAATGAAGGTCGCGGCCCATCCCAGGCCAACGGCCATCGGGGCGAAGACCACGATCAGAAGGGACACGAACAGCAAGAGCTCGCTCTGCTGCCCCACGTATCCGATGGCGAGGAACATGGTGACGATGATGATCATTTGGATCATCATGGTGATGACCCCGATGATTCCACTTGAGAGCGAGACCTTCCGATTCGCGGAGCGCTTGCGCTCGCATGCGCGGGCCGGGTCGTTCCAGGCGAATCCACGTACAGGTGACAGTCGCATCGGAGGATAGGAACCGTGGGGAAGAGGCATGGGTCCATTCCACGGACAACCTCCAGGCGCTGCTGAAGACGGCGGGAGGCCTCCGAAGGGATAAGGCGCGGCGGGGTAGGCCATTCCCGATCCAGCCCAGGGGTAGCCGGCCCCGTGGGGGCCGGACAGCACTGCTACAGGGTTGTCGACGCCGCCTGCCCCGTCCAGCGGTGCGCCGGTGCCCTTGATGTAGGGGTAGTCGTTGGGATCCTGGGGAGGCAGCTGACTCACGGGGTACTCCAGCATCGGCAGAGGGGGTGGCCTCAGCCTAGGCCACCAGTGCCGGACGAGCGCGGCTCACGGCATAGGGATTTCTCCCCATGCCGTGAGCCCCTCCACTCCGTGGCTCAGCGCAACGTGTCCGCGAGGTCGCCGATACGCCCCAGAAGTCCTCCGAGGTACCTGGGGGACTCATCGGTGGAGAGCATCCGGCTCAGCGTCATGGCCTCATCCACAGCGACTGGTGCATCCACCTCGTCGTTGTAGACGATCTCCCAGGTGGCGACTCGGGCAATGGCCCGGTCGACAGCCGGCATGCGCCCCAGTGTCCAGCCCTGGGCGTAGGTCT